>NZ_JBFTQH010000008.1:0-191022 GCF_056398905.1 Rhizobium sp. 01T417 | reverse complement strand
TCAAAGCCGCGATTGGGAAGATCAAGCGTCCATTCCGGGGCAAAGCCGATGCCAAGCCCGGCAGAGACCAGCGACACCAGCGCATAGGTGTCATCGCAGCTGAAGGCAATGTTGGCGGTGAGGTCGTATTCGGCGAACTTCTCATTGAAGTAGCGCTCCGAAAACGACAGGTTCTGCCGGTTGAAGGCGATGATCTTCTGAGTGCGCAGATCATCGATGCTGATCTCGTCCCTGGCTGCCAGCGGATTGGCATGGCCAACCGCCAGRTAGTAGCGCTCATGCGCAAGCGAGACGAAGCGCAACGAGCCGATGTTTTCCACCGGCCGGATGAAGCCTAAATTGAGCTGSCCGGTCTCCAGGCCRCGGATGATCTCGCCGGTATTGCCAGASGCGATGTGGATGCGGACATCGGGATACTTGCGGGCGATCTTGGCAAGGAAGGTTGGCAGCATGCCCATGGTGGCCGGATAGATGCTGCCGATCCTGATCTGGCGGATGCGACTGCCGCCGGCTGCCCGCGTCAGTTCGGTGGTCAGGTCGATGTCGCTTAAGATCCGCACACAGCGATCATAGAAGGTCTCGCCTGCCCTGGTCAGTTCCACCCGTCTCGTCGAGCGGATGAACAGCGGACAGCCAAGCTCCCTTTCCAGCGACATCACATGATTGCTGAGCGCCGGCTGGGCAATGCACATCCTGGCTGCCGCCCGGCCGAAGTGCAGTTCCTCGGCCACTGCTTTGAAATAGGATAACTGACGCAATTCCATGAAAGCTGCTTCCCCCGAACATTTCTCGTCGCGATCACGAAACTGACGATACCCTATTTTGGGGTATTCGAAAATCGGTTTTATCGGAAGTGCCGGTGAAATTTCAACTGGCATTTGGCATTGTCCTCGTTCGACCGCATACTTTACCGACGATTGATTGAACTTCTTGTTGAAGCGAGGAGAAGGGCCAACATTACTCAGGTGGAACTCGGGAGACGTATCGGCCAGCGGCAGACCGTGATTTCCAAGATCGAGACTGAAGAAAGACGATTAGATTCCGCAGAGTTTTTGCTCGTCAGCAGGGCGATCGGCGTGGACCCATATGAACTAATGCATCGAGCGGAAATTGATTGCGATCATTGCCGTAAATAGACCTGATGGGAAAGAAACTGCCCATTCCAATGTTGCGTAAACGGGGCTCATGAAAGAAAACGGCTCTCGACCTCCGATTTCAAAGAATTTCCCGATTGCGGTAGTTTCTTGGCCATACGCGCGACTGCCCTGCAACCGCGACTGCGACTGCGACTGCGACTGCGACTGCGAAGCATTTTTCCGCACATTAGTAATTGCGTAAATACTAAATTAACCATGAACCCTTAACTTCCAGCACGTTGCTTTTGGAGCCAGGACCCCAGCCCCTCCGGAGCAACGGGTGTGCGGTTGGAGCTCATGGCGAATTTGCTTCGACCGCGCGCTCTCAAAGTGTCTCGTACCGAGACGCCATGAAAATCGACCATGACACCGTGACGCGACGCCTCTTCCGTGGCGACCCCGAGGGCTTTTTGGACGGCGCACGGCGGTCCTTATGCCGCGCGGCGGCGTGAACCACTCCTGGGGTCGCTTCGTGGTCAGCTAGGCCGAATGAGATTTAAGCTGAGCGCAGGTTGTCGGCCGAATTTGTCACCTTGACCGCGATCTGCGCGTCACGTTGTGAACCAGCTCACTGGTCGTCGCGAATTGGCCAAACAAAGCCGTGAGCCTTGCTTCTTCCTTGCCGTCCAAACGGTGCTGCAAGCAAAAATCCGCGATACTCCATACCCTCGTTGTCATGATTGGCTCGGCGGCAGTCGAATCGATGTTCTGCATTTGAGTCCTCCCCACGTGGAGAGGTTATCGAAGCGCACATTAGCTTGCAATAAAATAAGATCACCGACCTCAAATTGTCGAAGAAGAGGCAGATCTGGAGGAGAACGACAAGGCCGGAATTAACCGTGAGCCAACCCAGGACATTGACCACCGCCCCTTCCAAGTCAACGACTTTCGGTCTGAGCTAAAGACGAATGGCCGCGACCGCGCGCTCAATGCTCGCGTTCCGAGACGTCATCGAAATCGACCATGATGCCGTGACGCGACGCCACTTCCGTTGCCACCTCAAGGGCTTTCTGGATGAAAAGCAGAACGAGGTCATAGTCGGGGCTTTCCCGCGACGCAATCTCTTGCGCAACACGCAAGGTGAAGATCAATTCTTGCGCAATTGTCTCGGTCACAACACCGCCCCCCGGAAGCCGGGGCAATTCTAGACCTCGGTCGGACGTGCAACTATCCCAACGGTCCGGTGAACTGGTGCGAAAAACCACTACGGCCTTGGTACACACGTACCAAGCCTCTCACACGAAGCGCCGGAACCAAGCCGGTTGACCTACAGGCGGTGACGCAATTGCCATGAGGCAATCTCGCACAATGTCCACGGCGGCAACCCTTTTCACGCGCACGTGGTCAACATCGGTTCGCCTGCGGTGATGCGCCGTTCACCCTCGTCAAACAGGTGGACTGCATCGTGGATCGGAGCAATCCGCAGTACCTCGTCGGGGGCTGCCCTGATCCTTTCACGAAAGACGCAACTGATCGTCTGGGTACCAAGGCGGGCTATCACCAACGTCTCCGACCCCGTCGGTTCAACGACCACGGTTTTCACTTCGATGCCATTGGGGTCGAGCCTGATGTGTTCCGGGCGAATGCCGTAGGTAACGGCGCCGGACGGGCGTCGCTCGCTTGGCAGGACGAGCCCGTCCTCTGTCCGGAAGCCCTCATTCGTCATGCTTCCCTTGATGAAGTTCATTGCGGGAGAACCGATGAAACCGGCGACGAAGAGGTTGTTCGGGCGATCGTAGAGCTCAAGCGGCGAACCCGACTGTTCAATCAACCCGTCCTTCATCACCACAATCTTGTCCGCCATCGTCATCGCCTCGATCTGATCGTGCGTGACATAAATAGTCGTGGTCTGCAGCCGCTGGTGCAGCTCCTTGATTTCGGATCGCATCTGGACACGGAGCTTGGCGTCAAGGTTCGATAGAGGTTCGTCGAAAAGGAAGACGGCAGGATCGCGAACGATCGCGCGGCCCATCGCAACTCGCTGCCGCTGGCCGCCGGACAATTGCTTCGGATAGCGCTCGAGAAGGGCCTCAAGGCCCAGGATCTTGGCAGCGTTGCCGACACGCTGATCGATTTCCGTCTTCGGCATGCGCTTCAGCCGCAATGAGAAGCCCATGTTCCTGGCGACCGTCATATGCGGATAGAGGGCGTAATTCTGAAACACCATGGCAATGTCGCGATCTTTTGGCGCCAGCTCATTGACAATATGCTTGCCGATCTGAATCTCGCCCGAGCTTATGTCTTCCAGACCGGCGATCATTCGGAGCAGGGTAGATTTGCCGCAGCCCGAGGGCCCGACGAGCACGACGAACTCACCATCGCGGATATCGACGGAAACGCCCTTGATGGCTTTGAAGGCGCCATAATCCTTGCGCGCGTTATTCACTCTGACATGGGCCATTTGCGTCCTCCCGGGGTCGCTCTCAAAGCTTGTTCAAAACGTTTCTGAGATAGGCGAGGCCAAGGCGTTCGCCCTCTTTTCGTGCTTCGAGATCCTTGCCCGGCCATCCGTAGGCGGCATCCTCGTGCTCGATCGAAAGGGTGCCGTTAAAGCCGTTGGTGCGGGCCTGGCGCAGGAACCGCGGCCAGTCGAGGAGGCCCTTGCCTGGCAGCTTGTACTGCCACCAACCCTTCCCGTGATAGCCGACGGCCTGCTGCGTGGCCGCATCGATTGCAGTATCCTTGGCGTGGAGGATGGCGATGCGATCCCTGACTGCGTCCATCGCGGCATAGGGGTCAATGCCAATGCGGATAAGGTGCGAAGGATCAAATTCGAGACCAAAGCGCCGGTCGGGTATCCGCTTGAAGAGCTCTTCCCAGCCCTTCGGCGTGGTTCCAATGAAGTTGTCCTTGGGGCCCGGCCAGTTCTCGATTGCGAAGATGAGACCGCTTGCTGCCGTCTTGCTGATCAGCCGATTGGCGAACTCGGCAAAACCATCATAGTTGGCTTCGTCATCAGCATTGTCGTCGCGTCCGGGAAAGATCACAAAGATCGGCACGCCCGCTTCGCCGATCGCCTCAGCAAAATCCTCCGTTCTGGCGCGAAGTTCGCTACGCTTGCCGCGATCGCTGTCGAGTTGATTGCCGAAGTAGGTGATAGAGGAGACGAAGAGATTGTGGTCGCGAGCGAGTGTTACGGCGGCCCGCACCCTCTCCGGCGTCTTGATATGGCCGCCGACATCAATTTCGATTGCGTCGAAACCGGCAGAGGCAGCGAACTCCACGACTTCCTCAAGCGGCCGATCGTTGAATGTCGACGTATAAAACCCAATCCTCATCAAAATCCTCCCAGTGGCATTGCCGGCCGCTTCAGTTGTTCAGGCGATCCATGAATTTGAGGGGCGAACGGGTGCGTTGAACGGCATCGGCCGATGCCAGCATCAGGGCCGCCCCCATTGGCATCGCTGCCGCACCAAGCGCTGAGGCGTCCTCGCCGAGCGAGGCGCGATGCAGCGAAGGCAAAGTGATGTCTCCTGCCGTCAGATGTTCGTGAACATAGCGCAGCAACTCGTCGATCATGCGGATCGGGAGTCGGCCCCCTATAATGATGGCGTCGGGGTCGACGATCATGCCGATATGCTTGACCGCAATGGCAAGATGCGCACTCATTTCTTTAAGCCACTTCGAAACAAGCGCCCTGCCATGCGCGTCGAGTGCAAGAAGGTCCTGGGGTACGCTCGCACGGATGCCGTGTTCCGCCAGGAATTTGTAGAGGAAGAAGAGCGTCACCTTCTCGCCAAGCAGATCGACCTTCTGTGCGGTCTTGTCCCGGTCATTGGCAATCGGCAGCCAACCGATTTCGCCGCTCAGAGCCATGGCGCCGCGATGGCCGCTGCCATCAAGCACGAGGCCTCCGCCCAGGCAGGCATTGATGGCGATATAAAAGAAACTGCGGCTTTCCGCTCCAAGGCCGTAGTCAAGCTCGGCAAGGGCTGCGGCATTCGTCTCATTCTCGATGAAGACCGGATGCTGTGTCAGATTTTCAAGTGCCGCGCGTACGTCGAACTCCATCCAATCGGAGTAGTCGTCAGGCATGCCAAGGAACGAGATTTCGCCGAGCCAGTCCGGCATCGCAAGGCCAATTCCGGCCAGATGTGCGTCGTCGATCAGGCGGCTTCGCTGGAAATGCGATATCGCATCGGCCGTCAGCTGCATGAATTCGGCCGGGCGTACATAACGTTTCTCGTGATGGACGCGTGCGCGCACGTTGCCGACGGCATCAACAGCGAGGATCGTCAGGTGATCGCGGTCGATGTTGATGCCGATCGCGAAGAAGGCGTCGGGATTGATCTCGAGCTCGATTGCCGGCTGGCCCCTCAGCCCATGCCGGCGGCGAGCCTCAATGATAAGTCCTTCGTCAAGCAGACGATCAACGATCCGGGCGATCGCCGGTTTGGTAAAACCGGTCTGCCTGGCGATCTCGGCTCGTGAAATCGGTGCCTGCCGATGGATGCAGCGCAGCACAACGGCTCTGTTGTGCTCGCCCGCATCCTCAACATTGGCCCCCGTCAGGTCGGGGGACAATCTGGTGCCGGTTATCTGGTTCATGAATCGGGATCCTTGATCAGCCACGGAAACGCAAACCGTCCTTACCCCTTTACCGCGCCGCTGGTCATGGCACCGAGGATTAGCCGCTGGAGCGACAGGAACGCCACGATCGCGGGCACGACGGAGATCAGGCAGGCGGCCGCAAGCAGCTGGATGGACGAGTCGGTTTGCATGCCACGGAAGTTAAAGATTCCAACGCCGATCGGCATCAGATTGTTTTGTGTGAGCAGAAGAAAGGGCACGAGAAACTGCGACCAGCCTGCAATCACGGTGATGATGAAGACGGAAGCGATACCAGGCGCTGACAGCGGCAGGACGATCCGCCAGAAAACCGAAAAGCGGTTGCATCCGTCGATCATGGCCGCTTCGTCAAGACTGCGGGGGATCCCGTCGACCGTGCTTTTCAACAGCCACGTCGCGAGTGGCACGCCAAGAGCAATGTAGACCATCGTCACCGCAAAATGTGTGTCGAGCAGACCGAGACGGTTCATGTAGCGATAGAGCGGCACCATGATGACCAGCGGCGAGATCATCTGGAAGAGCAAAAGACCCATCATCGACAGCCCCTTGCCGCGGAACTGGAAGCGCGAGAAGGCGTAAGCCGCCGGCAAGGCGACGATCAGGACGCCGAGGCCGCTCAGCGCAGCAAGCTTCAGCCCGTTCCAGAGATAAAGCGGGAAGTAGCTGTTATTGAGCACTGTCACGAAATTGTCGATGGTGGGGTTGTGCGGGATATAGCGTGCCACGCCGCGATAGATTTCGCGTTTGTCCCGCAAGGCCATCGACAGGAGATAGCTGAGGGGACCGGCGAAGAAGATGAACATCGCCAGCATGAAGAGGTAGCTCAGGAAATCGCCGGAGCGCGTGCCGGTACGCCTGCTCATTGCTGTTCCTCCTTGGGCAGGAACGATGCGTAAACGAAGGCAAGTCCGAGGCTGATGATCAGCATCAGAACTGAGAGCACACTTCCGCCGGAAAGGTCGTAATTGCGGAAGACGATATTGAACACGTAAAGCGAGATAACCTCGGTCGCGCGCCCGGGGCCACCGCCCGTCAGCGTGATGATCGCATCGAAGGTATTGAACGTCATGATCGTAATGAGGATCATATTGACGAGCATGGCTGCGCGCAGCTGGGGGATGGTGATGAAGAAGAACTGCTGCGAGCCCGTTGCGCCGTCGACATCAGCCGCTTCGTACAGCGAGGGGTCGATCGATTTGAGCGCGGCGTACATGACCACCATCGAGAAGGCAGTGCCGCGCCAGATGTTGGCAATCAGGGCCGACCACGGGGCGATTGCCGGATCGGAAAGCCAGGCGACGACGGGCAGGTGCATGAGCCGCAAGATGCTGTTTAGCGCCCCGTATGGAGCCTCGGAAAACAGCATCTGCCAGATGATGCCGCCAGCAATCCCCGGAACGACCCAGGCAACGAGCGCTGTCGTGCGCAGGATGGTCGTGCCGAACAGGCCACGCTTCTCGCCGCGAACGACGACGACGGCCACGGCAAGACCCAGTATCTGCTGACCGATGACGCTGCCACCGACAAAAATTACGGTTGCCCACAGGATGTCGGGCAGCTGCGGCGAACTCAGAGTGTTTGATATCGTGCTCAGCGTATAGACGGGATTGTCGCCGATCAGCGTTGCATTGGTGAACGACAGGCGGAAAACGTCGATCACCGGGTAGAGATAGAAGATGCCGATGACGACGATCACGGGCATGATCCAGGGCAAGGGTGCCCCGGCAAAACGGCGCATGAACGGTCTGCTGTGAGGCGCGCTGGCAGCCTCGATGGCAATTGGGCTCATTGGGCTTCTCTGTCCGGGTTTGACACGAACGGCGACGCCCGTCATGGGCGCCGCCGCGATCTCATTCGCTAGAGACGCTTGTAAGCCTCCATCGTCGCGTTGAACGCGGCATCCAGAGCCTCTTCCGGCTTCTTGGTACCAGACAGCACATCGCCCATCATGATCTGGATCTGGTTGGAGATTTCCGGATAGATCGGGGCGCCTGGACGGGCCTGACCATCGACGAGAGCCCCGGCAAAGGTCTTGTTGGCCTCGGTGGCGAAGACATCATACTTGTCGAAGAGCGCCTTGCGCGTCGGCAACTGCTGCTGCAGCGCGTTGGCTGGTCCCATGTAGACTTCACGAGCAAGGTTGGCGCACATCTCCACCTTGTCCTTGTCCTTGCTGAACGAGGCGATTGTCCATCCGCCCGTTCCTGTGGAGCGCTGATCGGCGGTTGGGCCGGGGATCGGCGAGAAGGTCCAGTTCTTGAACTCGTCTTCGTCGAGCGTGACTTTCAACTGGGCATATTGCCAGTTGCCACCGATGAAGAGAGCAGTGGTTCCGGCCGCCGCCGCGGCGTTGAGGTCGTCATAGTTGCCGATGGTTGTCACACGCTTCGGCGCTGCACCGGAATCGACGAGGTCCTTGTAATAGGTCAGGGCCTTCAGGAATTTCTCCTTGTTTTCACCCTCGCCGAAGATCGGCTTACCGGATTCGTCGACGAGCTTGCCGCCGAGGGCCCAGTAGTTTGCCAGCCAGTCGAAGGTGGACCCCTCGTAGCGACCGGCATTGAAGAGGATGCCTTCCATGCCCTGTTTTACGGAAGAAAGACCGGCCTTCTTCAGGTCATCCCAGGTCTGGGGCGCATCGGCAACGATCGACTTGTTGCGGTAGAGCACGCGAAGGTCCGTATCCCACCACCATGCTCGGATTGTCTGGTCCTTGTCGGTAATGCCGTTGCGGATGAAGGGGAAAAGATCGTTGATCTCGTCCTTCGAGAAATAGGGCGTGAAGTCGGCGAGGACGTGGTTGACCATGAACTGGGAGAGCACGAAGGAATCGACCGCAGCGCAATCCGGAGCATTTCCGGCCTTGGCCTGCTCGAGCATCTTGGCCTGTTCGGTGCCTATGTCAGCCGACATGAACTGCATCTGCAGTTTCCACTCGGGATGCTTCTTGATGAAGTCGACGAAGAGTTTCTGATACCCTTCGGCAATAGCCGGATCGGCGTTGTTGGGACTATCGTTCGTGAGCCGTACGACAAGAGTTTTCGGTGCGTCGGCAGCGCCGATCCGGTCCTTTGTCGCGAGCTCCTGGGCAAATGCGGCAGGCACTGAAAATAACATTGTGCTCAGCGCTAGTGCGCTGATGAACGCTCTCTTCATGATGGGTCTCCTCCCCATTTAAACGGATACAGCCTGGTGGTCGGTTGACCTCTCCTCATTTCCATGCTGCATTAATTAGATTAAGTTACTTTGATTTGATGTCAAGCCGCAGCTTGGGAGGATTGAGATGCCGGCGACATTCAACACAAGTTAGCGGCTCGCAACCGCACTTCCCGATCACACAAGAATTGAGCCATTTCGGGCACCCGCAATGGCGTGGTGAGGCTTTGCCTCGGCTATGGCCAAATGTGACTTCCATGGAGGAAAAGATGCGCTTACTCATTCTCGGCACCGGTGGGATGGCAAACCAGCATGCTGTTAATTTCAAGGCGATCGACGGCGTTAGCGTCGTGGGCGGGGTGGACGTCGTGCCAGAACGGCTCTCGGTCTTTTGTTCGGAGCACAGCATCCCCAACCACTTCAGCTCGCTGGAGGAAGCCCTTGCCTGGGGCGAGTTTGATGCCGTTGCCAACGTCACACCCGACCGTATCCATCACCCGACTACGCTTCAGGCGATTGCAGCGGGCAAACATGTCTTTTGCGAAAAACCGCTGGCGACCGACGCCATCAAGGCGATGGAAATGACCGATGCCATAGAGAAAGCGGGCAAGGTCGGCATGGTCAACTTCACCTATCGCAATTCGCCCGCCCTGCAGAAGGGCCGCCAGATGGTGCTGGCCGGTGAGATCGGCGAGGTCAGGCATGTCGAGGCATCCCACCTGCAGAGCTGGCTTGTCGGGCGTCATTGGGGCGACTGGAAAACCGAGAGCAAGTGGCTTTGGCGTCTCAGCAAGAAGCATGGGTCGAACGGCGCGCTCGGCGATATCGGCATCCATATCGTAGATTTTGCCTCCTACGGCTCGGGACTGGATGTCGCCCATGTCTTCGCGCGGCTGAAAACCTTCAACAAGGCGCCGGGCGACAAGATCGGCGAGTATGATCTCGATGCGAATGACAGCTTCACGATGAATGTCGACTTCACGACAGGGGCGATCGGCACCATCCAGGCGACACGAACTGCCGCCGGCCAGATGGATCAACTACGTCTCAGGGTCTATGGCGAGACGGGGTCGATCGAGATGATCTATGACACCGGAAAGTCAACGCTGCGCGCTTGCCTCAAGGAAGACGTTCACACCGCGACATGGCGTGACGTTCCCTTCGAGCCGGTGGAGACCAACTACCAGCGGTTCGTGCAGGCCGTCCGGGCAGGCAAGACACAGGAACCTTCCTTCCGCCGCGCGGCGAATATCCAAAAGGTGCTCGATAAGGCGCTTGCCTCCGACATCAGCCACGCAGACGAGGCATTGGCCTGAACCGACACGTCCGTGTCAGGCGGAAACGGGCGGCAGCAAGGTGTTGAGGAAGGGTAGCAGTGCCGCCCCCAACGCAACGCCGCCGCCACTGAAGCTTGCGGGTTTCATCGGGGAAATCCATGGCGTCAGGAAGGGCCGTTTGGATGTGTCACGGCGTTCGACGGAGAGCTGGTGAATCAGCGCCTCGATCGCGCCTCGCGGAAGGTCGCCGCCGATCATGATGGTGCTCGGCGCGATGAAGCCTGCAATCGCAATGATCGGGTCGAGCAGGTGGCTTGCCGCGTCGCGGATCCACTGGATCAACTGAGGGGAAGACGCCTCCTCGCCCGCAATAAGGCACTTGAACTCCTCATCGCTTACGAGTGCGCGCAGGGCGCCGAAGCCGACCACAGTGTTCAGCTGGACATTGTCGGGGCCGGTCAGCATCTCGCCGATGCTGCCTGCGCGTCCATGCATGCCTGAATAAGGGACGCCGCGAACGAGGAACCCGGCCTGCACATCTTCGTCGATGATGATCATCGCCAGTCCACCTTCGGGGGCAGGCGCGCCAATGGTGCGCTCGGCAAGGAGGCTTGCCGTGCACTCATTTTCCACATGGCTGCGAACAACGATCGATGCCGCGTCGAGCTCATCGCTTTCTTGCGAGGTCCAATCATTTGACCCTATCCCCATGCCGATGATCGGCAGGCCGGCATGCCGACCCATCATGGTCTGCGTGGCTGAAAGGATCGACGGGACTCTTGCTGTCGGCACGAGCGGAAAATATTGGCGGTCACGGACCTGGCCGCTGAGATCGATAAGGACAGCTTCGCCTCTGCTTTGGCGGACCCTGACGCCGATTGAAAATGCGCCGTCCGGGCGTAATGCAAATTCGGTGGCGGTTGCACCGCTACCTGCGCCGCTTCGCCGGTGCGATGTCACCAGACCCTCGTCGCCCAGGCGGCGCAGAATATTGGTGATACCCGGGCCTGTGAGCCCGGAGTGCTGGCCGAGCTCCATGCGGGTCAATGGACCGTGCCGGCGGATTGCCTCAAGGATGACGCGGATATTTCTGTCTGCGATTTCTCCCGACCGCAAACCAATTGTTTTTCCCCGCGAAACGGCCGATTCATCTGGTTGGCGTCGTCGCGGCCCAGAACGAAGATACCGCATAACTGTCTTCCCCAAGCACCTGAATGCTTGTGTATCACAAGGAAAACTCTCGCAACTTATTTCTTGTGCGCTTGACGCGAAAACAAAGTTACTTAATCTAAGCGCTGCAACGCGCCCCGGTTGGAGGAGACGGGACGCGGATGCCAGCGGCCCAATCGCGCGACCACATGTTCTCCCCGCCCACCGTTTCTTCTTTCCGATAGGACCCGCCATGTCTCTCACGATTGCCCAACGCCTTGATCGTCTGAAGGTCCGAACAGCCGAGCTTGCCCACTGGCGCGACAGGCAAAGCGTCCTGATCGACGGCTGGACCTTTGAGAGCGAGCCGATTGCCCATCATCAGGATTGGCCACACCGCAAGGGGACGGTTCATTTCGCGACATCGGTGAGCGCGCCGCGCGACTGGCCAATCGGCGAGATCCGCCTGCAGCTCGATCTCGGCGGTGAGAGCTTGATCACGTTGCATTATTCCGGTGGCCAGACCGAGACATTCGGGCTCGATCCCTATCATCAGGAGTTCCCGATCAAAGGCAGGGAGTTTTCGATTACCACGGAGAGCGTCGCGCGCTTTCCCTTTGGAGAGCCGAACCGGGCACCGCGGCTCAATAAGGCGCGGCTGATCTGGCTGGATGAACCGGTCCACAAGCTTCATCTTCTATTGCGGCAAATCGGCGAGGCGGCAGACGCACTCGAAACCCACGAGGTGGTGCCGCACATGATTGATGCGGCCGAACAGGCGCTTCGCAGCCTCGACTGGCCTTCGGACACATCATCCTATATTTCGCGCACATCCGATGCGGTCATGCAGCAGAAGATCTGGGAACTACCGGAGCTTCAGGTAAATCCGGCCGGTTTGAGTGAGGCGCAGAGCGCTTTGGCAACGACGGCTTTCGAAGCGCTGATTGTCCGACTGAAGGAGCTTCAGACACGTTTTCCGCCGAACGGCGAATTGCTACTGACCGGCCATGCTCATATAGACCTCGCCTGGCTTTGGCCCTACGGCGAGACGCGTCGGAAGATGCGACGCACTTTCAATACCGCGCTTTCGCTGATGGAGCGGTCGGAAGACTTCCGGTTCAATCAATCGACTGCTCACTACTACGCGCAGATGGAGGAAGATGATCCCGAGCTTCTCGAGCGCATCAAGAAGAAGGTCACCGAGGGCAAGTGGGAAACTGTCGGCGGCATGTGGGTCGAACCCGACACCAACATGCCAACCGGCGAAAGCCTTGCACGGCAGGTGCTTTATGGGCAGCGCTATTTCGAGAAGCAATTCGGCTTGCGCCACACTGTCTGCTGGCTGCCAGATTGCTTCGGCTTTTCGGGGGCATTGCCACAGATCTTGCGGCTTGGAGGTATCGACAGCTTCTTCACGATCAAGGTGAACTGGAGCGAGACCAATCACATTCCGTCTGATCTTTTCTGGTGGAAGGGGCTGGATGGAAGCAAGGTACTGACCCATACCTTCGACAACCCCATGCAGGGCTATAATGGTTTTGTGCAGCCGGACTGCTTCGTGCCGACGTGGAGGAATTTCCGCGGCAAGACGCAGCACGACACGTCTCTGCTGGCGGTCGGCTACGGCGATGGCGGTGGCGGTGTAACCCCGGAGATGGTCGAACGCGAAGTGCAACTGCGTGACTTCCCTGCAATCCCCACGGCACGCTGGGGCACGGTGAAGGGCTATTACGAAATGGCGCACCGGGTTGCGGCAGATAAGGACCTTCCGGTCTGGGATGGGGAAATCTACCTCGAGCTCCACCGCGCCACGCTGACATCGCAAAGCGGCGTCAAGCGCAAGCACCGCCAGGCGGAACGGGCGCTGATAACAGCAGAGACACTCGCCTCACTCGCTCATCTTTTGGGCGCCGACAGACCTCAAAGCCTCGAGGCGGATTGGCGCGTCGTCCTGAAGAACGAGTTTCATGACATCCTGCCAGGCTCGAGCATACGCGAGGTCTATATCGACGCCGAACAAGAGCTCGATGGGGTTATACACAATGCCGGGGTGGAGCAGGCCAAGGCCCTCAAGTCGCTGTCGGCCAATCTTCCGGCAGGCGGAGTGTCGGACGCTTTGATTGCGGTCAACCCGTCTCTTGCGCCGCGGCCACTTGCTGCAAAGCTCTCCGACGGAACGGTCCTGTCATGTGCCGATCAAGTTGCGCCTCTTTCCGTCGCGGTATTTGATCGCAAGACACTCAGGCCCGCCGGCATTCTGAAAGCCAGTGCGCATAGCCTCGAAAACGAGTATCTGTCGGTCGTCATCGGCAAGGATGGAGCCGTTTCAAGCCTCGTCCACAAGGCATCGGGACGGGAAGCGATAGATGGCACGGCAAATCAGCTGTGGGTCTATCCGGCCGACAAGCCCCGCAATTGGGATGCCTGGGACGTTGACGCCGACTATGCCGAAAAGGCTGTCCGCCTCGACAAGCCTGAGAGCATTACGCTTGTCGAACAGGGACCGCACCGTGGCGCGATCCGTGTCGCCTACCGGTACCGAAACTCAACGGTCACCCAGCTCTATGTGCTGACAGCCAATGCGCGCCGGCTTGACGTCGAGATGACGATCGACTGGCATGACCGGCGTACGCTTTTGAGAACGTTGAACCCTGTCGCTGTGCGCTCACGCACCGCCACCTTCGAATGCGCTTACGGCGTCGTCGAGAGGCAAACGCATACGAACACGTCTTGGGAACAGGCGATGTTCGAGGCTGCCGCGCATCGTTTTGTCGATCTGAGCGAACCGGGCTTTGGCGTCGCTTTGCTCAACAACGCCAAATACGGACACAGCGCGCGCGGCAATGTCATCGGCATGAGCCTGGTGCGTTCACCGATCTATCCCGATCCACTTGCCGACGAAGGCGAACAAAGCTTCACCTACGCACTGATGCCGCATGAGGGCGCCTGGCATGAAGGGGGCGTTCTGCAAGAGGCGATCGATCTCAATCAGCCACTCGTTACCATCGAGGCAAGTGGTCTCTCGGCGGGTACACTATCGCCTCTCGGCGTGGAGGGCATACCGGTCGCCCTCTCGGGATTGAAGCCGACCGAGGAGGGAAAGGGTCTGATCCTGCGGATTTACGAACCCGCAGGCCGCCGCGGACGCCTATCACTGACATTGCCGTCGGGATGGCAGGCTTCGGGAGCGCTGAACATCCTCGAAGAGCCGATTGAACGTGTTGGACCTGCAGATATCATGCCCTTTGAGATCCGGACCTGGCGGTTGCAGCCACGCTAGCAGCAGCCGACCAGCGGCGGCGATGTCATGTCTGGCTTTATTTATATGGGCCCGCCTGATTGCAGCGGTCGGCTAAATGACGGTCGCTCGTTGGACCTGATGACTGACACTCGGTCACGCTTACCGCACCGGGGCTACCCGTCGCCCGCAGCGCCTTTCGGGGCCTCGACCCAGAAGGCATCCATTTGCTGAAGCAGCGTGAGGTCACCAACGCCGCACGCAATTTGCATGCAACATCAGGACGACACCGAAACCGATCACATCGCCACACGAAATAGTGAGCATATTATTAGTTCACTTACGGTTCATCTGTGGCCACTTAGTCTTCGGTCGTTAAACGAGGAGTCGTAAATGAAGAAACTACTGATCATGGCAATGGCCGCCACCGTGATTGCCGCGCCGTTGGCGCAGGCAAAGCAGCCACATCATCGTCCGCCACCACCCCCACCCCATCATTCCAACAATTACCCGAATGGTTGGGGACCGCATCGCGGCCCTGACAGACATGGCTACTACCACGGATATCGTGGCTACCACGACCACCGGTCCGGCTATCGCCGTGGGCCAGATGGTTTCTGGTATCCAGCGGCGGCTTTCGCCCTTGGTGCCATTCTCGGCGGCGCGCTCGCCCACTGAGCATTTTGAGATCGGCTCACCGCTGGCCGGCGGCCGGCATCTCCCGCAGCGCCGAAATGCCTTCATTCATTGGAATTCTCCACCTTCTCCTTTGAAGGCACGTTCATTTGTCACCATCGACGTGTACGCGATCGACGGAGGCGTCCTGATTTGTTGAGCGCGGCCTTCGTTCATTTGCTGTAACGGCGCTCCGAGGTTCCGCATACCCTGCGGGCCTCGGTAGCATGGTGGACCTTTATCGCGGGTGCCCGTAGCCGCGACATTGTGTACTTTGCCTCCTTGAAGGAAGCTGAAGTATGTCATATATTTTGTACAGAGAATGTGGCATCCACTATGGCAAGGAAGACGATGGGACAGGCTCTGAAGCGACCCCCCCAAAATGAACCCTTAATTCTGTCCTACATGGACAGGTCCGGAAAGATTGGCATTGCGCAGGTCGCAGACGGGTTTGGGATGTCCAGGGGCCAGCTTGCCGAAACAGCCGGATTGTCCCGCGAGACGCTCTACAGAGCAGAGCGAAGCAGAGCAGCAAAAGCGCAGGGGCGCCTGCGAGAAATGCTCGAAATCATCAGCCGGGTCAGTGACTGGGCTGGTGGCAAAGAACAAGCCATGGCATGGTACCGCGCTCAGCCGCTTCCGGCGTTTGGCGGAAGAACAGCAGAAGCGCTCGTCAAGGACGGCAAGGCCGGCGCGGTCAGGGACTATCTCGATCACATGGCGGTTGGTGGCTTTGCGTGAGGTTTACCTCAACCTGCTACCGAGCCCATGATCCACGCTGGTCTTTCAAACCGACGTCTGGTGACGGCGCGGCGATCCGTGGCGCTCGCTTCAATCCCCGAGGCGTACCGGCGCTCTATCTCGGATTGAGCATCTTAACGGCCATCAAAGAGGCCAACCAGGGTTTCGCTCACCGTATCGACCCCTGTGTATTGTGTTCTTATGAAATCGACTGCGAGGATATAGCCGATCTCTCCACCGATGAGGGCCGGAAGGAATTCTTGGTGACGCTGGAGGATATGAGCTGCGCCTGGGCGACCGCGCTTGCGAATGGCAACCGGCCGTCCTCCTGGTCAATCTACGACCGGCTTACAGCCAAGGGTATTGCCGGCATTGTTGTTCCGAGTTTTGCGCCCGGCACGGACCCGTCAGACCGCAATCTGGTGCTCTGGGACTGGGGACCGAACTTGCCCCATCGGGTACTGGTTTTCGACCCCAGCGGGCGGCTGCCAAGAGACCAACTGTCCTGGCTCTGATGGCGATCCCATACTCGCCTGACGCTTGCCCTCCACGGGCTCACACCGTTGGGCGAAAGGGTCGGGACGGACGCGCTGGCTCCCACTCATCATTGCATTTACAAATCGCTCATAATGCGAGAAATGCGAAGCGGGAGCCGCAGATTGGCTCATTGGCCTTGCAAGGCCGGCGTCTCACCGATACTTGGACCAGCAAGCGCGAAAGCACAACTCAGCGCGCAGCGCCATTTTCCCGGACAAGTCCGAAGGATCTCTGAAAGAAAGCTCATGGAAACCGAAACAGTCACGATCGAAAGCCGAAATGACTTCGCGCAATGGGCAATCGAGCGGGCACGGGCAATCGTCGCCGAGCAAGGCGGAAACCTGGCGATTGCAGCACGCGATATGGATGAACCGGCAATCGCTGCGACCGGAAACGCACTCGGAGCCGCCATTACAGAGGCTCTCCTCGAAGTCTTCGACGTTCTGGTGCCAGACGCAGACGAATAGGCTCAGCGCTCGCTCTGGTGTTACTGCGTGGCAAAGAGATCTCCGGGCCCTCCCTCGGTGCGACTGCAGCACAGCGTCAACTCGACTACATTTCAGGCAGACCCGAGGCCATGTCCACGAAACGCAGGCTGGGTCAGCGACAATCCAGGTGCGCTCATCACCATTGACGTATGTGCGATCGATGGAAGCTTGTGAGCGCGGCCTCAAATGCGGCCACTTTCCTGCAACAGTGCTCCGAGGTCCGCGAACCCCTGCGGGCCTCGTGCTTCGTCCCACCTAAAGGCTAAGCCATCCTCGACGGACCCCGGTTGGCCCTTGTCCGTCTCTACAGCAAGGCCGTGACATTTGCCGCGGCCTCGGCATTCGGGAAAAGCAGGTCGTCAACTCATCAACGAGCGGCATCTTTAAACGCACGGAAGATTACGTGATGGCCAGCATCGTTCGGATGAACGAAATCGGGCGAGGCGAGAGTGCCATCACCGCAAGATTTCATTTGTTCATAGACGGGCGCATAGAAGATGCCAAAATACTGCGCCAGCTCCTCAACCGACCGGACATAGGCCTCGAAGCCTTGGCGGGACTGACCGGTGAAGCCGGCACTTCCGACTGACAAGCCGGCTTCGGGAATATAGGGCGGACTGCCGATCGCAAGCCTTTCCAAGTGACCTGCCGCCAACAGCCTATCCAGCATCTTTGCATAGTCTCGGCTGAAATTTCTCACATTCATTGTGTCGGGCGCGTTCACGTAGCGCGCATCATTATAGCCGTAAAGAATGAGGATGGCGTCTCGATGTGCGGGTTCAAGCAGTGCCTGGGCGAAGCGTCCGACACCGTTTCCCGGCCGCAACTTTCCATCGGCAAGCGGCGCCCCCTGCAACACTGACCCTGGAACCGAGAGATTATGGACAGGCAGCTGCCCGAGGTCAGCGGCAAACAGTGCCGGCCATGCCAGATGCGGCTGACTGGCGTTTAGGCCGGCGGTGATGCTGTCACCGAAGACGCGGATCCCGGAAATCGCCTGCGTTTTCAAATGCTCGGAGAACGTCATCGATTTTCTCACAGCTTGGCGCTTGACAGTGACAAGATAAATCCTGTTTATACGTATTAGCTGTTAATACGCATTAGCAGTCAAGAGGCTATCTGGAGGATGCTACGTGGCAGGCATTAAGCGCTTGACTCAGCACGATATTGCGAAACTGGCGGGCGTGAGCCAGGCGACCGTTTCGCTTGTGCTGAACGGTACGCCGACCGCCTTGGCCCGCATTCCCGAGGAGACCCGCGAGCGTGTCCAACAGGTTATTCGTAAGACAGGATACGTGGCCGATCCGATCGCCCGGCGTATGGCCAAGGGCCTCAATCGCATTCTCGGTGTGTTCACCTATGAGCCAGCGTTTCCGAGCGAGCAGGCGGACTTTTTTACACCTTTCCTGCTTGGCATCGAGGAAGAAGCGCAAGCACAGACTTATGACCTGCTGCTGCTGACCGGCGCCGGCATCGGCCGTGAGCGCAAGATTTTTGCCGATGGCAACCGACTGCGCATCGCCGACGGCTGCCTTGTCCTCGGGCGAGAATTCGATCGGACCGAGCTGAAAAGGCTTGTAACAGGCGATTATCCCTTCGTAGCAATCGGGAGACGAGAGGACGCAGGCGGACCGGTTCCTTACGTCGGCGGTGATTATGCGAGTGGCACGCGGGCGCTGGTAGAAAAGGCCCGTGCTCTTGGCCATGAACGACTGGCATTCATCGGCCCGAGCGGATCGGCCGAATCCGTTGTCGACCGCTGGCGCGGCTTTTCGGACGCGATCACCGGAAATGCAGAACTGGTTTTGCATGTGGACGAAGTTGGCCGGGGTGCCACCGAAACACTCGATGCGATTGCCGCAAGCGGCGCGAGCGCCGTGTTTTTCGTCGAACTGGCCGATGCGGTGCGTCTCGAAGCGGCCGCGCGCGAACGCGGCCTGTCCATTCCGAACGACTTCTCGGTCGTCGTGCTCGGTAGCCATGTGCGAGCCGAGCGCAGTCATGTGCAGTTTACCTCCTTCAACATTCCTCGCGAGGAGATGGGACGGCAGGCGACCGCGATGCTGGTGCGCCGCATCGAGGACGCCGCGCCCGTAGAACAGATTCTTCTAACCTGCGAACCCGTCGAGGGCCAAACCCTCGGACCGGCAAAGAAACGGACCTGAGAGCGTGACAGACATAGCGGCAAAAGAGATGCGGGCGGATATTCTGGTTGTAGGCGGCGGCCTTGGCGGCGTGGCGGCGGCGCTTGGCGCGTGCCGCGCCGGAAAGAGCGTCATCATGACTGAGGAATTCGATTGGATCGGCGGTCAGTCGACCAGCCAGGCAGTGCCATCCGACGAACACACCTGGGTCGAACAGTTCGGCATTACCCGCTCCTATCGCAAGCTGCGCAACGGCGTACGGCAATATTACCGCGACAATTATCCGCTTACCGAGGGCGCCCGCGCCTGGGACGACCTCAATCCCGGCGGCGGCTGGGTAAGCCGGATCTGCGCCGAGCCGCGCGTCAGCCTTGCGGTCATGGAAGCGATGCTGATGCCCTATCGGGGCGCTGGCCGGCTCAGGCTGCTACAGCCCTATCGTCCCGTCGCTGCCGATGTCGAGGGTGATAGTGTGCGCTCAATTACGGTACGACATCGCGATACGGACCGCGAGATCGTCATCTCGGCCGACTATATCCTTGACGCCACCGAACTCGGCGACCTGCTGCCGATGACTGGCACGGATTATGTCAAAGGCTTCGAGGCGCAATCCGATACCGGCGAGCCGAGCGCACCTGCAAAAGCCCAGCCGGACAATGTCCAAGCAGTCTCAATCTGCTTTGCAGTCGACTGCGTCGATGGCGACCAGACAATCGACAAGCCAGAAAACTACGAATACTGGCGCAAATACCAGCCACATTTCTGGGGCGGCCCACTGCTCGGCTTTACCGCGCCCCACCCACGCACGCTGGAATTTACCACGCGCAGCTTTACGCCCAATGTCGATGACAATCCGCTCCTTGTCGATGCGGATCAGCGCAAGGGCGGCGGCGATGAAAACCTATGGCTCTTTCGCCGCATCGCGGCACGGCGAAATTTTCAAGCTGGATTTTACCAGTCGGATATCTGCTTCGTGAATTGGCCGATGATCGACTACATGGACGGAACGATCATCGACGTGTCCGAAGAGGACAAGGCGCTGCATCTGAAGTCGGCGGCTGATCTTTCCTATTCGGTCTTCTACTGGCTGCAGACGGAGGCGCCGCGTATCGATGGCGGGCAGGGTTACCGCGGCTTGAGACTTCGCGGCGACATCACCGGCACTGAGCACGGCCTTGCCATGGCGCCTTATATTCGTGAGAGCCGGCGCATAAAGCCCATCACCCGCATTACCGAACAGGATCTTTCGCATGCGGTGCGCGGCAACAAGGGTGCAGTCAATTATCGCGACAGCGTCGGTATCGGCATGTACCGCATCGACCTGCACCCATCGACCGGCGGGGACAACTATATCGATGTTCCCTCCTGCCCGTTCGAGATCCCACTTGGGGCGCTGCTGCCGCAGCGCATGACGAACCTCATCGCAGCCGGCAAGAATATTGGAACCACCCATATCACCAATGGTTGCTACCGCCTGCATCCAGTCGAATGGAATATCGGCGAAGCGGCAGGAATGCTTGCGGCCTATTGCCTCGATAGAGGTCTGAGGCCTCATCAGGTCCAGGAAAATGACGACCACCTCAACGGCTTCCAGAAGGAACTCGCTCGTGAAGGCGTCGAAATCCGCTGGCCGGTCATATCGGCCTACTGAGTATCCATCAGGGCAACCCATCTTTGGAGGAGGAACGGGAATGAACAAAGACAGGACACTGAAAATGGCAATGGCGGCGCTTGCGATCGCCGCTCCGCTCGCCTGGAGCTGCGTTGCCAATGCCCAGGAGGCAGTCAACCTGCGCATGACCATCTGGAGCGCGGCTGAACCACATCTGAAACTCTTCAACGAGATTGCGGCCAGCTTCAAAAAGGACCACCCCAACGTCACGGTGACCTTCGAGTCTCTCCCGTTCGACACCTATACGACGGCTCTCACCACCCAGATTGCCGGCGGCAACGCGCCGGACATGGCCTGGATCTTCGAGACGGCGGCCTATGACTTCGTCAATTCCGGCGCGCTCTATCCGCTCACCGACACCCTGAAGGCAACCAAGAACTACAATCTCGACGAGGTGAGCGCCACCGCAACTGCGCGCTGGGCGAAGGACGGCACGCTCTATGCCTATCCCTTCTCAACCTCACCCTTTGGTGTTTTCGTCAACAACGACCTCATCAAGGCAGCCGGCGCCAAGACCCCTGCCGAACTGATCGCGGCCGGAGAATGGACCTGGGACAACGCGATCGCCACGGCTTCGGCCGTCGGCCAGAAAGGCAAGGGCGGCCTGATCGTGCGCGATTTCAACTACCAGATCTGGCAAAATCTCGCTTCGATCTGGAACGGCTTTGGTGCGACGCCTTGGAGTGTCGACGGCAAGACTTGCACGATGACCGAAAAGCCGATGGTCGATGCGCTTAACTTCATCCATGACGCGATCTTCGACAAGAAAGCGATACCTGGCCCCGGCGAAAACGTCGATTTCTTCGCTGGCGATGCGGCGATGACCATTACCCAGATCAGCCGCGCTTCGCTGCTGCCCAAGGACAAGCCTTTTTCCTGGGATCTCGTGCCGTTACCCAAAGGGTCTGCCGGTGATTATGCGCTGATCGGCCAGGCCGGCATCGGCGTCATGCAGTCGGGCAAGAACGCCAAGACGGCTGCCGAATTCGTCGCCTACATGACCAACCCGGAAAATTCCGCGAAGCTCAGCCAGTTCTTTCCCTCGGCCCGCAAGTCGCTGCTCAATGCGGATGTGCTGAAGAAGACGAACCCGCTGCTCACGAAGGAGCAGATCGACAAGGTCGTCATCGCGGGCATTGCGACAGGCAAGGTCATTCCCGGCCATACGGGCTTTGCGCAGATCCAGCAAAGCGTGCGCTCCGGGCTCGATGCAGTGTGGCGTCCAGACGCTGATGTCGCCGGTGCGCTCCAGACGATCTGCGGCCAGATCGGGCCGCTGCTCAAGCGCTGAGGAGGCAAAGGATGGCTGTCGCACAGGACAACGCAAGACCGGAAGGCTGCTCGTCGTCGCCGTTCTGGACAATTGCGCGGCGCGACAGCCTTGCCGGCTGGCTGTTCATCGCTCCGCAACTGATCGGCATCATCATTTTCGTGCTGATCCCGCTCGGTCTGGTCTTCTGGTATTCGCTGCACGAGTGGAACGTGCTCGCCAATACGTTCACTTATACGGGCGCCCAGAACTACCAAATGCTGCTCGACGATCCGAATCTGCTGCAGGTGCTCGGCTCGACAGCCGTCTTCTCCGCCGGGCTTGTCATTCTCAACATGTCGCTGGCTTTGCTGCTGGCGGTGCTGTTGAACCAGAAGCTTACCGGGATCACGATCTTCCGGACATTGTTCTTCTCGCCGGTCGTCGTGTCACTCGTCGCCTGGACGATCGTTTGGGGATTCCTGCTGCAGAAAAATGGCGGCATCAACGGCATGCTGCAGCTGTTCGGGCTCGAGGGGCCGAACTGGCTTCGCGGCGAAACCACGGCGATGATCTCGGTCATCATTGTCCAGGTCTTCAAGAATGTCGGCCTCAACATGGTCCTGTTTCTCGCCGCCCTTCAGGGCGTGCCGAACGAACTTTATGAGGCTGCCCGCATCGACGGCACACCGCGATTCAGGCAGTTCCGCCGCATCACCCTTCCGCTGATCAGCCCGACCATACTCTTGACCTCGATCATCACCATCGTCGGTTCTCTGCAGGTCTTCGCCCAGATTGCTGTGCTGACGCAGGGCGGGCCTGGTCTTTCGACCACCGTGCTTGTCTACTACCTCTACCAACAGGCTTTTCAGTATCATTTCTTCGGCTATGGCTCGACCTTGTCGATCCTGCTTTTCGTGATCGTGGCGGTGCTGACCTTCGCCCAGTGGCAGTTGCGCAAGAGGATCGTATTCTATGAAGACTGAGATATCACCGCGACTGAAGGTCTTTCTTTACGGGCTGATGTGCGTGCTCCTCATCCCCTTCGTCTTCCCGACATGGTGGATGGTCACCTCTTCGGTGAAGCCGATCAGCGATATTTTTGCCTTTCCGCCGCAACTCCTGCCGCAGAGCTATGACTGGACGACCTATCGCAAGGTTTTCGAGCTTCAGCCCTTTGTGCACCAGTATTGGAACTCGGCCTATATCGCCGCCATCGTGACGTTCGGCACGATGATCGTATCATCGATGGCCGGGTATGCCTTCGCGCGAATAAAGTTTCCTTTCGCCAATACGGTCTTCATGATCGTACTTCTTGGTCTGTTGATCCCCTCGGAGGTCACGATTGTGCCGCTGTTTCAGATGTTCCTGAAGGCGGGAATGGTCAACACTCATTGGCCCCTGATCCTGACGCCAATCTTCGGCGCGCCGAGTGTCTTTGCTACCTTCGTCATGCGGCAGTTTTTCGTAACGTTGCCAGTCGAGCTGGAAGAGGCCGCGCGGGTTGACGGTCTCGGACGTTTCAAGATCTTCCGCAAGATTGCCCTCCCGCTTGCCAAGCCCGCCCTGGCGTCGGTTGCGATCTTCACGTTCCTGCATTCCTGGAACCTCTATCTCGAACCGATCGTATTCCTGTCGAGCGCCGACAAGTTCACCCTGCCCCAGGCCCTTACCCAATATACCGACGCTTATGGCGGGCCGATGTGGAACATACAGCTCGCCGCAGCGACGCTCACGGCACTGCCCGTCCTTATCGTCTTCATCATCGCCCAGAAGCAATTCGTCGAAGGGCTGGCGCATACCGGCCTCAAGGGCTGAAGAACCGGATTTTTCTTAATGGCTGAAGTTACCCTTTCCCGTGTCCAAAAGAGCTATGGTGCCCTCGACATCATTCATGGTGCGGACCTTGGCATCCACGATGGCGAGTTCGTCGTGCTGGTTGGTCCATCCGGTTGCGGCAAGTCTACGTTGCTTCGGATGATTGCCGGGCTTGAGACAATCACCGGCGGGACCATCCGGATCGGCGGGCGTGTGGTCAACGATCTCGACCCGAAAGATCGTGACATCGCCATGGTCTTCCAGAACTACGCGCTCTACCCGCATATGACGGTTGCAACCAATATGGGCTTCTCGCTGGAACATCGCGGTACGAGCAAGGCCGAGATCGCCGAACGAGTGAACTGGGCAGCCGATATTCTCGGCTTGACCCAGCTCCTCGATCGCTACCCGCGCCAGCTTTCCGGCGGCCAACGCCAACGCGTCGCCATGGGCCGGGCAATCGTGCGCAATCCGCAGGTCTTCCTGTTTGACGAACCATTGTCGAACCTCGATGCCAAGCTGCGCGTCGTGATGCGTGGCGAGATCAAAAGCCTGCATCAAAGGCTCAAGACAACGACCATCTATGTCACCCATGACCAGGTCGAGGCGATGACCATGGCCGACAAAATCGTCGTGCTGAATGCCGGCAAAGTCGAGCAGATCGGCGCGCCTCTCGACCTCTACGACCGTCCGGCCAACCAGTTCGTGGCCGGTTTCATCGGATCGCCCTCGATGAACTTCCTGGACGGCACAATCACGGAAAACGGTTTTGCAGCGCCCGGCATCCTCCTGCCGCTGCCGCAGATGTCGCTTGAGTTGAACGGCCGCAAGGCCGTCTATGGCATCAGGCCCGAACATTTCGCGCTCGATGACACCGGCGTGCCAGCACAGATCCTCCTCGTCGAGCCGATGGGGTCTGAAACTCAGGTGACGATGAAACTCGGTGAGACTGAGGTCACCGGCGTCTTCCGCGAGCGCATTTTGCTTTCGTCCGGCGCAACAATCCGCGTTCTCCCTGACCTCGCCAATATCCATCTTTTCGCCGTTGATGGCGGCCCGCGTCTGAACTGAGGCTCTGCATGCCGACTTATCCGGAAACCAGACTTACTCGCGCATTGCGAGACGGTAAATTCCCAGTCATCGTCTCGCTCGCCCGTCACGATCTCGATCTCGCCAAGGCCGCTGTCGATGCGGGTGCGTTCGCGATCAAGGTCCATCTCAACGCCTATCATCGCGCCACTGGCACGACCTTCGGCACCTTTTCCGAGGAGCGGCCGTTTTTGGAGGGACTGTCCGCACTTGGCGTGCCACTTCTTGTCATGGCAGGGCAGCAAAAGGTTCCGAGCCTATTGGAAATGAATGCGCTCGCCGACCTCGGCTTCGAGGGCTTCAACATCTATTTCAGCGACGTGCAGCCTCATCTTCTGCAATCGAAGCTGAGGCCCATTCCGGCGCTTGGAGAGTCGAGTACGGCGGATGATTTACAACGGATTGTCGATATTCCTGGTGCCATGATGGAGGCTTCGGTCGCCTCGTTTGCCGACTACGGCAAATCGCTCGAGGTGGCCGATCTTGCCCGCTACCGGGCGATCACAAGCAAGGTGGATATTCCGGTCATCGCCCCAAGCCAGAAGCGGTTTGTTCCGGATGATATGACGAAACTCAGGGACGCAGGCATTGCTGCCCCGCTGCTCGGTGTCATCGTCACCGGAGCGACGCCAGAGAGCATGAGATCGGCAGTACAACCGATCGTCGCGGCGGCGCGGCAGTAAACTGCGTTGCCTTTGGCGACGGCTCTACTCAGCGGTAGCATTCCAACGATCATGCACCAACTTGCGGAGCATGAGAGCCTCCGCCCAGCGGTCGGTCGTGTCGTTACCGTCCCTTCCGGTTATCGCGTAAGGCTTCGGTCCCAGCTCACAGGTAAACACCAGTTTGGAGTCGTCAGAAGCGCGCGCGCGCCACGCGCGAAAACCATACTCCCACCAACCCAGGAAGAGATCGACCCACGGACGATGGTGCGGGAAGGAGATCTCGATCTGCACCTGTTCACGCGAGGCGACTCGGCCGTGGAAGGCGTGCGCATTGGCAAGTATGCGCCGGATGGATGCATCGTCTTCCTTCGTAACCGGAAAGGCGAACTCGCGAGCGACGAGGAAGTGCGAGAGGTCGGCAAGGAGTGGCAGATCCGGTCGCCGATCGAGAAGGTCGAGCGTGAAGTACAAGTCCGTCGTCATCCGGTCGCGATGGGTTTCGATGAAAACGGGAATCCCGGCGTCCTGCGCAAGTCGCATCCAGCCGTCGAGGAGCGGCAGGCAATCCTCCACTCTTCTCAGCCGCACGTCGGGCTGCAAATTGATATGAGTGACCGGAAATTCTGCCGCGAGCTCCAGCGGCAGGCGCAAGTCCTCCACGGAGCGCGGAAAACACACGCCTTCGATCTTCAGCCCCCTACCCCGGATCGCCTCATTGAGGCCGACAACATTCGATCGTTTCGTATAGTGGGCGCTGATGCCGTCGAAGCCGGCTTCCGCAATCATCTCAATGTTCTCGTCGAGGCTACGCTCGTAGCCGTCGGTATGGCGGCGCTCCATGGCCCAGAGCGACTGAAAGAACAGCAACTCCTGCATCACGCAGCCCGCGCAGTTTTGAGAAGGGCCTTCAGATTGACCGCCGGGTCTTCCAAATCAGCAGCATCTGGATTGACACCCGCCATGATCAGTAGCTCCGCCAGCTTGATCTCCTTGGCCAGGCTGTTTCCGGTGCCAAGTCCTGCGGCAGCAACGAGGCGGCCGTCTTCGAGATAGAATTCAAGCACACCCGCGTCAAGCGAGCGGGAGACGATCTGATGTCCCGGTTGCGGGACACCAGCGACCTGCAGGCCGAGATCATACTGATCCGACCAGAACCAGGGCATCGCAGCAAAACTCTCGTTCGCACCGCACATATTGCGGGCGGCAGTCTCCGCCTGGTTGCGCGCGTTGCGCCAGCTTTCGAACCGGACATAGCCACCCCCCGGCTGGGCTACTGCGGCACAGTCGCCTGCAGCAAAGATATGTCGATCACTCGTGCGCAGAAAGCTGTCCGTCAGAATGCCGTTATCCGTCGCAAGCCCCGCTGCTTGTGCGAGTTCAACGTTCGGCACGACGCCAATTGCGGCCACAACAATATCGGCGGGAACCTGCTTGCCATCAGCCAGCACGACGCTATCGGATCTGACTTCAGCAACACCCTGCCCGAGATAAAAGCCGGCGCCCTCCTCGACGTGGCGGGCGTGCAGGCTTTGCGCAAATCGTGCCGGCACGGCGCGACCGAGCGGCCTTGATGCAGCCTCGACAATGTTGACAGCAACCCCCTTGCCGCGCAGCACCGCTGCAAGCTCCATGCCGATCAGTCCGCCACCAATGATGGCGACGGTTCTGGCGCTCTCCACGCGTGAGAAGATCGTGGACGCGTCCGCGAAAGTCCGGAAATCAAGTGCCCGTTCCGCGCCGGGGCAGCACAACTGCCTGGGGCGCGCGCCCGTCGCAAGAAGCAATTTGTCATAAGCCAGCGCCTGTCCGGCGCTCAAAACGACGCGCCGCTCGTGCGGATCAATCCAAGACACCGATCTGCCGGGAAAATACTCGATGCCGGCAGTGTCCAATGCCTCAGCGGAGCAGATCGCTTTCATCTGCACGGCCCCGTCCAGTGGCTTGGAGAGAGGCGGTCGCTCATAAGGCATGTTCGGCTCGGTGCCGACCATAGCAATGGCTCCGCGGTATTCAGCCTCCCGCAAGGCAAAGGCTGCGCGCGTGCCGGCTTCTCCGGCGCCGATAATGACGATCCCGCTCATGCGTTCTCCCCTTGAAAAGTGGCCGGCGCAATGAAAGCGCCGGTCGAAGGATCAGTTCTTGTTTGTGTAGTTGGCCATGTTCTTCGGTGTAACAAGTTCGAACGGCACCCAGACCTGCTTGTCGATGGCTTTGCCGCGCGCAAGTGCGACTGCAGAATCCACTGCACTTGCGGACTGGCTCTTTGCGTTCTGGAAGACGGTCGCATCAAGGTCACCGGCAGCCATCGCGGCAAGGGCGTCCTGGGTTGCGTCGATACCGATGACGATCACATCGCCCATGGAGACGCCCGCTGCCTTCAACGCCTGAACGGCGCCGATGGCCATTTCATCGTTATTTGCAAAGACGACATCGATCGGTTTACCCGCGGTGATCCAGTTCGTCGTCAGGTCCATTGCGGTCGTGCGGTTCCAGGCGGCGGACTGCTCGTCCGCAATCGTGACACCATTGCAATCACCGGCCGCCAACGCTTCCTTGAAGGAGTTGGTGCGATCGCGCGAGGCCTGGTGAGCCAGATCGCCCATCAGAATATAGACCTGCGCATCGCTGGCCTTTCCCTTCTCCTTCAGAAGCGAACATGCCGCTTCTGCGCCAAGCCTGCCGGAATCCGTTTCCTTCGAACCGACATAGGCCTGCTTTTCCGGCAACTTGCCCGAATTGTCGGGTTCGAGGTTGAGATAGACCAGAGGAATGCCAGCTTTCTCCGCGGCTTCGCTGATGCCGGGGGCAGCTGACGTGTCTGTCAGGGTCATGACGATGGCATCGACACCGGCGGCTATGAAGTTGTTGACCTGGTTCAGCTGTTTGGAAATGTCCGTCTGGGCATCTTCCACCTGCACGCTGACACCATCGACCTGCGATGCCCTTGCAGTGATGCCTTCACGCAGAAGCGTCTGGAAGTTGTTGTCGAAGCTTTGCATCGAGACACCGATCGTTTCAGCAAAGGCAGCACTTCCCATCAAGGCGGCCAGAGCAGCCGCCAAGCACACTGATTTCATGTCATCCTCCGTAAGGTGCCGGATCACCCCGATTGCACTCCGGAAGCCCGATGGGCTATTGGCTGAAGCGCGGCCTAACCGAGGGCCACACGAACCTCTCCATCAACCACCTCCGCCGGATAGGTCTTGAGGTTCTCGCAGGCCGGAAGCCGCATGGCCTCCCCCGTCCGATAGTCGAAGGCGCCGGAATGTTTGGGACATTCCACCTCGAAGTCCATGACGAGCCCGTCCGCAAGATGGATCTTCTCATGGGTGCAGAGACCGGCCGTGCAGTAGATGCTGTCATCCGGTCCGCGGTAGATCGCATAGGTGCGGCCTTCATGATCAAAGCGGATCGCACCTTCCTGTTCGATGTCTTCGAATTTGCATGCGGATACCCAGCTCATTTGGCAGCTCCCTGCAGTTCGGAGGAAGCCTTGCGGGCGGAGAGCCTTTCCTTGCGCTTGCGATAGCGTTTCTGCATGCGGGCATCGCCGTCGGCAGAGCCGTCGTGCCAGGTCCCGAACCACTTATCGAGCGGGATCACGGCATCGCCGTAGTTCACCTCGAAATACTTGTGGTGCAGGTAATGTGCATAGGCGTGGCTGTCGACGAGCTTGTCTTCACCCACTTCCACCTTGTCAAAGCCCACATGACCGGGGATTGCGCCGTAGCCCGCATAGTGAAGCTGATAGAGCATCAGGATCGGGTTTGACGGCAGAATGAGGTGATAAAACGCGGTCCCGAGATAAAGGAGATGTTCCACCGGATGCATCGACAGCGACGACCAGGGCGACGGATTCACCGAATTGTGGTGTACCGAGTGCACCCACTTGTAGAGGAACGGGGTGTGGATGAGCCTGTGGATGCAGAAGAAATGGAACTCATGGATGATGGGAACAACGAGAGCGACAAGCGCCAGTGTCCACGGATTTTCCGAAAAGCTCAGCCACGGCGCATAGCCATTGGCATGAGCCCAGAGCATCACGACCTCGATGCCCGTCCAGATCGTCACGCCCGACAGGAATGTACGCAACATGTTGTCGACGTTCTGGCGATCAAACCAGAAGACGTTGTTCTTCTGATCAGCCGGGAATTTGCCATTGTACTTGAAGCGGTTTTCCTGCCGCTTCAACACATAGAGATGAAGCTCGAAGGCGCCGTAGAACAGGAACACGCAGACTGCGTTGACCGCATAGAGCCAAAGTGCCCACCCAACACTCAACGTCTGCAGCGTCTCGACCGACGGAATGATCAAAGCCCAATAGGCGACGGCAGAAGCCGCGAAGACGACGTTCCAGGGGAAGAAATAATGCGGCAGCCACTTTGCGATTGCCAACAGCTTTGGGGGAAAAACGAACAGCGGCGCAGTCTCGACCGGCTTGTTCGGCGCCCAGTCGCCTCGCTTGTTCCGCGTCCCGTATTTCAGGTCGTCCATGACGCTCTCCTTCGCCAAATCCTCTTACGGGAAGGAGCGGCCAAGCGCCTGAATCCGTGTCGTTTCCCTTGAAACGCCGGCTCTCCTCCCGCTTTTGAAACTAGCAGGAGACACTGAAACCTGCGAAGACTTCATTGATCAAAATAGATCAAAGGCTTTCGGCGGTGATCGTGATGAAGCGAATGGGGTTACGGTCAGGCTCGATTTTCGTAAGACCGACGCGGTGCAGCACGATGTCGAGGGCGCGCTGCGCCTGTGCTTCGGGCGCCTGATCCAGCACCACGTCCATGATACCGTCCCGCAGCGCCGTGCGGGTGTAGTCGGTCAGTTCGTGACCGACGAAAAGAATGTCTCTGCCCCGGTCGCTGCGGCGGAGAACGTCGATCAAGGCGGAATTCGCGCCACCGGCATTATAGAGCCCGACGAGGTTTGGATATTTTTGCATCGCCATGATCAAGGTCTCCGCACCGAACCGCTCCTCGTCGCGGGTAAAGCCGAGCCACTCGAAGTTGATCGAACCGGGGTGATCACGGAAGTACTCGGAAAAGCCGCGGATCCGATCCCGATGCACCTGGTAGATAGGGTGGCAAAGGGCGACAACCGGTCCCTGCGACCGAACCATCCGGCAGATGAAATGAGCCGCCGTGCGGCCGGCGGCATAGTTGTCTATTCCGACAAATTCGACCTGATCCTCAGACGCGCGCGTAACCACATGGACGATGGGGATACCCTGCGCTGCCACAGCTTCCACCGCCCCCTTGACCAGCGGGCTGTTGGGAACGGCGAGAATAAGCCCAGCTCGCGGGTAGTCCGCCGCTGTGACCGCGCGAGCGATTTCCTGCGGGTTCATTTCCTCGACGAAGCGCCTGTGGACGACGACCAGCGGATCAATGCTATGGGCGATCTGCTCAAATGCCTTGGAGAGCCGCCGATAAAACGTGGTTTCCGGACGAACCATCAAAACGTCAACCCGCAGCAGGCCACGATGGGTATCGGGAAGCACGCGCGGATAATCCAGACTGCGCGCGGCAATAACGACCTTCTCGACCAGTTCCGGCCTGACGCCCCCTCGCCCGTTCATCACTCGCTCGACGGTGGCCGTCCCAACCCCCGCCTCGCGGGCAATGTCCGTGTAGTTCGCCTTGCTCATGTTCCCCCCGCATGTCGCGGAAATATCCAATGGGAACCGCCGGTTTGCAATCTTGTCGAGGTTCGCCAACTTGGTGGCGCCCATCAGGCGATCCAAAAGCGGTTGCCAATCGAGGCCGCAGTTCAAAGCTGGAGGGTCATTTCCACCATCGTTGGCTCGAAACCCATGGAGGCGAAGAGACGTTGGCCGTCGTCGTTGCGATGCGCCGTCGACAAGACGATCTGTGTCGCCCCTCGCCCTCCCAATTCGCCGACCACTGCCGTCAGCAGAGCTCGACCGGCTCCTCGTCGACGGTGGCTCTCCTCGACGAAAATGTCATAGATAGCGCCAGCCGGCCCACGCAGTGCCATATAATCGGATCCCTCGAGACCCGCATAAGCGTATCCGACAACCTTTCCATGGATCTCCGCAACGAGAACCAGGACGTCCGGCTTGTCGAGTTGACCTCTCAGGTGGCTCGAATATGCCGTCGGAGTTCTAGGGCCTCCGGCGATAAAGCGTCGCGCATCCCAGCCGTGGTGGATCGAGACAAGCTCCGCTCCGTACATGCCAAGGAGATCGATGTCTGCCTTTGTTGCTGACCTCACGGTCGTCTCACACGCGTCGCTGGTTTCCGGTTCCATTTTGCTTTCCAGTTCCATGCTTTGCAGGCTCATTCACCGCGGTAGCGAAGCGCCTCGACCAGCACCGAAAACGCGGCGGAAGTTTGCCACCTGCTCGGGTAGTATAGATGATAGCCCGGAAATGTCGGGCACCAGTCGTCGAGCACCCGGACCAGCCTGCCGCTCGCAAGATGGTCGGCGACACTATCCTCCATGACGAAGCCCAGGCCGAAGCCATCCACGCTCCGTCCCCGACACTAGTCCACTATCGTGTTGATGACGCATTGGTGCGACCCCACGCGCTCATCCTAACGACCTTTAGGTCTGTCACAACATTCTTAAAGGTCTTGAGCGGATACGAACCGACGACCCCGTTATTCACTTCGTCGACGCAATCGACTTGCAATCGCTCCACAGCCGGCGGTAGCGACCGAAACAATAACCGTTCAAGGGCGAAACGCGTCCGTCGCGCATTGGTGGCGAGAACCTCACCTTCACTCACTGAGGATCAGGAGGCATATTATGTTGCGCTTGTCGCCATACACATTCGTGTGTATGGCCTGGGAATGAAGAGCGGTGATATCATTGTGGCCCTGCAAAAGGATGGCTGGCACGAGGTCGCCACCAAGGGCAGCCATGTCCAGTTTAGGCATCCCGAGAAACCTGGACGCGTCACTGTTCCACACCCGAAAAGGGACATCCCAATCGGAAAACTGAAGAGTATCGAGAAACAAGCCGGACTTAAACTGAGGTAGCGAACATGCGCAATTATATCGGATTGATCCATAAGGACGCTGACAGTGATTACGGCGTGTCCTTTCCCGATTTTCCTGGCCTGATCACTGCTGGAACGGACCTCGACGATGCGCGAGCTATGGCCGAAGAAGCCTTAGCCCTACACGTCGAAGGACTAGCCGAAGACGGCGAAGCAATTCCCGAACCCTCCACACTGGAGGCGGTGATGGCAGACGTGGAGAACCAAGACGGCGTTGCAATTCTAGTTGGCGTCAAGACGGAAGCCAAAAGAGCGGTTCGCGTAAATATCACTCTGCCAGAAGATGTCCTAAAGGCAATCGATGCGTTCGCCGAAGCCCATGGGTTGACCCGATCAGGCTTCTTGGTCCGAGCTGCCAAGCATGAGATCGGCCACGCAAATGACGACTACGACGATAACTACGCAGAGAAACGGCTAGGGGCCTAATCGGAACTTTGTCTCCCCCTGGTTCGTCCCTGAGAACCCGTTCTAAAGTTACAAACCTTGACGAGGCCGAGCTTTCTGAGGCGATCATTGCGAACTGGTGGCGCCAGGGCGTGGCCGATGGTGTCCTGGCTCACTACGCGACTGTCGACTCTACGCCCACGCCGAGTTGGTGCGCGGCAATCTGGAGCAAGCACTGGTCTGGGCGGGCAAGTCGCTGGCGGCCAATCAACACTACGGTCCAGTTTTTGGATGCTGATCGCGGCCAACGCACGGCTCGGTCGCATTGACGAGGCCCGAAGACATGTCGCCAGTTTGCTCGCTATTTCACCCACGATCTCTGTCGCCAGTATACGCGAAGGTCAAGCCGCCAATATTCCGGGTCGGATCGAGCCAATCATGGAAGGCCTGCTGCTCGCTGGCATGTGCCGAGGCGAATGAGGCCACGACGTTGGCGTTGCAAATTGCTTGTTACTGTTCCTCGGAAAGGATCAGGTTTATAATTTTCCCGCCAAAGATTTAGCCTGGGGAGGGACCCATGCGCGGGCTGATAGGAAGCGTGGCGATCTACTTTAGTACTCTTGCAATGTCCTACGGCGGTCCGCTTCACGATGCCGCCAAGACCGGTGATTTGGTCGCGCTCGCGGCATTGCTGGATGCTGGAACAGACATTGAGGAACAGGACAAAGGGGCCACGCCTCTCGTTGTCGCGGTGCGTAGCGGCCATGCCGATTCAGCGGAACTTCTGATCAAGCGCGGTGCCGACGTGAACAAGGAGTCCGCACTTGGATTGCCTCTTACCGCTGCCGTCCTGACGGCGTCTCCGGGCCTCGTCCGGTTGCTGGTTGCGAATGGCGCTGACCCCAATGCCGCCGCGCGTGGCGCGCGTATGTTACATTTCGCGGTCGCCAGTAACTGCCTCGAGTGCGTCAAGGCGCTCGTTGAAGCGGGCGCAGACGTCAACGCCATCTGGGTGCGGGGTGATCCCAAGCGCAACCCCTCTATCATAACGCCTTATCACCTCGCGAAACACGACGATCGCGCAGAAATCGCCGACTACCTCCTGAACAACGGCGTCATTGTTCAGAAACCCCAGCCGATTTCAGCAAAACTGGCGAACGGTGATCCGACCAAAGGGGCAGCTTTCTTCGCCTCCAATTGCGCCAATTGCCATGTCACTGGCGTGAAGGACCCGCCAAGAAGGGGCCCGAACCTGTGGAATGTCGTAGGACGCAAGAAGGCCTCGACGCCGTTCGGCGGCTACTCCAAGACGCTGAGAGGCTGGCCAGGTTCCTGGACATACGAGGACCTCAACATCTTCATCGCCGGTCCTACCCTCACAACGCCGGGGGTAGATATGGACGTTCGCGGCGCACCCGACGAAGCGGATCGGCTAAACGTGATCGCCTATTTGAGAATGCTCAGCGACTCGCCCGTTCCGCTGCCCTGACCGGCGTCTAGAGGAGAGATAAAATGGCTTGGTTGAAAGCATCAATATTGCTCGCTGCGACTGTTGGAACTCTCGCAGCCGGCACGGCTTCTGCTCAAACCATGACGAGCCCCGAGATTAAGGCGACGCTAGAGGGAAATTCGATCAGTAACGAGGATGAGATTCAGTATTTCAATCCGGACGGAACGACGATCTACCAGAAAGGCAGCAAGAGCGTGAGTGGACGGTGGAGGATCGACGGTGACAAACTCTGCTCTGACGTGAGCACTGATGTCCGCCTTCTGGATTCCGGTGGAAAGGGCAAAGTATGGCAATGCCACGCGGTCATGGGCGACAGGAAGCGTATCGCCTTCCTCATTGAGGGCCACGCATACTCCTGGACAGTCTCAGAAGGCAAGAAGGTCAGATAGCCGCAGCGGGTGACGAATAGGATATCTGGGCCAGTTCCGTGACAAGGCCATCGGTCATGCCGCGCCTATTGCACGGTGAGGATGGTCGAGGCTTTGCGATGCTTCGCTCAGACCACCATCGTCGAGAACGCGGGTTGCTGGGCTAGAAGGTCTGCCAAAATCCGGAGGGCACGTGTAAGTTCCTCCAGGTTCACCGGAGCGCCAAGCGCAAGTCGTATGGCTTCGGGCGCGGACGCAATTGCAAAGGCGTCGCTGGTGACGATACCGATCCCTATCGAACGCAATCTGGAAACCAGTTCGCCTCGCGTCCAAGGTTCAGGAGCCTTCAGCCACACGTGGAAGCCGCCCGGAGAGGATTCGACATCGAACGGAAGAAGCGCCTTGACCGCATCCAGGCGCTTCACTGTCTCCTTGACTATTTCGCCTCTGACAACATCCGCTACTCCCGACTCTATCCATTGAGACGCGAGAGCACTCGTGAGCGGAGAAACAATTGACGCTGACGCCCGGATCGCGTTGGCCACCCTATGCGTACGACCTTCCGGCACAGCGACATATGCGACCCGAAGGGCGGGAGACAGGCATTTGGATAAGCTCGCCACATGATAGACCGCCTCGGGCAGCAGCGCTGCGAGTGGCAGTGGCGGGTCCGGGACAAGGGCGCTATACGCGTCGTCCTCGATAATCGGCACGCCATATGTCCGCGCAACATTTACGAGATCGTGCCTTCGATGAACGGGCAGTGTCCGTGTAGTCGGATTGTGAAGCGTTGGCATACAATAGAGCGCTTTCGGCTTCGCCTCCCTGCATACCTGCGCAAAGGCGTCCGGAACAAGCCCTTGATCGTCCATTGCAACCGGAGCCAATTTGAGCCTGAGATGGGATGCGATCGAGCGGAATCCGGGGTACGTGAGTTCTTCTGCGCAGACGATATCACCAGGCTCTGTCAAGACGCTGAGAATGGCGTGAAGCGCTCCCTGCGCGCCTGAGGCGACTACCACACGATCAGGCGATATCCCCGGAAGCCGCCTTGAAAGCCAAGACGCGCCGACGATACGATCCTCCATGATGCCGCCGGGTTCCTGATATCTTAGCAGGAGGTCCAAGCCCTGTTCCTGAAGCCCTTTCGCCCCATCCCACATTCTCTGTTCCAGGACGGGATCGAGAAACCGCGGCGGCAGGTTCATGCTCATGTCGACGACACCAGAGGGTTGCTGCGGTTGTCGCGCGCCACGCTTTGATCGCACGTATGTCCCTTGACCCACCTTGCCTTCAATCAGGCCACGGCTGCGGGCCTCCGAGTAGGCTCGGCTGACTGTGGTGAAGTCGATGCCGAGGTCATCAGCGAGTTTGCGCTGCGTTGGAAGTTGCACCCCTTCGGCCAACCGACCACTTGCGATGTCCTCTGCCAAGGCATCCGCAATCGACAAATAGATGGGCCCTTCGCGGGTGCGAAGGTGAGGTGTCCAAGATGCCGCAGTCATCGATTTTCCATTCAATGTAACAACATATTATCCATATAAGCTCCATATATTTCTACCGGTTGTCAAGGAGCTTGAGCCCGGATGAACGACTCCCAGAAATTCGGAGCCATAGTAACAGGAATGATGTTTTGTCGGATTGGCGGTCGAGTGGCAGCCCCCAGATGCGTCGAGGTTGCGGCGGTGTTCAGTCTGAAAACTGAACCGGTCAATCACTTCAGGTACGCGCCGACAGCTGCGACAAATTGTAAACTGTCGGAGTTGATTGGATTATTGTATGCATACATTATCAATTCTGGAAGTGTAACGCGATGACGATGGAATGGCCTCCACTGCCACCCATTCAAACGGGACTGCGCGGATTGTGTCCCCAGTGCGGGCAAGGGCATCTTTTTGACGGTTTTTTGACTGTGAAGCCCAAATGCGAAGTTTGCGGCCTCGACTACTCCTTCGCCGATCCCGCAGACGGGCCGGCGTTTTTCGTGATCTGCTTCACATGCGTGCCGGCCGTCGCGGTGGCATGTTGGATTGAGGTTGCCTATTCCCCTTCAATATGGGTGCACCTATTCACCTCTCTCCCGCTGGTACTGCTGGCATGTCTTTTGCCGCTCCGGCCATTGAAGGGCTGGCTGATCAACAGTCAGTTCTTCTTCAAGGCAGAGGAAGGAAAAATCGACCGCGACTACGTGAGGCCCACTGCACCCGAGCCGCAAATCGAGCACGACTGACGTCGGCTCCTGTGGGCACAGACACATCCGATCAATTCTTGGAACGCACGAAAATGACCAACCAATGGCCTCCGCTCTCGTCAATCAAAGCTGAATTGCGAGGGCTGTGCCCCCAGTGCGAGCAAAGCCAGCGTTATGTTGGCTTTCCAACTGTGAAGCCTAAATGCGAAGTTTGTGGCCCCGATCGTTCGTTGGCAGYGCCGGCGGATAGACTTGCGTTCTTTGTAATTTGCTTCATATGGGTAACAGGTGTTGCGCTGGCGTGGCGGATCCAGGTTGCTTATTCGCCTTCTATCTGGGTCCACCTCTTCGCCGCTTTCCCGCCCGTGCTTCTCGCTTGTCTTCTGCCCCTTCGGGCGTTGAAAGGCTGGCTTATCAGCAGCCGGTTCTGCTTCAACGCAAAAGAGGGAATGATCGACCCCGACTAGGGTCGATGGGAGCCGCACAATCGCACACCGAGCGCGGTTGATATCGACACCAGCAATCGCAGACCGAATTGAAACCGCGCTGACGCGTCAAACCGGAAGCCAGGGTGCTTGCGCACGGTTTCAAAGTTGGTCGTCACGATGCACATGAGAGCCTTCATTATGGATTGGGTACCTATAGTCTTCGTTACTTTTAAGCTACTGGCGTTAGGCATCGCGATGTTCTTCGCCATCAAGTGGCACTACGATCAGGGGGAGAAGGGGGAAACGCAAGCTATGCTACGCACCTGCGGCAAGATGGCTGCAGTCTTCATGCTAGCAGTAATAGGCGCGGGGCTAGTCGCCTTTACCTTTAGCAGGATGCTAGGTTTGGACTTGAGCTTCCCGTGATGGTGCCAAATGTGCCAAGCTTAGAAACGCTCTCGGAGCGCCACATTTTCCGATTTCGTTGAACGCGATCGCCGGCAGGCCCGGTCAGCCTTGGCCAACTGCCGCTGGCTTTGGTACTGCGTGACGCAGCGAGTCACGTCGACACTCATTGGGCAAGTTCGATCGAAGAAGAACTGCGATCGATTGATGCGGTCGAAGGAGGGATCAACTTGTGTGACAGGCCCTCTCATGACCATCGGTGTAGATGCAGCGCTCGTTGAGCTGCGAGCCAAGATTGTCGCTCAGGAAATATCAAGCTGATTTTCCTCAGCGTAGCGGTCTTGAGCGGAATCGAACGGTCGTTCGGCGGGATACCGACTTCGATCAAGCTCACACGGCGAATTTAGTTCTGCAGCAGCAGCGCGTAACGTGTATGCCGACGTTCGCCCGTGCGTGTAAGGGCACCGATCTCTACGAGTTGCTGAAGGTCGCGTGTGGCTGTTGCGCGGGATGTGGCTGTAATCGAAATGTAGTTCTCCGCGCTTAGGCCTCCCTTAAAACCCGCTGTTCCCTCTTTGAAAAATCGCGCGATTACCTTTTCTTGCCGCTCGTTCAGGCGGCCTCTAAACCGGTTGTAAAACTTTGTTTTCTGAATGAAGAAATCTATGCGCTCAAGCGTCGCCTGTTGGGCGGCCAGGATCGTTTCTGAGAAAAAAAAGACCCAGCCAGTGATATCGAGTGTACGCTGGTGGCGCTCGAGCTCGGAATAATAGGCCTTTCTGTTTTTCTCGATTGTGAAGGCAAGTGAGATCAGGCTGGGCTGCCCTATATTTTGAGCCAGGGACTTCTCGGCGAGCGCGCGCCCAATGCGGCCGTTGCCGTCTTCAAATGGATGTATGCTTTCAAAGTAAAGATGGCCGACCGCTGCACGCGTCAAAGCCTGAAGTGGTGTTTGACCGCTTGGTCCAAATTGATTGAACCATGCGGTGAAGCTCTCCATCTCAGCGGCAACCTGGCGAGATGGGGGAGCCTCAAAATGTATTGTCGGCTTGTCCAGTCGGCCTGACACGATCTGCATGGCGTCGGCATGCAGGCGGTAAGCGCCCACCGTTTCAATGCTTCGATTTCCGGCCATCAGCATTGAGTGCCAATGGAACAGCTCCTCGTGATGCAGCGGCTGATGCCAGTTTCGATAGACATCCGCCATCATCTCGGCGATCCCCCGCTCTTGGGGGCGAACCTGTCGGTCATCTGTGTTGAGCCCGAACTGTCGGCGGAGTGATGATTGGACACTTGCGCGATCGAGAAACTCTCCCTCGATCTCTGAGGTTTTGATCGCCTCGTCACTCAACAGTTCAATACGAAGCTGACTACTGTCGTCCTCATTGAAATGCCGAACAGCCCCGAAGACCTCGCCGGCGGACTGCAGGAATTTCTGCTCCAATGGGATCAAGCTTGCAACGTCGTACCTGAAAATCGGCCAATCGGCGTTCTGCCAGTTCCATTGCATGAGCTATAGACAACCTTTCTATAACTCATGATTATCTGCTTTGATGAGTTATGGCAAGCTTGGCTATCGCTCAGCCACGAAACTTCACGTGCTCCACCCTGGCGGAACTGAAACACTGAGACCCGCCGCGATGCATGACGGGGTTGGGGCCGGTCCACGTCTCCCCGAGAAGGGAGCCACCGGCAATCTCGCTGACAAACCCGTCGGCTTGGCATGCGGTCTGGGATGACTGACGCAGCACTTAAGCGGCTTTTCTTGCAAATATAGAAAATCTGGATATTCGGGAAATCCCAATCGGAGTTCGTTCCATGCGCCAGTTCACGACGGGTGACCTCAATAAACAGGTTGGTGATGTCACCGATGCTGCCAGCCGCGAGCCGGTCGTCCTGACCAAGCATAGCAAGCCGCGCTTTGTCCTTATGAGCTACGATCATTACGAGCGTCTGCGCACCGGCGGCGATACTCGCAAAGTACATCGTGCGTCGGAAATGCCCGCAGAGCATATAGAGCTGTTTGACGCGGAAATCGATCGTCTGGCGCGTGGCGAAGGTTACGGCGATGAGTCGTGAATTTCTCCTCGGCCAGATCATCGCCTTCCTTATCGAACGACCGCAGTGAGATAGATAGACTCAAGTCGCGCCCGACCTGCGTCGTCGTCGCGGACCGTAGCGTCAAGGACGGCCTCACGCACCTTGCTCTTCTTGCTGTTACTACGCAGCCACCGCAGTCGGATCGCGCCGCCATTGAAGTTCCTGAGACGGAAGCAAGCCGAGCCGGCTTGAGCGACCTGAAGCGCTGCTGGGTTAAGGTCGACGAATACAATTACGATATCGCCGAGCGTTCCTGGTACATCGAGCCCGATGGAAACGCTCTCGGCCGTTTCAGCAAGGCGACCTCGATTCACACTCGGCGGATTTAGTTCGCCCGTCGTGGTCATTCAAAGCGCCTAGGCTGTCCAGTCCTCGACACGTAAGCCAGGCACGCGATCAAACTCACGCCGATTGTTCGTGACCAGTATCAGCCCCCGCGAACGGGCGTGACCGGCGATCAACTGGTCGTAAGGCCCGATCGGGGTGCCGCCGCGTGCAAGTTCTGCACGCAATTGTCCTGTATGGCTTGCTGCCATCTCGTCATATGGAAGGACCTCGAGCCGTGCGGCAAAGCCTTCGACGACCGACAGATTCCGCTCTGGGGCGGCTGACTTCTCTGCTCCATAGATTAGTTCCATCAGACTGATGGAGCTAATGCAGAGTTGACCATGGTGTCGGTTGAACGCCTCGCGCACCTGCTGCGGGCGGTTCTTCACCGTAAAGATACAGATGTTTGTATCCAGCATGTACTTCAGCATTAAAAAGCGTCACGCTCCTGCAAGGCCGGTTGATCCCGTTCGGTCATAAAATCCGAGGTAGCCGCTTCGCCTTCGAACCAGCTGTCCCAAACTTCTCCGGCAGGGGCGATAATCCTCGTGCGTCCAACTGCGACAATGTCGACGCGCTTTACATCATCAGGCAGAGCGACGGCCTTCGGCAACCGAACGGCCTGGCTACGATTGCTTTGAAACACTGCACCTTGTTCCATTTCTTATCCTCCGCAAACAAGCCATATCCCATTTAGTTTCGCGAACGGGATATGTCAATGGGATATACCTCGACAGACTGGGCGATGTTGAGAACTCGGCCCAAAGCCACGGCCTGTGTCGATGCGCTCAAGGCCGGACATCAGTGTCATGCCGGAGGTTTCGATGACCTGCCACCAGACCACTGCGATCATCGCGATCGCCGCACGCAAGTGACTCGAAGGTCAGGTCGTCGAATAGCCTGTTTGAAGCGAAAATGCTCATCGCGCCTGCGCAAAGCGAGCAGTTCTGATTTGCGATCAGAGTGCTCCCGTCGTTTCGCGCCAGCATCAACTTGATGAGAGCGCCCCATCGACGATGACCACGGGCCGCCCGCGCGAGCAGGATTCGATGCGGGCATCCACACGATAGATGTCACGCAGCATTTTCGATGTGATCACGTCAGCGGTCGCGCCGCTCGAGGTCATTTCCCCATTGGCGATAACGATCGTGTTTGTGCAATAGCGCAAGGCGTGATTGAGATCATGGAGTGCAATGAGCACGATCATGCCGGTGCGGCTGGCAAGATCGACGACGAATTCCAATACATCGATCTGGCGATGGAGGTCGAGGGCCGAGGTCGGCTCGTCCATCAGCAAGACCTCGGGTTGGCGCACCAGCGCCTGGCCGAGCGAGACGAGCTGTCGCTGGCCGCCCGACAGGGCGTCTAGCCCCCGGAAGGCAAGGTCTTCGATACGCAACGCCTTCAGGATCGCGTCGATCTCGAAAAGCTCTTCGTCCTTTACCCGCCACCCGCCGCCCTGTTTTGTAGCAAGCAGGAGCGACTCGTAGACCGTCAGCACGGCATTCGAGCCGGTGTCCTGCGGCATGTAGCAGATCGCCCGGTCGCCGCGCGTCACATCCGAAAGCTGCACGACACCGGGGCCGGAAATTAGACCGGCGATTCGCTTGAAGAGCGTCGACTTGCCGGCCGCATTCGGGCCGATCACCGCCGTGGTGGAACCGGGCGTCAAGAGCTCGATTGCGACCTTGGACAGAACCGTCGTGCGGCCATAGCTGGCGCCGAGATCCTTAAGCACTAGGCTTACCATGCTCGCCTCCGGTTTGAGAAAATCAGGACGAAGAAGAAAGGAACGCCGACAAGCGCGGTGATGACGCCGATCGGCAGGATGGCGCCGGGGATCAGGACCTTGCTGACGACCGACGTCGCCGAGAGCAGCAGCGCACCGCAGATCACGGAACCGGGCAGAAAGAACCGCTGGTCCTCTCCCACGACCATGCGCGCGATATGGGGGCCGACGAGGCCGACAAAGCCGATCGTCCCGACGAAGGAGACAGGAATGGCGGCAAGCAAGCTGACGACAAGCATGGTGTGAAGGCGCAGGCGCCGGACATTGACGCCCATGCTCGCCGCCTTGTCGTCCCCGAGCCTCAGGGCTGTTAACGCCCAGGCGTTGCGCACGAAGAGCGGTAGCGTCACGATGAGAATGGCGCCGGTGACGAAGACTTTGTCCCACGTCGCTTTGGTAAGGCTTCCCATGGTCCAGAACACGACTGCGGCGAGCGCCTGTTCGGAGGCGAGGTATTCGAGAAGCGACAGGGCGGCATTGAACGTGAAGACGAGGGCGATGCCAAGCAGCACGATCGTCTCGACCGTAACACCGCGCAGCGTCGATGCGAAATGGATGAAGAGCGCGGCCACCATCGCCATGACGAAGGCATTGACCGGAACCATGTATTGAACCGCGCCCGGAAAAATGGCGACACCTGCAACGAGCCCCAGCGCCGCGCCAAAGCTGGCGGCCGCCGAAATGCCGAGCGTGAAGGGACTGGCGAGCGGGTTCGAAAGGATCGTCTGCATCTGCGCACCTGCCACCGAGAGCGACGCGCCGACCGTCATCGCCATCAGCGCAATCGGCATTCGGATATCCCAGATGACGACACGCAGCTGGTCACCGGCAGCCTCCGGGGAAGCGAGCGCCGACAGCACCTCAGCAAGACTGTAATTCGCGGGGCCCAATGCCATGTCGGCAGCCATGCTTGCCGCAAGCGCGACGACAAGACCTGCAAGGATGAGGATGCGCCGAAAGGCAAGGGCGCGATATTGATCGCGCCCCGTCACCTTCGTTTCGATCGTCGAAACGCTCATCGCCTATTCGCCCTTCAACGAGACGAAGTAGCCTGGCTTGTAGTCGAGCGGCAGGAAGCGCGCGTGAAGCTCCTTGAAGGTTGCTTCCGGATCGAGTCCGTTGAACAGGTCGGGGTGCAGCCACTTGGCGATCTGCTGGATTGCGACGAACTGGTAGGGATTGTTGTAGAACTGGTGCCAGATGGCATGGACATTGCCATCCTTGACCGCCTTAATGCCGGTAAAGGCTGGGCGTTTCGTCAGGTTTTCCAGCTTGCGGTGCGCTTCGGCTATATCTGCGCCATAGCCGACGCCGACCCAGTTGCCACCAGGCACATAGCCTTCCCACATGCCGCCGGTGATGATGACCTGATCAGGATTGGAGGCGATGATCTGTTCCGGGTTCACCGTGCCGAAGGTGCCTGGAATGATGTCCTTTGCCATATTGATGCCGCCGGCCAGCTCGACCATCTTGCCGAAATTCTCGCTGCCGAAGGACATGCAGCAATCATCAGAATAGCCGCCCGCGCGCTCCATGAAGACGACCGGCTTTGCGGGGTTACTCTTCTCCAGGACATCCGTGACCTTCTTGATGGCGTCGGCGCGGAAGGTGATGAAGTCGTCGGCGACCTTCTCCTTGCCCATCAGCATGCCCATGATACGCATGCTAGGCTCGGTGTTTTCCATCGGCTTTTCCCGGAAGTCGACATAGACCAGGGGAATGCCGACCTTGGCGAGCTTGTCGATATAGCCGGCCTCTTCCGTAGCTGTCTTGGCATCAACATTCATCAGGATGACGTCGGGTTTCAAGGCTACTGCCTGTTCGATATCGAACGTGCCATCCTTCATACCGCCGAAGGTCGGCAGCTTGGCGATGCCAGGGTATTTTGCGAGATAGGCCGCGTAGGATTCCGGGTCCGCCTTCGGCAGGTCGTCGCGCCAGCCGACGACGTGCTGGAACGGGTTGTCCCTGTCGAGCACGGCAAGGAAATAGATCTGCCGACCTTCGCCGAGGATTGCGTGCTTTACCGGCACATTGACTTCGACGTCGCGGCCCGTCACGTCCCTCACAACGACGGGATCGGCGATCGCGGGCAGCACTGTGGACGCGAGAACGCCAAGGGCGATCATTGCCGACTTGCCAGAAAAGCGCATGCTTGAATCTCCAGTGGAAACTGATGGCACTTATTATTTGATGACTTTCATAGTCAAGATTTATCTTTTAGAAGCATTCGAAGCTGAGATAAGGACGGAACATGCAGAGCGATCGAATGGCAGACAGCGCCAATTTCACCTTGCGGGATGAGATCAAGGCCTATTGGTCCGAACGCGCGGCAACGTTCGACCAGTCGCCGGGCCACGAAATTTTCTCCGAGGGGGAGCGTGCGGCCTGGCACGCACTGATCGGGCGGCATCTCGGCCGCGGCGATGGCCGCAAGGCCCTCGACCTTGCCAGCGGCACCGGTGTGATCTCCCACCTGATGGACGATCTCGGCTACCAAGTTACCGGCATCGACTGGTCGGAAGCCATGCTGGAGCGGGCACGCGCCAAGGCGGCATCGCGGGGACGGGCGATCCGCTTTCACGTTGGCGATGCAGAGAACACGCTTGAGGCCGACGACAGCTACGACGTTATCATCACCCGCCACCTTGTGTGGACGCTGGTTGACCCCGAAGCCTGTTTTGCGGAATGGCTGCGCGTTCTGAAGCCGGGCGGGAAGCTGCTGATCATCGACGGGGATTTCGTCAACACGGGCCTTGCAGAGCGGCTCATCAAGCGTTTCGCAACCTTCCTCGAACGGACGAACCTCATCAAGACACAGGCACCCCATGCCCCCGCCACCATGGCCAGCATGCATGAGAGTATCCTGTCGCGTGTCCATTTTTCTGGAGGCGCACGGGTCGATGCGGTTTCCCGCATGCTGAAAGCAACCGGTTTCTCCCCCGTTGTGGCCGACACTAACCTGCGGAAGATCCATAAGGCGCAGTCGCGGTATTTCGGCTTCTTCAAAGCCATCGCACGAGGCCTTCAGCATCGCTACGCGATCATAGCCCAAAAGCCAGCTGACATCGTCCGAACCAATTGATCCAAAATCGGCCTGCTAGGTTGGACAATTCGTTCTCGATCTCGCGAAATGGGACGGCGACGGTAAGTCCGTCAGGAAGGCGTGCGTTGGTGAGCCCCTCAAATTGCCTGCATGTAATCGGCCACGCTGTAGCAGTGACTCGCCTGATAGGCGTTCCGCCCCCGGTTCATGTGCGTCAGATTGAACGTGCGAATGGCGCTCAGTACGCGGCGGCTTGTGAGAAATTTGCGGATCGAGACAGAACCGCGCACATTGATGCCGAAAATATCCGCACCACGCGGGAAGAAGTAACTGACGTGCTCTGGCATCGCGACACTTTGCTCGAGAAAGTGTTCGTCCACCCGGCTCGGTGTTGCTGAACCATCTGTAGTGAAATCCGAAAGATGGACGATGAATCGGGCGCGGATGTCGTCTCCGTGGGCATAGAGCGTGAAGAGCTCCATCCAGCTCGCATTGACGCGCACGAGCGGCTTGTCCGAGGTGGATGGGAGACAGGAAACCGACCAGTAGTGGCGCTCGGTCTTGCGCATGATCGGAATGCAGTTTGGACCGTAAAGCCCTAGAATCTCCAGCAGTTCCCTCGCTTGCGGGCGATTGAGGAGCTTCTCAAATCGAGCGACATATTTGAAGCGCTGTTCAAGGGACTCTTGGCGCTCGTCCGCGTCCAACAAGTCGATCTTCCCCGCTATCCAATCGCGCTGCTGCTGAAGATCGAGGAATTGTCCCACACCGGTTGTTCTCGGGCGTGATGTCGCGCCCATGTCAGGCGTCCTTTGGATTTCGTATGCTTGTCATCGGCCGGCTCCTATGTTCTCGCCAAGGGCGTCAGCGAGTCTAAGCATCGCGCCCAACGCCTTCGAATGATACCTCGCCGCAGGTACATCTGGAACGTCTGGGCAAGCAGGATCAGAAAGTCACATGACCGTTCGTCGTCTTGGCAACGGATCGCGGTCGCGCCAGCCGAATAGCGCGATCGTCGATCATCCCGGTCGTCGTTCCGAAGCCTATTGCTGCCAGAACGTCTGCATCTCTTCGGGCGCGACCTTGCCGTCCTTGTTGGCGTCCACCTGTCGAAGATCCGCCTGTGGATCGTCATCACCTTTTCGAAGGCAGCGCGTGCCGCGCTCGCGCCGGAACGGGCGATTTGGCGTTGCGTGATGGACGCCGGCATTGATACAAAAACTCGGAGCATAGACTCTATTATCCGAGGATTTGTATCAAACTCCTAGACTTGGGAAAGCCGTCGACTGACGAAGTCGTGAGCCAAGTCCTCGGCCGCCAGTGCCATGCCGATGACATGGGAGGACCGTCTAGAATTTCTGTCGTCCTCGGACATCTTCACTTCTCACGCAAAAGTCTGGATCCGATCGAGTGAAGTCTGGCCAGTCATCTAGCGCGATCAACTGACAGACCTGAACAAACTATCTCGTAAAATTGGATGGAAATGGATGGATAAATAGTGCATGACAGTGTCTCAGGAAATGGATGGAAATGGATGGGGGAATGGAAATTCTAAACACGGCGACCGTCAGGATCACGCCCGAAATCCTGTCGCTGATCGCCGAAATCGACGAATTCAAAGGTGCTTGGCGTGCTATAGGCCGGATCGCGCCTGAGCGGCTGTCCAGCCTCCGGCGTGTCGCCACGATCGAAAGCGTCGGTTCCTCTACCCGTATTGAAGGGGCACGCCTCACCGACCGAGAGGTCGAAAAGCTGCTGGCAAACATTCGCCTAGCGTCGTTTACGACACGCGACGCGCAAGAGGTTGTCGGCTATGCGGAGGTGATGGAGACCATCTTCAGTGCGTACGAAGCTATTTCGTTCACCGAGAATCATATCCGTCAGCTCCACCGCGACCTTCTTGCGCATTCGACAAAGGACGATCGGCATCGCGGCGCCTACAAAATCCTCTCCAACAACGTGGAAGCGTTTAACGAACAGGGCGAGAGCCTCGGAATCGTTTTCGAAACGGCATCGCCGTTCGATACGCCGCGTCGAATGGAAGAGCTGATCGCCTGGCTGGATGAGCAAGGGCAAGAAAAGCGGCTCCATCCACTTTTGGCCATCGCAATCTTCGTTGTCGTTTTCCTCGAAATCCATCCATTCCAGGACGGCAATGGCCGCCTATCGCGTATTCTGACTACCTTGCTGCTCCTGCGGGCCGGCTACGCTTACGTTCCCTACAGCTCGCTCGAGAGCATCATCGAGCAAAGCAAGGAGAGCTATTACATCTCGCTTCGGCGCACGCAGGGAACGATCCGCAGCGCGGAGCCCGACTGGAATCCCTGGATCGAGTTCTTTTTGAGAGCCCTGCATCGACAGAAGACCCGGCTTGAGAAGAAAATGGAGCGCGAGCGTATTATCCTCGCCGACATGCCGGAATTATCCGTCACATTGCTCGAGTTGGCGCGCGAGCACGGCCGGATTACGGTCGCGGAGGCTGCCCGGATCACCGATGCAAGCCGTCACACCATCAAGGATCATCTCAAGGCACTCGTGGATCGAGGGCACCTCATCCTGCACGGTGCCGGCCGCGGCGCCTGGTACGGTCTTTCCTGATGAATCGGATGTCAGGCCCATCTGAATGGGTCGCCTTGAGAGCAGAACCTGAGATCCCGTCGTTCAACGTGGCGCAGTTGAAAGGATATGAACCGCAGACCATACCATCACAAAAAACTCTGGGGTGATCTGAGGAATTAAACGGACATCCCTAGCGGGCGCCCGCGCGCCGAGTTCAGTCTTGCCACGGGTCGACGACGATCACGCCCGTATCATCGAAATCCTGAACACTACGCGTGACGACAGCTAAACCGTGAACCAGCGCGGTAGCGGCGATCAAAGCATCAGCGTCGTTGTGGCGGCCTGTAAGTGGGCACAACGCGTCGCTATCGCGTGATCGATTGGCAGAACTCGCTCGGCGAATTCAGGGCGAACACGACTATCCATCCATCCTCGCAAGCGAAAGCCCTGGGCGGCGTCGCGACGTTTGATGGTTAATATCCCGCGCTCAATTTCCAGGATCGTAATCGCGGAAATGAACAAGTCATTCGAATCTTTCGCTCCGACCCACTTTGTCACATTAGCGTCTGTTTTACAGTCTCCAACTTTGCGCAACTCGGAGACGACGTTTGTATCCAGCAGGTATTTCAAGACAGATCGACCTCGCGAGGTGCAATTTCGGCTCTCGGCGGATCCAACTCGATCGTCGACAAGCCAGGCATTGAAAGAGCATCGACGAGATTCCGGCGCTTGCCGGTCAGGCGCAGGAATTCGCTGTACGTCATCAACACATGTGACGGCTTCCCGCGATCTGTAATAACTACAGGTCCTTTCTTGGCAGCCTTCTTTGCCCTACTCACGTCGTGGTTCAGCTCCCGGCTAGACAAACTTGTGATGCTCATAGAATGCCTCCATGTAGGAACAACCTACATACAGGAAACTGTTGAAATGTGGAGCAATATCCAAGATAGCTGCCGTGAACGGGTTGGAACCGATGACCTCTTTGTTTTTGTTTTTCCTCTGACAACAAATTGTCCAGGCTAGGCAATGACCGGTAACGGGACTCACAGATTTCCAGGTTCTAGATTTACCAAACCTAGTATTTCCGCTGACCGACGGACGCTCAAAGGTGCTGGAGTTCGTTTTGCTCGCACCCGACCATAGACATTAGTTGTCACGGTGAGACCGGACGCTATCGGTCGAAATGACGTGCAGTAGTAAGATGCGGAGATTAACGGCAACAATATCCGCATAAATGCGGAGATTATGCTTGCCATTCTCCGCATTCGTACCTTATCTTGAGACATGACCTATATATGGCAGTCTGCCTACTGGCCGCGATTCGAATGGAAACTCGATAACCTTGCATCAAGACTTGCAACCGTACGCCTCGATCAGGGGCGCCTCATCGGCCGTGTGGAGAGCCTCGGCTTTCGTACGCGCGAGGCGGCCTTTCTGCGAGCGCTGACCGACGACGTCGTCAAGTCGTCGGCGATCGAGGGAGAGCGGCTGGATGAACAACAGGTGCGGTCGTCGCTGGCACGGCGGCTCGGTATCGATATCGACGGATTCGTGACGCCCGACCGCTCGGTTGAGGGCATCGTCCATATCACGCTCGACGCCACAATCAATTGCTTGGAACCACTGACCACGGAGCGGCTGTTTCAATGGCATGCGGCCCTTTTTCCGACCGGCCGCAACGAATGGGGGCACCGGCTTCGCGTCGGCGATTGGCGCGACGACTCAGGCGGCCGCATGGAAATCGTGTCCGGCGCATTCGGACATGAGAAAGTCCACTATGTTGCTCCACCAGCAGATCGCATGGACGCTGAAATGTCAGCCTTCCTCGAATGGTTCAACGGATCGAGCGACCTTGATCCTCTCGTTAAAGCAGCGATCGCCCACCTCTGGTTCGTCGCCATCCACCCTTTCGGCGATGGTAATGGCCGCATAACCCGCGCAATCGCCGACATGGCGCTCGCACGTGGTGATGGCGGCGCTCAGAGACTTTACTCCATGTCTGCAGCGATCGAGAGATCGCGCATCGGCTACTATGAAGCCCTGCAGTCAATCACGAGCAAGGAAGCTCTCGATATCACGAGCTGGATCGGGTGGTTCCTGGATCGTCTGGGCAATGCTGTCGGCGACGCGTTGCTAACCCTCGACAACGTCATGCTGAAGAATGATTTCTGGCAAGCCCATGCCACAGGCGATCTCAATCCGCGACAAGCCAAGGTCCTTAACCGATTCCTAGAAGGAAACTTCGAAGGCAAGCTTACATCGACGAAATGGGCGAAATTGACGAACGCATCCCAGGACACAGCGTCTCGCGATATTGCGGACCTGTTGGCGAAAGGGATCCTGCGAAAAGGTGAGGCTGGTGGGCGCAGCACAGCCTATGAACTGGTTATGGACTTTCCGACGCACACCTCGCGATCCGAGTGAGATCGATCCGATCAGCCACAAGACCCTCCGGTGAGCCGTACACCATGGAAGCAATCAGACGAGATCGCCGGCGGTTTGCCGGATTGGTCACGTATTGCGATACTCTGCGTCTGTCTCTACCAGAAGCGACGAGCGTTCCTCGATTTGGCGGTGAAGTGTCTTCAGCCAGGATTCCGATCTTGATGAGATCCGGACCATCAATCCTGGACACTTGAAGACTGAGGCTCTTTAAGAGCAGGGCGCTGCAGTGCCGGTGAATTCCGATCGGGTGGGCCGGACCAGTTTCTCACTTTGCAGACTTCAGTATCCGGTGGATTCGGTGATCCGGAAGCGGGCGACGATATCGCCCTCGCACCACATGGGGAAATTGGTTCCCCACTTATTGTTGTGCAGATTGAAGCGGATGCCTTCTGCAAAGCTCGGGCGCGTCTTGCAGAAGGTCATGAAGTCCCAGCTCTGCGGCGCCACCAGCGGTGTATCCAGCGGCTCGATCGTCAAAGTGGAGGCCTCCCGCGCAGCAGCGACCGCCTGAAGCTGTGCCCCGCCACCTTCGGCAATGCGCTCCGATGAGTGCCAGAGGCCCATCTTGTTGAAACTCCAGTCTGATGCGCCGGCCGGCGTGAAAGACAGGAAACTTGCCTCCGGCATTCGGTTCGCGGGTTTGCCGCGCAACACGAACGTCAGAATCAACCCCTCCCCCTCCTCCATATGCAGCGACAAAATCGGCGGCGCGCCATACTGCCCGTTTGCCTGTTTGGGCATGGAGAGGACGGCGGAGGATCCCTCTGCAGCCGTCAGCACCGGCACGAAGACCTTGGAGAGACCGGCTCCAGAAGCGGCAAGACCCGGCTTGTCGTGGTCGAGGATCGCCCATTCCTGCCGATGCGTCAGATAGGTGTCCATATGCCGCGCCATGTCGGCGGCGTCATAGCTCTCGTAGCGGTATGCGATCAGAGAACGTCGTCCCTCCGCGTCAGTTTGGCCTTCAATCGTACGTCCGGCGGGCGTGACAAGGGCCGTGAGATCTCCGGTTACCGGGTCGACATGAGCTTCCCATCGGCCGGCGCTGATCGTTGCGGCCCGAGCCGAAATCGCTGGCAGGGCAGGTGCGGCGAGCCTGGAAATGGCCGCTTCGGCAACCTCGCGGTCATCACACCCCAGCATCGAGACAGCCTCGTCGATATAGGCCCGTTGCTCGGCCCAGGAAGCTTCCGAATAGGCAAACCGGTAGTCGGATGCCCGCGCAACTTCGAAGTTCTTCCGCGACCAGGCCTTGTCGTCCCGGAGATAGGTCTTGATGTCAACGCCACACGTGTGTTCGGCGACCATAGCCAGGCCGCGCCCGAATGCGAGCCGGCTCGGTGTCAGCCCGTCGTCAGCGAAACGGTCATACTGGCGTTGCAATGCGAGGAACCGGGCGGTCTTTTGGGGATCCGTGGCGCTTCCGTGGATCCAGCTGTCGCCGAGTTCGATATCGAGCACCGGGAACCGTTCGCGGGCATCCCAGAGGATTGCGCCGTAATCTTCGAGTGTCGCGGCGCGTATGACAGCAGTTGGCGCCTTGTGGCGCATCTCGCGATAGACGTCCACAGTCTGAGCCACGCTCTGCGGGCCGATGTTGTCGCTGGTATGGGCAAAACTCAGTGCATCGCTCATGCCTTCCGGAAAATAGGTCTCGCCATAGGAACGTTGGTACATGACGACGATCTCCTCGCCTCCAGGGGCTCGCCAGCGGAAGACATCCGGCACGTTCGGTGGTGGAGAGGCTGTGTTGACGCCCAGATGCAAGAAACGAATGCCGGCCTCGGCGAGCATCGGCACCATCCCGAGCGTATGACCCGGCACATCGGTCATCTTGGCGGCGATCGTCCTCTTGCCAAAACGGCGGTCGAGTTCCTGCGAATAGGAGAGGCCGGCACGGAAAAGCGCCGGGGACATCAGTTCCGTATGCGTCGTGTACGGCAGGCCGTGCCAGCGGATGAGACCATGCTCGATCGCCTGTTCCAGACGCTTGACCTCTGCCGGCGAGCGAGAATTCAAATGATCCCAGATCAGCCAGGCGCCGGTCGTCCAGATGAAGCGCGGCTCATCCGGGTTCTCGGCGAAGAAGTGCGCGCCCGTCTCGATTGCCTGAGGAATGAACCGGTCGTGATACTGTTTGCGGACCTTTTCCGCGTGATCGGTGAAGCCGATGTCGAGATGCGTCTTGAAGACCAGATGCACGCGCTTTTCTGTCATTTCCATTTCAATCAGCCGATCAATTTCTATCAACCCACTGTGCCACGCACGACGAGCCTGGTGCCGAGCGTTTCGGTCAATGGACCGTCGTCGGGATTCCTCAGACGCCGGAGAATGAGGCGAACGAGGGCGCGGACGCGGTCCTCGAGATCGATCCGGACGGTGGTGAGATTGTAAGCTTTCCAATGCGACTGCGGAATGTCGTCGAATCCGATGACGCTGACGTCTCCCGGCACCGAAAGTCCAAGATCATGGCGCAGGGCATCAATCGCCCCGAATGCGCCGACGTCGTTGGCGGCAAAGATCGCGTCCGCACCGTCCTCGACCCGGAAAAGGTCGAGCGTGGCCCGATAAGCGGTATCGTAGGTATAATCGCCATCGATGACTGTCGGCGGCTGCATACCGCGCTCGACGAGGATCCTGGTGATCATCAGCTCGCGCTCTCGGTTGGCGAGCGACTGGCGCTTGCCGCCGAGATAGGCAACGCGACGCACACCGTACCCCTGCAGCAGCGCAACGGCTTGCTCGATACCGTCCCGCTGGCGCACCAGCAGCCGGTCGTAAAGGCTGGAGGATGTGTCCGCAAATTGCGCACCGTCGTCGTAGATCACGTAGATCGGCACGGCGCGGTCGAGAAAGCCGCTCAAAACGTCGGCATCGACATTTTCCGTGAAGGCGATCACAGAATCGGGGTTGAAGCCGCGCATGTAGGTAAGCAGTGTCTGGTCCATGCTGAAATCGGCCTTGGCCTTGAACAGCAAGGTGGCGAAGCCTTCGGCCTGCAGCGCCGTCGTCAGCGCGTCGATCTCCTGGCTTTCCCAGGGTGAACAGACATCAGGCACGATCATGCCAACCAGATGCGAGCGGCGCGTAACAAGCGATCGGGCCGCCATGTCCGGCGTGTAATTCAGTTCGCGGGCAATCTGCAGGATTCGGTCGCGCTTTTCCGGCTTCAACGATGCATTCGGATTGAAAGCGCGGGACACGGCGACGCGCGAGACATTCGCTTCTCGGGCCACGAGGTCCGCCGTCGCACGGGCGCTTTTTCTGTCATGTCGTACGGTCATCAATGCATCAACAAAATGAAAACGTGTTCACTACTTTGGAACCTAAACAATAGTCGCGTCAAGGGCCAGCGATGCGATTCCTGCTGACAGCCGCGCAACTTGCGAACTTGTGGAGTCAAAATTGATTTCTCGCTTCGAAGGCACTGTTGACAAAAATGAAAACGTGTTCACTCTAAGGGCTGGGTGAGGCGAGGCACGTCGGGAGGAGGGTTCCGGCGGTCCGAATGCACCGAACCAACTTGTCCGGTAACGGACCAATTCGGGAGGAATTCACATGCGCAAGAGCATACGTTTTCTGTTGTTGGGCGCTTCGGCGGCGATTGCGCTGTCAAGCCAGGCCATGGCGGCGACGGAACTCAACATCACCTGCCGCTGCGTCATCGGCGGCGTCAACAGCGGCATGGCGGAATGGATCGAGAAGAAGGTCATTCCCGCCTTTACCGCCAAGATGAAGGCAGACGGCAAGGATGTCACCGTCAAGCTCACTCAATTCGGCGGAGCTGACGAGCAGCTGACCCAGCAGCTCGCGCTGGACTTTTCCACCGGCGCTGGCGCTGATGTTTCCGGCTTCGACGGCTTCCTCATTCCGAGCTTCGTTCAGGGCGGCCTCCTGAAGCCGCTCGATGAGATCGGCGGCGCCGATGTCGAAAAATGGGATGGCTGGGGCCATATTTCCGACGGCACCAAGGCGCTGATGAGCTATCAGGGCAAGCCCTATGGCATCGCGCTCGGCACCGATGCCCGTATGATCTTCGTACGCAAGGACCTGTTCAAGAAGGCAGGTATTGACGCCGACGGCTGGCAGCCAAAGTCCTGGGCCGAACTGCTCGACGCCGCCCGTAAGCTAAAGGCGGCTGATCCGGCGAGTTTCCCGCTACAGATCAATGCCGGCGTCTCGATGGGCGAAGCCACCACGATGCAGGGCTACTGGATGGCTTTGCTCGGCACCGGCGAGCAGGTGACTGACGAGAGCGGCAAATATATCGTTTCGAGCCAGGGCATTCTGGACACGCTTAATCTCTACAAGACCGTCTATGTCGACGACAAGCTTGGCGATCAACGCGCCCAGATGCTTGGCGATGGCCGCAACCGCACCTTCGCGAACTTCCGCGATGGCAAGACGGCGATGTTGATCGAAAGCGACTGGTTCTATCGTTCCGTTACCAAGCCGGGCGCGGAATTTGGGGTCGCGGACCGCGACAATGTGATGACTTGGAAGAAGATGCCGTCCGAACAGCCGGGCCGTGGCCTGCGCGGCCAGGATTTCGTCACCATTTCCGGCGGTACCGGGTTCGTCATCAATCCGCATACGGACGCGCAGCAAGAGTCCTGGGCGCTGCTCTCCTTCATGAACAGCCAGGAACAGCTCACCGCTTTTCAGGATATCCAGCCGGCCATCCGCATTCGCGACGATGTCGCGATCCCGAATTCGCCGTTCCTGACGGAAACCGCCAAGACGCTGCTGCCGTTGACGACAGCCCGACCGAACGACGCCAATTACAACAAGGTCTCCGCCGAAATCCAGCGCATGACGGAGGCCGTCGTTTCAGGCGAACTGACACCGGAAGCCGCGATGAAGCAGTACAAGGAAGCAGTCACCGCCATCGTTGGCGAAGAGAACACGATCAGCCGTCTCTGATCACCAAAATCAAACGGAGGCCGGTCGACAGGTCCGGCCTCCGAGTCGCGGCAGGCGCTGCCACGGGGTAATCGCGCATGAAAAAATTCTCCCTGCTTTCCACGCGCGCGGGCGCGGTGTTTCTCGCCCCCGCCGCCGCGCTGGTCGGCGTTTTCGTCATCATCCCGTTCTTCTGGGTGATCGTCGTTTCCTTCACAAACAAAACGCTGCTCGGCCGCACGGCCGTCGATCCCGATTTTGTCGGGCTGCAGAACTATTTTACGCTGTTCAACCCAACAACGTTCTTTACACGCGGCCAGTTCGGTTTTTCGCTGATCCTGACGGTCCAGTTCGTATTATTTTCGGCACTGATCGGCCAGGCCTTGCTCGGCCTCATCCTTGCCTGGCTCAGCCAGTCCGTCTCGCCGACGCTCAAGAATTTCCTGCAGACGGCTGTCATTGCTGCCTGGATCCTGCCGGAAGTGGTGATCGGCTTCGCCTGGTTCGCCTTTCTCGATTACGACAATGGTACACTGAACATGATCATGCGCGGCCTCGGTCTGCCGCCGGCCGACTTGCTGCTGCAACAGCCTTTCTGGGTCATCGTGGTTTTCAACACCTGGCGGGGCGCGGCCTTCTCCATGATGTTGTTCAACTCCGCCTTCCAGTCGATACCGCCGAGCTATTTTCAGGCGGCCGATGTTGCCGGTGCGAGTTCGTGGCAGAAACTGCGCGATATCGCCCTGCCACTGATACGCGGCCATGTGGTGACAGATCTCATCCTTATCACCATGTGGACATTCAACGTCTTCACGCCCTTCCTGCTGACCAGCGGCGGCCCCTCATACCGGACCGAGCTGCTGTCGATCTACACCTACCGGGTTGCCTTCAAGGACTTCGAATTCGGTCGCGGCGCGGCAGTCGGTGTCATCATCATGCTGATCAACCTCGCCTTCGCGCTTATCTACCTGCAAATCGCCAAGAAGAAGAAGGCGGAGGCCGAGTGATGCAGATTTCCCGCAGCATCTATATGCGCCGCGCGGTCTTTTCGGTCGTCGCCTCGCTGATCGGCGTGGTCTTCGCCCTGCCGCTTGTGTGGTTCATCTTCGCGCCGTTCAATGCGCGTGCCGAACTCGGCCTTGCCATTCCGTCGCCGTTCACGCTGTCCAATTTCGTGACCGTGTTCCAGAACAGCTTCGCGATGCACGCGCTCTTGAACAGCCTGATCCAGGCCTTTGGGGGTGTCATTCTGGTCGGCGGCGCGGCCACACTTGCCGCCTATGCGCTGTCGCGCTCGTCCATTCCCGGCAAGGGCGCGGTCACCTATATCCTCTTGCTTTTCTCCTCGGTCGCATCCGGCTCGGCAGCCATGGTGCCGATCTTCCTGATCATCTCGGCAATCGGACTGATCGACACGCATCTCGCCGTCATCCTGGTGTTCGCTGGCGGGCTGTTGCCGACCGCCATGTTCATCTTGCGTGACTTCATCGACGCCATTCCGCGATCCTACGAGGAAAGCGCCATGGTGGCCGGCGCCTCACCGATCCAGGCTTTTTTCGATGTGGCGCTGCCGGTTATCCGGCCCGGGATCGTCGTGGTCGTCGTGTGGGCCTTCGTGAACATCTGGGGAAGTTTCCTCATCCCGTTCATCCTGCTGCGCAAAGACACGCTGATGCCGGCTTCAGTCGCGATCTATTCCTTCTATTCGGAGGCCGGTACGCCCATCGTGACGTTGCTCGCCGCCTATTCGCTCATCTATTCGCTGCCCGTCGTTGTGCTTTACCTATTCGTCAACTGGAAGTTCGGCTTCCGGTTCTTCGGCGGCATCAAGTCGTAATTGGACCTTTCTCATGGCTTCAGTCGAATTCCAGAACGTCTCCAAAACATTCGGTTCGTTTACCGCGGTGCCGGACATCAGCTTCTCGATCGCCGATGGCGAATTCGTCTGCCTGCTCGGCCCTTCCGGCTGCGGCAAGACGACCAGCCTGCGAATGATTGCCGGCCTTGAAACTCCCTCCGCCGGCAAGGTCCTGATCGGCGGCAAGGATGTCACCTATCTGCATCCCAAGGATCGGCAGATCTCGATGGTCTTTCAGGACTATGCGCTTTATCCGCATATGAATCTCGCCGACAATATCGCCTATCCGCTGAAGGTGCGCGGCGAGACCGAGGACAAGCGACATGCACGCGCCAGAGAAGTGGCCGACGTCCTGAAGATCGGTGACCTGATGAGGCGACTGCCGAGTCAGATTTCCGGCGGTCAACAGCAGCGCACCTCGCTTGCTCGTGCGCTCGTCTATCCGAGCCAGGTCTATCTCTTCGACGAGCCGCTTTCAAACCTCGATGCCAAGCTCCGCCTCGAGGCCCGCGGTTTCCTCAACCACCTGCAGCGCGACATGGGCATGACCGCCGTCTACGTGACCCACGATCAGGCCGAGGCCATGGCGCTTGCGACCCGCATCGCCGTCATGGACAAGGGCCGGATCGTGCAGTTCGCGCCGCCAATCGAGATTTATCGCCGGCCGGCTACGACATTCGTGGCAAATTTTGTCGGCAATCCACCGATGAACCTCGTGCCGGTGGCGGCAATGGTCGATGGCGGGCAACTGCGGTTGCGCGCAGACGGCCTGACCCTGCCGAGCCTGCCTGTGTCTGATGCCATCGCCAAGGCTGCGGCGAAAGGCAAGATGACGCTCGGAATTCGCCCGGAACACCTACGAATGGCGGAAGCGGGCGACGCCAATACGATTGCCGGAAAGCTGTTTGCCAACGAGAACATGGGGCCGGAAAGTCTGGTTACGATGGAACGTGCAGATTCCGGGCGGGTGACCGCGCGCATCTTCACCGACGACGAAATACGCACCGACGATCAGGTCACACTCTCCTTCGATACCCGCCACGTGACGCTGTTCGACGAGACCGGCGCCCGTATTCCGGCAATAGGCGAGTAAGCCATCATGGTCGAAATTTCCGTTCACGTGACCCCTGCTGATCAGGCCGCCGATCCATATTTCTACGTGCCCGTCGATATTCCCGCCGACACGACCCGCATCGACGTGACGATGAGTTACCCGAAGGCTGACGATTGCATCATCGATCTCGGAATGCTCGATCCCCATGCCAGCGACTATCCGACCATGGCCGGCTTTCGCGGCTGGAGCGGCGGGGCGCGGGATCGTTTCTTCGTTGCGACCGATGATGCGACGCCGGGCTACATTCATGGTGAAATCCCGGCCGGCCTATGGAAGGTGATGCTCGGCCTCTACAAGGTACCGCCCGACGGTGCCGATGTGCGGCTGACAGTCGTCTTCGACAGCGCATCGCGCGAACTCTTGCCACCGCCGGCGCGAACTTACCCGGTACGTCAGGGTGCGGGCTGGTATCGCGGCGACCTGCATTGCCACACCTTTCATTCAGATGCGGCCGGCTCGCCCGAACTCCTGCACGCTGCGGCCAAGCAGGCAGGCCTCGATTTCCTTGCGATCGCCGACCACAACACGATCACCCAGCGACGTTATTTTCATCCGCATTCCTCGCCGGAACTGATTTTTGTGCGTGCGATGGAAATCACCACCGCCGTCGGACATGCCAATGTCTATGGCGTCGATGAATGGATAGATTTCCGCATGACGAAGCCGGAGCATGCCCATACGCTGTCGCGTCTTGTTCATGACCATGGTGGCCTTCTTTCGATCAACCACGACAAACCGACGATCCAATGGGACTATGACCTGCCCAGGATCGACTGTATGGAAGTCTGGCAATCTCACTGGATGGCCTGGAACTGGGTATCGCTCGGCCGTTATCAGGACCGGCTCGCCTCTGGTCTCAAGATTTCAGCAATTGGCGGCAGCGACTTTCATCAGCCTGCACGGCTGATGCCGGAAGGACCGCTGGCTCTGGCCCGCCCGACGACGGTGCTATGGCTCGATGAACTTTCAGAAGACGCGATCCTCGCCGCCATGAAGGCCGGGCGCGGTTACGTAACAGAAAGCCCAACCGGACCGCACCTTGCTCTGACCGTCAATGGCCAGCCGATGGGGTCGACGACGCACGGCGAAGTTACCGCAACGGCGGAAACGAAACGCGCGGAAGGCGATACGCTCGTATGGATCGACGCGACCGGCATAGTTTCGACCGAGACGATAGGTTCCGATGATTGGACCGGTGGTTTCACCGGCAGGCCGAAGGCTTTTCTGCGCACTGAGATCATCGCTGCGGCAAGTCGCGAAGGCTTGATTTCCGAATTCTCCTCAGCACTCGAAGGACGTTCGCTCCCTTGGCAGCTCCAGAGCGTCGACATGGCAAGCCAACAGATGCGCCGGGCGATCAGCAACCCGGTCTATGTAGAATGGTGAAAGGAGCTGCCGGAAGATCCTTTTGCGACGCCTTCTCAAAGTGTCGCCAGCACTGCGTTCGACAGTTGGGAGCCATAGTTCCGGCGAATGCTGACCTTCCTTTCGAGAGCCTCGATGACCGTTGCCGAGAAGTCCACGGAATAGAGTTGTTCGAGATTTCGCAGTCCGCCCGGCGTAAAGACGTTGATCTCGAGGATCTTGTCACCGATGATATCCAAGCCCACGAGAAACATCCCGTCTGCGACAAGTTTGGGCCTGACAGTCTCGGCAACCTCAAGAATCTCGGGGGTAATCTTTATTGGTGCGGCTGTTCCGGCGGCACTGATATTGGAGCGGACCTCTCCTTTCGCAGGAACTCTGCGAAATGCCGCATAGGCGCCGTCCTTTTCAAGGGGTTGACCGTTCATCAAGAACAACCGGATGTCACCATCAACCGCATCCGGGAGGTAGCCTTGGGCGATTAGATACCCTTCGCCACTGACTGCTTCAAAAATCTGATTGAGATTGGATTCCTTGCTTGATTTAATTCTGAAGACATGCCGGCCTCCCGACCCCTGCAGGGGTTTCAGGATCACACCGCGTTTCTGGCTGTCGATGAAGGCTCTAATTTCATCCAGGCTTTTCGAAATCAGTGTCGCGGGACGAATAGCCTCGGGGAAGTCTTGGAAATAGAGCTTATTCTGAGCCTTCATCAAGGTGTCGGGATCATTCACCGTCAGCACGCCCCGTTCGACGGCAAGTCGCCCGAACATCGCGCCGACATGAGCGGCCCAGGGTCGCTCTTCGGCATCAAGGGAAGGGTCGTTGCGCAAAAACAGCACGTCCACCTCTTTCACGTCAATCGTTTCGACGCGCGCCTTGTTGTTGAGATCAGCAATGAAAGCGTCCTCATTCTTCGGTTTGCCCTCGCTCGTAGCCCTTGCGCGGACTGCCAAGCTGTCGTCGGGTCGCAGCACAAAATCCCCAGGCGTGACATAACAAACATCATGGCCACGGGCGCTGGCGACCATCGCCAGGGATGTCGTAGTATAATAGGGCGCCTCGCTTTCGATCGAATTCACGAAAAATGCTATTCGCATTTAGGCTTCCTTTGGTTGAACGAGGTCGATGGGACGCAATCCCTGTCTTGCGCTGTCAAGTCGCTCGCGGCCTTCCGCAGTCTCCAGAAACAGCGGATGGACGCTCGGCGGCTTGAGCAGTCCGCGTAGTGCAAGCTCTTCCATAACCGCGAAATGGGAGGAAGCGATTTTACCCATCCAGAACGGTTCGAGCGCGCCACCGCGTTTCAGATGGTCAAGCAGTTGAAGGAGGCCTCTCAAGTAGATCGCATCCTTGGCCAATCCGCCGCCGCGGTAAACACGCAGTGCAAGGTTGAAAGCCCCGTGATCGGAGAATTTGTAGTTGGAAACGAGCCGACGGAAAGTTTCGGCGAAGCTTAACCCCGAGAGCATGCAAGCGCATGCTACGACCCTCGCAGCGATCAGTTTCAGCCGCTCGGCAGTCAGGCCACCCGAGAGGTACTCAGCGAAAACCGCCAGCCCCTCCTGCATGCCTTCGTATCCGGACAGCCCGGAGCGAAAGAGTCGCAGCCCTTGAGAGGAGCCATTAAAGTAGGTGAGGAGATGAACTCCGATTTCATGCGCGAGAAGCGGCTCGACGCGTCGTCGGTCCATTATCGTCGACCTCGAAATGAGGAGACGATGATTGGTCACCATCAGGCCAGAGGGAAGGTCATCGCGAAGCACAATGCTTGCCTTGAAGTCCGGCCAGACCGTTCGGTAACGATTAATCATGACTTGCGCACGTCGTTCCACATAGTCGGCATCGGCCGTGGGAATATTGGATCGCGACTTAAGATGATCCACGGGATACTCGTCCGCGAGCATTCCAAGAATATTCTCCGCTTCGAGCAAAAGAGAATGCTCGACCGGACCGTAAAGCGCCCTGCCAAACTCTACGAAGCTCTTGGTCTGGCGCGCAGCGATCAGCGAAAGTTGCAAGTCGACTTCACGCTGTTTTTCCCGGCATAGGTCGTACAGGACGGGATCCTCCATTTGGTCAAAGGAGATAGCGAAGAGCCGATGCTTCGCATTTTCTACCTGGGTCGTCAGCGGGCGGTATAGAAAGACCGGCTCGCTTTCAAACCCAGCCAACCTGAATTCGTCAAATGCTTGCCTTGCGTTGATGGGCGTGACGGCAAGGAGAACGTCGAAGAGCGATGCAATCTCGTCTATGCTTCTGTCGACGCGGCTGACAGCGTCGACGAAGGCACGTCTGCCAAGGGACCGATAGGACGCAAGCTTGACAAGTTTCTTGGTTTCCAGAAAGGCGCCACACGCGCGGAGCGCGGCGTCGAATAGCGTCGAGACCAATTGATCGCGAACTTCAGGGTAAATCTCCCTGGATTCGGGCGTCCGGTAGATCGGCGCGAACTCAACACCAAGTATGGCGCAGCCGGGCATGGCCGCAATCTGTGCGTCAATGGTCGACGTGGGGATATTCCGCTCGAGGACTCTCGGCGTGCGGAACCTGGCCTCGCTTGCCATAATGGTCTTCGAGAAAATCGTCTTTGCAAGGGCGGCATTCTCGGATGACCAAACGGAAACCTCAAACGGCGGGAGATAGGGAGCGTCATCGGTAAGAAACCGGTCACGCTCAAGCTCACTGCTTCGAACGACAAGGAGGGTCCCGAACTGCTCGACGGCGACCGCGGCAATCGCCTCGACAATCGACACGACCTCCTGAGGGTCCGATGCAATGAGATAGGAAGCATTGGCCTGGACTACGGCTTGCGCCACGTCCTCCGCCTTTCCTGTGTTGATATGAACGAACAAAAAGGGGAGTGGTCGATCGATATGCAAGCGACCACCTTCGGGGAATTCCCTTCGGATCGGTTTGTCGTCGCGAAGCGACTGCTTGATATCACATAGCCAATCGTCCTGGGTCGCTGACGCGTGTTTCGTCATGACATCGACCTCAAAACGCGCTCGAGAAGCGGAACGGCCGAGGTAAGCGCCTCCTGCAATTCACGAAGTGTCGAGTTGTCTGGCTTTCCCGTCCACTCGTCCATGAAAATCTTCTTGAACTCAATAGCGATCGCGCAGCCGATTCCCGGATATTGTTCATGGACGAACCGCGTCTGTTCCCCTTTTCCGTGAAAGGCAACATTCTCCCGCACGTCCAGCCGCCTGCCGCCAACATCGAAGGACCGGAAGTGATCCATCAATGGCTCGACGACATGGACCCATCGGTCTCGATCCATGGAGAACGTACCGATATTAACGTCGGGCGCGTGATCCTGGGGCGTTGGCGTGTCCGGATCCGCTCGACGATAATTATAACTATGCACATCCAGGAGAACGAAGTGCTTATGGTGCCGCTGGATGCCGTCGAGAAAGAAGCGAAGCATCTCATAGTAGTCGTCATGGATAAGCAATGACCTACGATGTTCCGATTGCGGAAGGCTCTCTTTCCAAACTGTCAGCCCCCATGCCTGCTCGGGGCGAAGATAAACAGCCTTTTCACGGCTTCGGTTGAGATCGATTTCAAATCGGGAACGGTGAAATACAATCTGGTTTGGCAAGCCCCTGATCAAGCTCGCCGTGAACGGGTCTTCCTCGCGAAGTCGCTCGACCTCGTTCAAGGCGTATCGAGAACGCAGGCTTTTCCGAACATGGCTACCGTCATGGATCGCCGTTCCAATAATGGGCGACTGACTTCTCGTGACACTCCACAGAGGATCGGAATTCTCCCCCTTTGGAACCTCGACGTTCTCTATCGCGATAGAGCCTCTCTGCATTGACTCCGCCTCAAGTTACGGGAACCCGCGCGCAGAACAGAATGCACGTGTACGGGCCAGAGTTGATCATCGTCTGCCAAGCACCGATTGGCGTGGCCCCTGAAACGAGAACCGGTCGCTGCTCCGTGTGGGATCTCCTCCCGTTGAAACGCAATGGTCGTTTGGCTTCAAATGCCTGCTCGAAGAACGCAGTCGCCGCCGAGCCGGTTCCGCTGGCGGGAAAAATAGCGGTCGATCAAGTGGACGGCAGCGCTTCCCGACCGGAAGACGGGAATGCCTCTGTATCTCCTTTAAATCCAGCGGCGGGTTGTGAACGTCCGGATGATGAAGTTTGGCGCGGTATTTCAGCCATGTCGGAAAACCACGGGCTTGTCCTTGCGGCGGCAATCCTCGTCGTGCCGATCTGGTGCCTGGTTGGCTTGGCGACAAGGATGCCCGACAAACTGGTTCCTGCTCTGCAACTGTGCCGGCATACTCCTCACGCTCTTTCACAAAACCGCATCTATGCCTACAGGCGAAGGTCGATGAACTTATCCGGTCGAGCAATGCTAGGAACCACATAATTGGTACGAGCGACTGGAGACAGAGGGTTCGGGAGGCTGCTCAGGAATTCTTCGGGCGATTTACTCGAGAGGCAGCATTCTTCGCAAGCCGCCGTTAGCGGCGAGCTCTCGTGTCGGTGAGTTCCAAGAGGATTATCGATTGGACTGGCATCCAAAACGTTTTGGCTTGACGCCCAAAACGTTTTGGAGAATGATCTCCATAAGGGAGGATTAAATTGACGAACCTGAAGCAACTTGCGGATTCGCTGGGCCTCTCGATCACGACGGTCTCCCGCGCGCTGGACGGATATTCTGACGTCTCGGCGACGACGCGCGAGCGTGTTCGCGAGGCGGCCGAGAAGGTCGGCTACCGACCGAACGCCTCCGCGCGCCGACTGCGCAAACAGCGTGCCGAGCTCGTCGCCGTGACATTGCCGAGCGATCCCGGCCATATAGGCCCCCCGCACTTTCTCGACATGCTTTCAGGCTGCGCCGAGCATCTTGCGAGCGCCGGTCTCAACCTCGTCATCGCGCCGGTGCCTCGCGGCGAGAACGAACTCGAAATGTGCCGTCGCTTCGTCGTCGGCCGCCGCGTCGATGCCATGCTGCTCGTCCGCACCAGGCGGCACGACGAACGCGTCGAGTTCCTCCAGTCGCAGGGCGTTCCCTTCGTCACCAACGGTCGTACCGAAAGTCTCGTGCCGCACGCCTATATCGACGGCGATGGCTTTTCTGGCTTCCACAGGGCGACCGCGCGCTTTTTCTTAGACGGGCATCGGCGCATCGGCCATATCGCGGGACCGCAGGATTATTACTTCGCCCATGTCCGCCGCATGGGCTGGCAGGACGCGATGGAGGAACGGGGACTCGAGACCGACCTCTGCGCCGAGAATGTCCCGACGGAAGAAGGCGGCTATCTGGCGGCGCTTGAACTGCTTGGTCGCCCCTTGCGGCCGACGGCGCTCGTTTGCGCAACCGACGAAATGGCGATCGGTGCGCTGCGGGCGATCCGCGAGACGAAGGGCGGCGAAAGTATCAGGGTCGTCGGCCACGACAACCTGCCCATCGGCGCCTACACGAGTCCCGCTCTCTCGACCATGCGAATGACAGGCGAAAATCTCGGCGCCCGCTTCGCCTCGTTGCTGCTGCGCGCCATTGCCGGCGAACCGCCGGAAACCCTTCAGGAACTGCATGACATCGAATTCGTCGATCGCGACAGCCATCGACCCGCAATCTAGACGCCGATTGCACACAGGAAACAACAAAGGAGGAGAAAAATGAAACATCATCTGGCACTCGCGGCCCTCGCATCCACCGTTCTGGCTTTCGCCTCGCCGGTCCTTGCGCAGACGGTTTTCGTGTCCACCCAGCTTCGCCCGATCGAGGAGGCGACCGTCGTTCGCGAGGAATTGTTGAAGGACGTCGGTGACGTCGATTACGTTGTCGAAGAGCCGCCGCAGTTCGCGGTCCGCATGGAGGCCGAGCGGCAGGCAGGCAAGCGCACTGTGAGTCTCGTCGGCGCTCTGCATGGCGAGCTGTCGCCGCTCGCCGACAATGACACGCTCGAACCGCTCGACGACCTCGCCAAGACGCTCGCCGCCAGCGGCATGCCGCAGTCGCTGCTCGACCTCGGCAAGCTTGGCAAGTCCACCCAGCAGTATATCCCCTGGATGCAGGCGACCTATGTCATGGCCGCCAAGAAGGAGGCCCTGCAATATCTTCCTCAGGGCGCCGACCTCAATGCGCTGACCTACGACCAGCTCATCGAATGGGGCAAGAAACTGCAAGAGGCCACCGGTCAGCCGCAGATCGGCTTTCCGGCCGGTCCGAAGGGCTTGATGGCCCGTTACTTCCAGGGCTATTTCTATCCCTCCTTCACCGGCGGCGTAGTCCGCCCCTTCCAGAATGCCGAAGCGGCCGCCGGCTGGGAGAAGCTGAAGGCGCTTTGGGCCTATGTGAATCCGAACTCGACTAATTACGACTTCATGCAGGAGCCACTGGCCGCCGGCGAGGTCATGGTCGCCTGGGATCACGTCGCCCGCCTGAAGAACGCCATTTCCGCAGCGCCGGACGACTACGTCGTCTTCCCGGCACCCGCCGGTCCGAAGGGCCGCGGCTACATGCCGGTGGTGGCCGGCCTCGCGATCCCCAAGGGTGCTCCGGACAAGGCCGGCGCCCTCAAGGTCATCGAGCATCTGTCGATGCAGGACGTGCAGCTCCTTACCGCTTCACGGGTCGGGTTCTTCCCGACGCTGAATGTCAAGCTTCCCGAAGACCTCGATCCCGGCGTGGCGCTGCTCGCCGGCGCCGTGGCCGCGACGCAGGCTTCCAAGGACGCGGTGATCTCGCTGCTGCCGGTCGGTCTCGGCGACAAGGGCGGCGAGTTCAACAAGGTCTACATGGATTCCTTCCAGCGCATCGTGCTGCAGAACGAAGCGATCCCCGACGTTCTCAAGGACGAGGGGGCTATTATGGCCAAGCTGATGACCGATACCAAGGCACCCTGCTGGGCTCCGGATGCCAAGAGCGACGGTCCCTGTCCGGTCGAATGAAATCCTTCCGAGGGTGTCCGGGCAGAAATACCCGGGCGCTCTTACCGAAACCCTTCCGAGGCGGGAACCGATGACTAATACTCGACCCTGGGTCCCCTATCTCCTGATCCTGCCCTCCGTGGCCTTCCTGGCCCTGCTTTTCGTCGCGCCGCTGGTGCAGACGCTTTGGCTGGCGGTATCCGACAACGGCGCGCCCTCGCTCGCCAACATGCAACGGATGGCGACCGACATCAATTTTACCCGTTCGGTCAAGAATACGTTCCTGCTGACGATCGCCGTGGTGCCGGTGCAGATCGCCATCGCGCTCGCCATGGGCACGATGGTGTCCAAGATCGACCGGGGACGCGAAACCATACTGTGGATCTGGACGATCCCGCTCGGCATTTCTGATCTCGCCGCCGGCCTCGTCTGGCTGTCGATCCTGCAGAATACTGGCTATTTCAACTCGCTGCTCTTCGGCCTCGGCGTGATCGAGCGGCAGACAAGCTGGCTCTCCTACCAGACACCGGTCGCGCTCTTCATCGCAATCGCCGTCGCCGAAATCTGGCGTGGCACGGCGATCGTCATGGTCATCATCGTCGCCGGCCTCAATCAGGTGCCCAAGGAATTCCGGGAAGCCGCGGAGATCTTTGGCGCCGGGCCATGGACGCGATTCTGGCGCATCACGCTGCCGCTCATCCGCCCGGCACTGCAATCGGCGCTCATCCTGCGTACCGTCCTTGCCTTCGAGGTCTTCGCTGTCGTCTATGCTCTTGGCGGGCGCAATTTCCCCGTCCTCGTCGGCGAAGCCTACACCTGGCAGAACCAGAACCAAAACTATGGCGTCGCCGCGGCCTATGCAGTGCTCATCATGCTCATCTCCCTGGCCGCCACCGTCTTCTACCTCAAGGCCATCAAGGTCGATCCGGAGCGTCTGCCATGAGCATGCAAGCCATCACCGCATCCACCGAAGCAAAAGGCGCCTCCGGATTCGTCTCCGCGCGCCGCTGGCTGCTCTGGAGCGGCGTCGCCGCACTCTGCGCCTGGGTGCTGGTGCCGATCTATCTGGTAGCGCTTGGCGCGCTCGGTGGCCGCCAAGGGGTCTACCAATGGCCGAAGACCGGCCTGCCGACCGGTATCTCGCTGGAGCCTTTCATTCTGTTCCTGAAGACCGAAGGCGTCGTCCAATCCTTCCTCAATTCACTAGGCGCCGCCGGCATCACAGTGGCGCTGTCTATCCTGCTCGGCGCGCCGGCCGGCTATGCTCTCGCCCGCTACAATTTCCGCGGCAAGGACGGCTATCGGCTCCTGGTACTGCTGACCCGCGCCTTTCCGCTGGCGATCCTGGCGCTGCCGCTTACAGTCTCCTTCATCCGGCTCGGGCTCTACGATACAATAGTCGGCGTCGGGCTGATCCATACGGTGCTGGCGCTGCCTTTCGCAGCCCTCGTCACTCAGGGCATATTCCTCGGCGTCCCCAGGGAGCTTGAAGAGGCTGCGTGGGTCTTCGGGTGCACGCGCATCCAGGCCTTCTTCAAGGTCGTGGCGCCGCTTGCCTTGCCCGGCCTCGTCGCCACCGCCGTTTTCGCCTTCGTCATCTCCTGGAACGAGGTCTTCGCGGCCTCGGTGTTGACCGTGCGAAACCGCACGCTGACGGCATATTTGCTGACGGTCCTCGCCGAAAGCCCAATGCATTATCGCTTCGCCGGCGGTCTGATGCTCATTCTTCCCTCTGTCGTCTTCATCTTCGCGGTCAGGCGCTACCTCTTCGCGATCTGGGGCATCTCCTCGAAATAACGGGACCATCATCCATGGCCAATATTGTCATCGACCGCATCCGCAAGAGCTTCGGCGCCTTCGAGGCGTTGAAGGAGATAACGCTGACGATCAATGACGGCGAGTTCGTTTCGCTGCTCGGTCCGTCCGGCTGCGGCAAGACCACACTGCTGCGTATCATCGCCGGCCTCGAAACATCGTCATCAGGCGATGTCCGCATCGGCGAGAGGTCGGTGATTGGCCTGCCGCCGAAAGATCGCGGCCTTGCGATGGTCTTCCAGAACTATGCCGTCTTCCCGCATATGACCGTCTACGAAAATGTCGCCTTCGGGCTGCGCATGCAGAAGGCCGAGGAGGCGCGCGTCCGGGCACAGGTGGAGAAGGCCGCCGGCCTTCTCCATATCGAGCAATATCTCGACCGTTATCCGAACAAGCTTTCCGGCGGTCAGCGCCAGCGCGTCGCGGTCGCCCGCGCACTCGCAGTCGAGCCCAGGGTGCTGCTGATGGACGAGCCGCTTTCCAATCTCGACGCCCTGCTGCGGCTGGAAATGCGCACCGAGCTCAAGACTGTGCTGCAGGCGGCCGGGACGACGACGATCTATGTGACCCACGACCAGACGGAAGCCATGGGACTCTCGGACCGCATTGCCGTCATGCATGGCGGCGTGGTCGAACAGGTCGGCACGCCGGTCGAGGTCTACAACCATCCGGCGACGCGGTTCGTCGGCGGCTTCATCGGCAATCCGCCGATGAATTTCATCAAGGTCCCGGTCAAAAACGGCGCGGTCGCCGCCGGTGCTGAGCACTTCCCGGTGCCGGAAAATTCCGGAGCCGAGGTGGTTCTTGGCTTGCGCGGCGAGGCGGTCGAACTGGCGCCTTTGCCGGAGGGCATCGAAATGAAGGTCCGCGTTGCCGAGCCGATGGGCTCGCACTTGCTGCTGACGGGATCGATCCACGACCAGCCAGTGCGCGTCATCCTGCCCGCCAATGAGACCGTCAGAAGCGGTGACACGATCGGCCTCAGGCTCGACCACAAGCGTATTACCTGGCTTTCACCCGAAAGCGGCAAATCCCTCTCCGCCGTCACGGCCTGAGAATTCCGGAGCACAGACATGAATATGCATATCGATCAGGCCAAGCGCATCCTCGCCGCCAACGACCGCGGCGGCTATACGGTGCCGACCGACCGGCTCTATCCGTTCCAGTGGAACTGGGATTCGGCCTTCGTCGCCATGGGTTTTGCGCTCTACGACACCGACCGCGCCTATCAAGAGCTGGAACGCCTCGTCGAAGGCCAGTGGGCGGATGGCATGATCCCGCATATCGTCTTCCATCAGCCGAGCGACACCTATTTCCCCGGCCCCGATGTCTGGCGTACCAACCACAGCCTCCCGACCTCCGGTATCACCCAGCCGCCGGTCTTTGCGATTGCGCTGCGCCGGCTGTACGAGGCTGCTGGCAAGCAGGCGGAAAACCGGACCCTGCCGCTCTACGAAGCGGCCCTGAAATGGCACCGCTGGTGGTACAGCGCACGGGATCCGGACGATACCGGCCTCGTCGCGCTGCTCCATCCCTGGGAAAGCGGAAGCGACAACTCGCCCGCATGGGACATAGCCCTTTCCCGCGTGCCGATGACGACCGATACGCCGGTGGTGCGAAAAGATACCGGCCACGTAAACGCCGAGATGCGCCCGCGCGACGAGGATTACCGGCGCTTCATTCATCTGGTCGATACCTATGCAGCTTGCGGCTGGGACCCGGTACGACAATGGGAGAAAGCGCCGTTCAAGGTCGCCGAAATCCAGACAACGGCAATTTTGCTGAAAGCGGGAGAGGATCTCGAGCATCTTGCCCGGCAATTCGGTCGCGATGGTGATGCAGCCGAAATCGCGACCTTCAACGAGAAGACCCGCAAGGCGATCCTTAGGCAGTGGCGCCCTGCCGTCTCGCGTTTCGTCTCCCGTGACCTCGTCGCTGGAGAGGATATCGAAGCGCCGACACAGGCAGGTTTCATTCCTCTTCTGTCGCTCGATCTCGACCGGAACATAGCCGGTGCGCTAGTCGACGAGATGAGAGTCTGGTCAAACGACCTCAAGGTCGCCTTCCCCACGACCAAGCCCGGCATTGCCAGCTTTGAGCCGAAACGCTACTGGCGTGGCCCCGCCTGGGCCATCATCAACTGGCTGCTCATCGATGGGTTGAGGCGCAACCGCTACCCGGACATCGCAGAGACGTTGCGCCGGTCGACGATCGAGGCGATCGAGACAGAAGGTTTTGCCGAGTATTTCGACCCGGTAACGGGCGAAGGCTGCGGCGGACTTGGCTTTTCGTGGACCGCGGCCGCTTACCTGTGGCTGGTGAAGGTCCAGACCTGAGGCGCTTCAAACGCATTTCCGGAAGGGCGCACCAAGAAGCGGTAGTGACTAGGCACCGCCCGTGAAAGGCGAGGCCGACGCTCACCTGCGGGATCGCGATACCCAACCAAAACGGGCGATGCACAAAATGGGTTGCCCGGTTCAAAACCATCTCCTGCAGAGCAGGCACTGCCGCGTTGTGTGACATGAATCATGTGACCTTAAAGCTCGCAGCGGGCCCCGCAATGTGTGAACTGGAAGAAAAGGGGGTTTCGAAAGTCCATTTAGGCGCTATCGTGTCAACGAGGCGTCAGCACGAGACTTTCATGACAGTACAACATCACGGACACCTACACGAACGAATGACGATCCTTGGCGACCTCCAAGCCGCCTCGTTCGTCCCATGGATCCGTCGTCACGCAGCAAAGCTCGGCCTGTCCCAAGCCATATCTCATCAAAGTGTCGACAAGATCGAACTCGAAGTCGCCGGACCGGTAGAATTGATCGACATGATGGAGGTCGGATGCTCTCTCGGACCCATCGATGTATGGGTGGAAACCATCTTCCGCACGCCGATCGAGAGTGACGAAGAGTAGGCATTGCGACGGCGCTAAATTTTCTACTGCACGTTATTTGATCAGCGTTGCCAATGCGAAAAAATTATGCAAACGTGCTCACCGTCCGCTACGAGCCGCCCTATCCAAGCGGCGGCCTTGAAGCAGATAAAACGTTGATAATGCTGAGAAAGTTCTACCATGTCAGCCGATACGACGGGCTTTTGGACGCCAGTCGCGCTAACTTCGGATTTGCCGTCAGGGACGGTAATCCCCGCACGCACAAGAGCCGGCTCGATTGCCCTGTGGAGAAGTGATTCAGGACGGGTCGCGGCATCGGCAGATCGCTGTCCCCATCGTGGCATGCGCCTCTCTTATGGGTTTGTACGCGGCGAGGCGCTGTCTTGCATCTATCACGGCTGGAGTTACACGCAGACGGGAAACTGCCTACGCATCCCGGCGCACCCTGGTCTTACACCGCCCGACACGATCCGCGTTGCGACGCATCTGGTCGAGGAGGCTGATGGCGTGATCTGGGTGGCCGTCGGAGAACCTTCGCATCCGCCCCCGAAATTGGAGGGCCTCGTTGCGTTGCGCTCGCTAACGATGCATGCCGACGTTACCACCATTGAGGCGGCTTCCGGCGCGAAATCAGACGAGACCGGCCTTCTAAAAGCAACGCAGCAATACGAAACGATGTGGCTGCTGCTTTCCGAACAGGGACAGGGCCACACCCTCGTGCATGTACTCCTTGACAGCGATAACACGCTCGGTGACCGCATCTCGGCGTCGCGGGCCGTCGAAAGCCTGCGCAGATGCGCCGAGGACCTTCAGGCAAGGAGATCTCGTGATGGCTAAGGAAGCGATGCTCGACGAGTGGTATCCAGTCGGCCTCTTCAGCCAGGTGAAAACGACCGCATACAAGACGGCTCTGATGGGCGAACCGATCGAGGTTTCTGTCGGGGCTGACGGCAATGCGATCGTGACGACGTCGGGCGGACGTGTTTTGTCGTCACGTGTTCGCTATGGCCACGTGTGGTCGTCCATCGGAGATCCTCAAAAGGAGATCTTTTCCATTCCCGAGGCCGACCAACCTGGTCGCCGGTTTGTCGATGTTGGTGTGGTTCGCGTTCGCTGTTCGCCGCTTCGCGCGGTCGAGAACTTTCTCGACATCGCTCATTTTCCTTTCGTCCATACTGACATCCTCGGAGCAGAGCCGCACACGGAAGTGCAGAACTACAAGGTTGAAATTCGCGACGTCGAGGATGAAGTCTGGGCAACGCAGGTGAAATTCTACCAGCCGCAAGCAGCAAAGTCGGCAAGCGGCGGGATTACGACAGAGTACATGTACCGCGTGCCGGCCCCGACCTGTTCGGTGCTTTATAAAACCTGCCCACCGCGCCCCAGTGAATGGGACGTCATTACTCTTTTCGTCCAGCCGCTTGCCGAGGATCTTTGCGATGTCTGGCCGTGGATGGCGCTGTTTGACGATGAAACATCGATGACCGACCTCATCCATTTCCAGCAGACGATCTTTCTGCAGGACCGCTCGATCCTTGAAAATCAGATCCCGCGTCTTTTGCCACTCGACCCCGGCATGGAGATCCCGACGCGCGCCGATCTGACATCGGTAGCCTACCGACGTTGGCTTAAGCGCCACAATTACACCTATGGCGCACAGTTGGTGGCGCAATGAGGCTTTACGATTACATCCTCTCGCCCAGTTGCTACAAAGTGCGCCTGATGGCGGCTTTGACCGGCCTGTCACTGGATATCCGGCCGGTCGACTTTCATCCGGGCGGCGAGCACCGCAAAGCCGAACTTCTGGCACTCAACCCGGCTGGCTCCATCCCTATCCTGGAGGACGGGGATCTGCTCCTGACGGAATCGTCAGCAATGCTCGTGTACCTGGCAGGAAAGGCGGCTCCGGAGTGGCTTGGGGACGGAACGGCCGAACAGTCGGCCAGGCTGCAACAGTGGCTTTCCTTTTCTCACCGGCTGACCGCAAATCTTGGTGGCGCGCGCCTCCACGAGATGTTGCTTCGCCCGGGCGATATCGCCCTGTTGCAAGCGCAGGGCGTTGCTGCGCTGCGCGAACTTGAAGCCGGGCTGGTCGAGCAAAATCTTCGCGGCATGCCGTTCCTTGCTTCCGATCGCCCGACGGTCGCAGACATCGCGTGCTTTCCCTATGTGGCGCTCGCGCCTGATGGCGGTGTCTCGCTTGACCCCTACCCTGCGATCCGGCGCTGGTCGCGCGCCATTCGCGCGCTCGATGCCTTCATAGAGATGCCAGGCATACACCGACTGCATGAGTTGAAGCCCGAGCCCCAGATCGGAACGGGCGAGGAGTAACATGACCGGCTATCTTCTGAAGAACTGCGCAGCGGTTATCGTCGATGAGGGCAAGGGCCAGACGACCCGTCGCAACGTTGACGTCCTGACAAACGGTTCCGCCATTCAGGCAATTGGCGACAATCTTGGACAGGACGAACTGCCGACCGGTACGATTGTTCAAGATGCGAGCGGCTGGTTCGTCTATCCCGGGCTCGTCAATACACACCATCACTTCTTTCAATGCTTTGTGCGCAACCGTGCGGATCTCGACTGGACGAAGCTGTCGGTCATCGAGTGGCTTGATCGCATTTATCCGATCTTTTCGCGATTGAACGAGGATTGCTTTTATCACTCCTCAGTCACCGCCATGGCCGAGATGATCAAGCACGGGTGCACGACTGCTTTCGATCACCAGTACTGCTTTCCGAGGCATGCCGGCAAAAGATTGATCGACCGCCAGTTCGAGGCGGCCGATCTTCTGGGCATGCGCTTTCATGCCGGCCGCGGTGGCAACACACTTCCGAAATCCGAAGGCTCGACCATTCCCGACGCGATGCTCGAAACGACGGACGAGTTCATTGGTGATTGCGAGCGGCTGATCGACACCTATCACGATGCCCGACCTTTCAGCATGCGCCAGGTGGTGGTCGCCCCATGCCAGCCGGTAAACTGCTACCGTGAAACCTTCGTGGAATCGGTGGCCCTGGCACGTGATCGTGGTGTTCAGATGCACACCCATGTCGGGGAGGGTGAAAGCCGCGTGATCGAGGCCCGACATGGCATGCGCACCGTAGATTACTGTGCAGAGCTGGGTTTTGCGGGGCCTGATGCCTTTTACGCCCATTGCTGGGAACTGACCCACGACGAACTGCGCAAGATGGCTGCGGACGGGACCGGCGTTTCCCATTGCCCGGAGCCCGTCTATCTGGTTGGCGCCGAAGTAACCGATATTCCCGCCATGGCAGCCTTTGGCCTTCGCGTCGGACTGGGCTGCGACGGCGCTGCCTCGAATGACAACTCAAACCTGATGCATTGCATCCACTCCGCCTACATGCTGCAGTGCCTGACCGCATCGACGCGCAACCACCCTGTCCCGCCTCCGGTTGATTTTCTGGGCTATGCGACGGCGGGCGGTGCGGCTCTGCTTGGTCGCCAGGACATAGGCAGGTTGGCCCCCGGCATGGCCGCCGACCTGTTTGCGATCGACACGCGGCGGATGGACTATGTCGGTACACGCCATGATCCGCTGAGCCTGATGGCCAAGGTCGGTGTCGGCATGCCGACGGACCTGACAATGATCAATGGCCGCATTGTATGGCAGAAGGGCGAGTTCATCGGCCTCGATGAAAGCCGGATGTTCGCTGAGGCTGAAGCTGCACTTGCGACTGTCGAATTCTAAAATCACAAAGAAGGGGAACCAGCATGACAAACATTTCTCGAAGAACCCTGATGCAGGGCGTTGCAGCTGCCGGCCTGGCCGGCGCATTTGGTGGTCGCGCCGCATTTGCGGCCGACGGCCCGCTCGGGATCACGCTCGTCGTACCCTCGCCCATCGGTGACGTTGGCTGGGGTCATGCGCTGGCTGCGGGTCTGGAACCGATCAAGGCAGCGTATGGCGACAAGGTGAAGGTGACGGTCGTCGAAAACATTCCCGAGGGTCCGGATGCTGACCGCATCATGACCAAGACGGTCGCCGACGGAAACAAGTTCCTGATTGCAGGCTCCTTTGGCTATCAAAACGGTGCATTGCAGATTGCTCGCCGCAACCCTGATGTCACAGTGTTGCATGCATCGGGTTTCCAGGTGGCCCCGAACTTCTCGCCGTTTGCTGCCAAGTATTTCCAGGGGACATACCTGCTTGGCATGGCGGCGGCCGCGCTGTCAAAGACCGGAAAGCTCGGTTCCGTGTCCGCCTTCGCCATCCCGGAACTGATTACCTCGATCAACGCGTTCACGCTCGGTGCTCAGGCTGTGAACCCCAACATCGAAGTTTCGGTCGTCTGGGTAAACTCATGGTTTGATCCGGCTAAGGAACAGGAAGCGGCCAAGGCGCTGATTGCGCAAAAATGCGACGTGATCTTCTCCAACGCGCAGGATACGCCCTCCGTCATCTCCGCATGCGAGGAGGCTGGCGTCTACGCATTCAACCTCAATTCGTCGATGAAGAAATACGCGCCGAAGACATACCTTGGCTGCGTATCCACCGATTGGTCCCCGTTCTTCAAGGCCTCCGTCGACGCTCATCTGGCCGGCACGTTCAAGGGTGCAAACACCTTCCTGGGTGTTGCCGACAAGGTCGTCGAGGTTGTTGACTGGCACCCTTCGATCCCCGCAGACACGATGACGAAGATCAAGGCCGCGGAGGCAAAGATTGCCGACGGAAGTCTCTCACCGTTTACCGGTCCGATCAGCAAGGCCGACGGCAGCGAGGGCGCGGCCGCTGGCAAGACCCTGACCGATGGAGAAATCGTGGCCATGGACTGGCACGTCAAGGGCGTGACCACGCCGCTGCCAAAGTAAGCCATGACCGCCCCGCTCCTGTCGCTTCGCGGCATCTCGAAGAGCTACGGCCAGGTCCATGCCAACCAGGCCATTGATCTGGACGTGGCCCCGCAGTCGATCCATGCAATTCTCGGCGAAAACGGGGCGGGCAAATCGACGCTGATGAAAATGATCTACGGCGTCGAGCAACCAGACAGCGGGTCGGTCGCCTGGGAAGGCGAACCCTTGGCCCTTGCCTCCCCCGCGGAGGCACGGGCCAAGGGAATCGGCATGGTATTCCAGCATTTTTCCTTGTTTGAGACCCTGACTGTCGTTGAAAATATTCAGCTCGTTGTCCAAGGCAAAAAAGCCGATCTCGTTAAACGTGTCCGTGCTCTCGGGCATGAATTCGGCCTTGAAGTCGATCCGCTCGCCCATGTGCATGCGCTTTCGGTCGGTGAACGTCAGCGAGTGGAGATCATCCGCTGCCTGATGACCAATCCGAGGTTGCTGATCCTCGACGAGCCGACATCTGTTTTGCCGCCACAGCTGGTTGAAAAGCTGTTCGAGACGTTGCGCCGGCTGCGGGACGGCGGTGTATCGATCCTCTTTATCTCGCATAAGCTCGAGGAAATCCGGGCCATTTGTGACAGGGCAACCATTTTGCGCGGCGGCCGCGTCACGGGACATATCGACCCGCGAGAACACGATGCCCATGACCTCGCCCGCATGATGATTGGCCGCGACATGCCCGAACCCATGGCCGCCGTGCCGCTTTCAGGCGGCGAGAAACGCCTTGAGATCATCGGCCTTCATCATCGGCCGGAAGATCCCTTTGCGGTGCCGCTTTCTGATATTGCGCTGACGGTGCGTTCTGGCGAGATCCTCGGGATAGCGGGCATTTCCGGCAACGGGCAGAGCGAGCTTGCCTCGCTGATCTCAGGCGAGATCGTCCTCCCGAGAGACCAGCGCGACCGGATCTACATGATGGGACGTGATGTGGGAAGGCTCGACGCAGCTCACCGACGCCAGCTTGGATTTGCATTCGTTCCGGAGGACCGGCTGGGACGGGGAGCAATCCCTGAAATGTCACTCGTACTCAACGGGCTATTGACCGCCCACCCTTTGAACCTTCTTCGTCACGGCCTGATAGACAGGACAAGGGCGTCTGCCTTTACCGAGGATTGCATCCGTCAGTATGATGTGCGCACGCCTGGCCCCGACGCCGAAGCCGGCTCACTTTCGGGCGGCAATCTTCAGAAGTTCATCGTTGGCCGTGAGATCATGTTGGCGCCGAAGCTGCTCTTTGTCGCGCAGCCCACATGGGGTGTGGATGTTGGCGCGGCGTCCGCCATACGCGCCCGTCTTGTCGCATTGCGCAACGAAGGCATGGCCATTCTCGTCATTTCAGAAGAACTTGAGGAGCTTTTCGAGCTCTGCGATTTCATTCAGGTATTGCACCACGGGGCATTGAGCCCGCCGCTTGTCACGAAGGAAACGCAACCCGAGGAAATCGGCCGCTACATGATTGGCGCGCAAGACGCTTCAAAGCAAGACGCTTCAAAGAAAGTCATCGCATGAATGCCTTGTCTGCCGCCTTTCTGCCTACGCTTGTCCGCCGGGAACGCGCTTCGTTTTCTGCAACGCTGGCTGCGCCATTCCTGGCGCTGGCGGTAGCGACCATTTTGAATGTCGCACTCTACATGGCGATGGGCCGCAACCCGGTCGACGTCGTCTATGCAATGCTCCTTGAGCCGTTTCTGTCGTGGGCATCGTTTTCGGAAGTTCTTTTGAAAGCGGGGCCGCTATTGCTCATTGCGCAGGGTCTCGCGATCGGCTTCCGAGCCAAGGTGTTCAACATCGGTGCTGAAGGGCAGTTCATTCTCGGCGCCATTTTTGCCTCTGCAATTCCCGTTTGGTTTCCTCAGGCAACCGGTCAGTGGATTTGGCCCCTGATGCTTGTCCTCGGGACAGTCGGTGGCGCCCTTTGGGCGTCACTCACGGCGTTCTGGCGCGTCAGGCTGAATGCAAACGAAATCCTTGTTTCACTGATGCTGAGCCTGGTTGCGTCGCAGCTTTTGAATTACCTGCTGCTCGGACCCTGGAAGGATCCGAACGGTTTCAACTTTCCGCAATCGGTCATGTTCCAGTACGACGCGATGGTGCCGCTCTTGATTTCGGGTACGCGCGTCAACGTCTCGCTGATCATTACAATCGTCCTATCCTTGGCTGCCTGGATATTCATGCAGCGGAGCTTTGCCGGCTACAAGCTACAGGTTGGAGGCCTGGCGCCGCGGGCTGCAGCCTATGCCGGCTTCAAGGAAGGCTGGGCAATCTGGCTCTCGCTCCTGATCGGTGGATGTGCCGCAGGTCTTGCCGGCGCCGCTGAGGTCGCCGGGCCTCTGGGACAGTTGCAGCGGTCAATCTCCACCGGCTACGGCTATGCGGCTATCATCGTCGCCTATCTGGGCGGTCTGCATCCAATCGGCATCATCGCCTCAACATTGTTCATGGCGGCTCTCTACATTGGCGGCGACAATGCCATGGTATCAGCAAACCTGCCCATCGCGGCGGTCCGGGTTTTCCAGGGAAGTCTCCTTCTCGCTTACCTGGTTGCAATCGCCTTCGTCCGATACCGTCTTGAGTGGCGTCGGATCGTCCACCGGAGCCAATCATGAATGCCATCGAGTTCATTCTTGCGGGCATGCTCGCAGCCGCAACCCCTTTTCTTCTTGCGGCACTTGGCGAGCTGGTCGTTGAGCGTGCAGGCGTTTTGAACCTTGGCGTGGAGGGTCTGATGGCCTTTGGCGCAGCCTTGGCCTTCATCATCGTCTATCACGGCGGCGGGCACTTTGCGGGATTTGTCGTCGCGGGGCTTGGCAGCGCCGCCCTTTCCCTGGTCTTTGCGCTGATTGCCCTTGGCTTCAGGGCCAACCAGGTGGCAACGGGCCTTGCGATCGGCATCCTTGGCCAGGGTCTGTCTGCACTGTTTGGCAAGTCCTACGAGAGCCTCACGGTCAAGGGCCTGCCCAAACTTTCCCTTCCGTTTCTGTCCGACATCCCGATCATCGGTGGGATCTTTGTTCAAGACGTTGTCGTCTGGCTGTCGCTCGCCGCTACGATCGGGATCTGGGCCTTTTTTGCCTTTTCGAAGGTTGGGCTCGTCGTGCGGGCAGTGGGTGAAAACCCCAGGGCCGCTCACGCCATAGGCTATCACGTGATTGCTGTTCGCGTGATTGCTGTAGCCTTCGGCGGCGCGATGGCAGGCTTTGCCGGCGCCTATGCTTCGGTGGTCTACACGCCGCTTTGGGCAGACGGGATGATCGCGGGTCGAGGTTGGATTGCCATTGCGCTTGTTGTCTTCGGCACGTGGCTGACTGGCCGCATCTTTCTCGGAGCGTGCCTGTTTGGCGCCGTCTCCCTGATGGGCCTGGCCGCACAGGCGACAGGGTTGAACGTGCCCTCGCAACTTCTTGCAAGCCTGCCCTATCTCGTTACCATCATCGTGCTCGGCATCATTTCTGCAGATCGTCGCCTGTTGAAGCTGAATGGGGTCGCCTCGCTCGGCGAGCCCTTCGAACGTTGAGCGTTGCAAATAGCTGCATCGAGCACGATGGAAACTGGTGGGAGACGCGAGATTATGAGGGCTTCGCCGCCGGCTAACCCAATCGCACCTGCCAAGAGCGTCGATGGTCTCAGGGCCATAGGCATCAAAGCGAGATCTCTCTATGCGCAGTCTCGATCTGGCCAGCGCTCATGCCAGGAGAGGCTGACTAAACGCCTCGCAGCAACATCTCTATCCCGAGAAGCGCAAGGGCGATCAAAAAGCAGCGCTTGAACGTCGCCGGACTAACCGCCTTCCTCATGTACTGGCCGGCCCACATACCGATCAGAGCTGGAAGAACAGCCAGGCTCGACAGCGCTACTCCATCGAGCTGAAATGCATCTTGCAGGGCAAGCCCAACGGCGAGCGCGATGGTGGAAATCGTGAAGGATAGACCGAGCGCCTGAACGAGATCATCCCGTTCAAAGCCAAGTGCCTGGACATACGGTACGGCCGGAATGACGAACACGCCGGTTGCGCCTGCGACTAGGCCTGTCGCCAACCCAATCATGGGCGAGAGCCAACACTCGTGTGTTTGGTTAATATGGTAAGGTTTGGCTGACAGCGTGTAGATCGCATATGCCGTAAGCGCGAGGCCGAGGAAGACGGTGCTCAGGCGGGTTTCGCCACCTGTCAGCACAGACGCACTGGCGAGTGTGCCGACAAAAACTCCGGCCAGCATCGGCCAAAGCCGACGCAGGACTGCGACAAAGTTCGGGCCCGCGATGAGTTGCCAGACATTCGTTGTGAACGAGGGGATGATGAGCAGCGATGCCGCTGTAACGGGCGACAACAATCCGCCCAGAATAGCCATGGCGACCGTCGGAAGGCCCATCCCTGTGATACCCTTTACGATACCGGCGACAAAAAATGTAGCTGCGACAGCGAGCAGCAATGAGATCGAGACATCATTCATGTCTTCTCATTACGACTTCTGACATCGTCCACAATGCGGCAGTTCCGTTTCCAGCCTTCGCCTGGACCGAAGGCAACGAGGAGTGTAATCTTCGAGGATGCGCTTCGATTTTACCGATCTTCGCCTCTTTCTTGCTGTTGCTGACGCTGGCAGCATCACACACGGAGCGGCGGAGGTGAGCCTTTCGCTTGCCGCGGCGAGTGAGCGCCTACGGGAAATGGAGGCAACCGGAGGCGTACGCCTGCTCGAACGAGGTCGTCGGGGCGTGAAATTGACAGAAGCGGGTGAGGCGCTTTCGCACCACGCTCGTGAGATTCTAAATCAAGTGACGCTAATGCGTGGGGAAATGGGACGCTTCGCACAAGGCATACGCGCGAGTATTCGTGTAATCGCAAATACTGCGGCCATCGTCGAGGTTCTTCCGATCCGCCTATCGGCGTGGCTTGCTTCGCATCCGCAAGTCGATATTGATCTCCGGGAGCGCCAAAGCCATGAAATTGCCCGAAGCGTCTCTGCAGGTTTCGCCGATATCGGCGTATTGTCGGATGCAGCTGCCCACCAAGGTTTAATCCTTAAACCTTTCGCGGTGAGCAAACTCGTCGTCGTCTCAGCAAAGACACATTGGCTCGCGACTGAAAAGGAAATCCCGTTCGCCCGGCTCGCCGAGCAATACTTTATAGGCCTGGAAGGCGGCGCATTACAGGACCATCTCGACACTCAAGCCGAGAGGCTGGGCGTAGTGCTCCGATACCGGATCCGCCTCCGCACGTTTGAATCCATATGTGCAGCAGCAAGCAACGGCGTCGGGGTCGCTATCGTGCCGGACACGGTGGCGCGGCAGTGCAAGCGGGCTTATAACTGCGGGATAACACCTTTAACCGACGCATGGGCGCGGCGAAATCTTTCCGTTTGCGTGGCCTCTGGATTCGATCCCACTCCAATTGCTCGAGAGCTCTTCGACCACTTGGCAAATGCGTGACCTGATGCCAGCATGTGCCGAGGCAACGGCAGGCGAAACTCGAGCAGTAGCGCAGGAGCTTTTTCTCGGGGAACGCCTTTGAGGCGGGGCTTTTTGTTGACCTATGCGACTTCTGCGCTAGTTTGTCTCTTGCACCTGTTTTGGTGCGTCCTCTTAATTCCACCTAAACGGCCCCGCCAAATCGCGGGGTTTCTTTTTCGCCTTCGACGCAGGGACCCGTCCATTTGCAGGGTATGGATTCCACGGTTCGTTCTGCTATCCCGGAAAACAAGTAAGGAATTTAAGAAACATCACACACCTCTCCGTGCCACCACTCAGCGAGTGGACGGCATGCGGTATTCTTCAACAGGCTCGGGTTTGCCGGTACGAGCCGCACCCACCTTGGTCCGTTATTTAATAATCAATCGCCGAAGCGTCGAAGCATCGTCTGAAGCTGCAGATTTTCCTGGCGAAGGCGTATTGCCAAGAGTCGTTTCAGCCGCCTGTTCTCCTCCTCCAGGTCCGCGAGATCGTCGAATTGCGTTTCGATCTTCGCAAGGCGCGTGACCAGATTGCTCGCCTGTGGGACGCGATTTTTCTGGCGGGCGGCGCGTTGTTTGCGAGGAGGCGCACTTTGATTTGGCGAAGTGACCTCAGGTTCGATTGCCTCTGCCTTGGAATCCGAGCTGACTGTTACGCCGTCCTTTTGCTGAACCGTTGGAGTCTCGAAAGCGGCGACGGGAAGCTGGATCGTTTGATCGGTGCGACCTTCGCTCGACACATCAATTGATCGCACTGGAACCGGAGCCGACTCGATTTGGCTTTCTTGGACGGCAGGTATCGAAAGAGTACTCGGCTCGAAAAGGTTCGGTGTCTGCGAGGCCGTTTCACGGACGGCGGCCTCAAGATCCGTACCGGCCCAAATGGAAGCCGGCTGTGTTTTCGATCGACGCCGCGCTGACTTGAACTCGACGACAAATTTCCGTTGCTGTGTTTTCATGGTGTCCTAAACTGTGCGAGCGACGCAATTCAGCTTACGTCGAATCTCTTGAGCATCTCTCTAAGCTGAGCATTCTGCTGGCGCAACTTTTCAGCCAGTCGCGTCCTCAACTGCCCTATTTCGTCATCGAGTTCCCTCAACGGGTCAATGGGGGTTTCCCGGGGAGGCGAAATTGATCTCGCTCTTTGACCCTCCCCTGATAACACGGTCTTTCCGACAACTCCATCCGGGCGGTTTTCTTTGACATGGCGCATGCGTCGCGCGTTGCTTTTGCGTGCGTGTTGCCCACCGGAACCGCCTTTAGCAAACGATTCCTGAGCCCTCGCCCCCGGCGGAGGGACCTGAGCATTGCTCCGTTCTTCATCCGCGACAGATTCGACTGGCAGCCCCGATGATGGAGGATCAATGTCGCTTCTGGCCGCGTCCGGGCCCACGAGCGTGTCGTCGTTTTCTGGCGCCAGATCCTGCGCATCCGGTACCTTTGGCGATGCGGGAAAATGCTCTTCCTCGACTTCAACCGCCTTTGCGTCGGCCTCGTCACCCGGTGAAGATACGCCTTCCGTTCGCCGTTGGCGCGACGTCAGTTTTGACAGGAATTTCCAAGGAGATTTCATCTTGCTTCAATCTTGAACAAGCTGCACCGCGAGGTTGCAGTAGCTTATTGGTCAGGCCCGGAACTGGGCTCGACCAAATCAGTCTTGACAACATCCGTCGCCACATCATGTCACGCTGGGTTACCGCAACTGATCGAGTTTTTTAAACTCTCAGTTAAGACCAAGCCGTTTGCGAAGGTCAGCATTTTCCGAGCGTAGCTTTTCAGCAAGTGTCTTGCGCAATCGGCTGTTCTCTTCCTCGAGTTGGATCAGATCTGCCATATCGTCCAGTGCCGAGACAGAAGCGGGAGCTGTCTTGGTCACTTGTTTTTGCGCTCCAGGTCTCCGGCCTTGCTTGACCGCGCCCTTCGCTTTCGCAGTGGCGGTCGTTGCTGAAGCAGCTGGCTTTGGCTCGCTCGCTGGCTCTTCCACCTTCTTGCGGCGACCTCGCGGGGATTTTACGACCGGCGCTGGCGCTACGTCGGCAGCGGCCTTCTGACGTCGTGGTCCCCGTGTTTTCTTCGGCGCCGGCGCCTCCGCCGAAGTAGTCGCCTCTGCGCCTTCGGTTATCGACGCGGTATTGTTTTCGTCAGCCATGGTTTTCTCCCTCACTAGCTAAGGATTCTTTTCAACTGCGCGGTGGACAGAGTCGACATAAGGCCAATCCTCGGGATTGTGATTTTTACGCACTTCATTCAATTCAGTTCGTTGCACGTGCGACACCCCTATTCTGGTAGCTTGCTCAAGTCATGAGCGGTAAGAAGGCAGGCGCAAGGGAAATGGGAGCCAACCTTTGGGCCATCGGCCGCGATGCACGAGAAACTAAATATTGGCTGCGTTGACGGCTAGTGAAAGGGCAACGCGCGACTTCTCTCCTGCCAATGCCCGGTCAACCGCGACGCACATCACTGCCCGAGCGCGTTCGGAATCTAACGCTACACCATGATCGTTACACCACTGGCGGACAACATCGCTCACTGTCTGGAGGTCGTCGTCATCCAAGGGGATCAAGTTGAGAAGTGGAGGCATGCCCGTGCTCTCCAGTTAGGCAAGAGCACCTATAATCTCCCAACCGGTCTCTGCCGATAAAATAGGGACCGACACCTGGAATGATACTCTGATCTTGGAACAAGGCAATGCCGAGATCGGAGGTCAGACAATGTATAGGAAGGGGCGCAAGCTAACACTGTTGACCAGGGCGATGCCAAAATGAAGTTGACCGAGAATAGCCTTGCGATCCAACTCTATGTCGTCCTTGACAAGCCGCCATCATACCGTCCGGATGGCGCCCTAGTCGGACATAATCGAACACATCTCCCTTTTCGCTTCGGGGGCGACGAATGGCCGCTCGATCCGTCGTGAGGGCTGAATTAAGCTGGCGGGATCCTGCAATGCCCCACCAGCGCTACGAGCATAAACTCTCTTCGGTCAAGCCTAGTTCCTTGAGAGGAGAACAACGTTCTCGTTCGACAAGGTTACAGTCACAGGAGCGCCATTGATCCGAATGGTAACCTCTCCCTTTTCGTCGTCCACGGCAGTAATCTCACCAAACAGACTGACACGGTCTTTTATGGTGAAACTCCTGCTAGATGTGTCGGAACGCCACATCGAGTCGTCCCAGTAGAGGTCGAGTTCCGATATGCCAACGCTCGTGAGAAAGCTGGTCTTCAGGTTTTGCTCCAGCCACTCTGCCGAACAGCCAAGCGCGGTCGCGGCCGCGTTGACGTCAGAATAGTCGTTCTCTCCGCCCTCGCCCCAAGTGACCTTGACGGACTCGCCGCGCTCTGGATTTCGATAGATCCGAACGTTCTTCTGTCTCATGGTTCGACCTCCTATTGGCTGTGACTTAGCGTTGATGTGCGAGTTTTCTTCCGCGCTGATTGCGTTTTTGATTATCCCGGTTCAAAGATTGCGGATTGGCGATATATTGTAAAGGCACTCTAGCGAGCTAAAATAGCCGCTACTACGGGGTCGTAGTCTGGACTTTCCCGCGACGCCTCTCTCGCGCAGCGCTCAAGGTAAAGATTCAGCTCGTCAACGTTAGTCTTGGTCATTCCAGCAGGGAAACCTGCGACGATGCAGCTCGAAAATTCGGCCACGACACGGCTGGACCGCCCTGAAATGGGGTGTCATCGACTTCGCTCGTTTGAGGGAAAGCAACCAAGCTTCGAGACCTATCTGAAGCGCATAGCGAGGCCATTGCCTTTCGTCAAAAGATGAGGCGGGCTAGACAAGTTGGCCTCGTCGCCGAATGCAATCAGACCCGCAAGAAACTGGAAGAAGACACATACGACTACCTGGTTTTCTAGATTCTCTTCCCATCGCCGTGCGTCCTCCCCGGCCAACAGGATTGCGACACCGGCGGCGTGTTCATGCAGTTCTGAATCCTCCTCGATATTTGCGAAGATATCGCATCGCYTTCATGCTTGGCTCCATTCACCGCCTGGTTGATGAGGATAGGAAGTTCGCTATATTGGACAACTATTGGTGATGTGGCGCTATTGGATTGATTAATGTCGTAATTTGGACACCAAGCAATCAAATGAAAGGTAATGTAGTTATAACGAAATAAAGCGCAAAAAAATCGCGCCGGGAACGAATCAAATGACACCGTCCGAGTACCGGGCGACGCTGGCTGTCATCGGATTGACGGCAAGCGTCGTGCAAGAGCTTTTCGATATAGATGAACTTACAAGCCGCCGATGGGCCACCGGCGACCTACCCGTTCCGCGCGCCGTCGCATTGAGTTTGTTGCTGATGACATCGTATGGCGTCTCCATCGGTGAGGCACGGATTCTTACAGGCTCCATACCCCTATTAAAGTCAGCTTGAGCCCCTCCCCCGACCGCATGCAAATGGGTCATGTTAAACCTGTCCCATCCTTTTGCAGGATAGTACGGGTCGATAACGCAGTCAGCTGCGATGTCGCCGACGCGTGGCCGTCTTGCGGCGGACTGGCCGCGCGATCGGAAAGAGCGTGGGTTTCAGAAAAGACCGGCAGGCTGTTTGACCAGTTCCGTTTTAAGGAGGTCTGGGGGCCAAAAGATATTGCCGGTCTGAAGCGGGCGAAGGGAAGCCGTTTGGGGCGGGGGCTTCCCTTCTTGTGCTTCCCAGCCGCTCAGCGATCAGGACAACCTAGAGATAGCCGCCGTGGGCGATGCACGCTAGTTGGACCAAAGTCCGAGCACGTCGGTCCAAAGTCCTAGCTGCTGGCGTCCACACGTGCCCATTGCCGATTTGGAGGAGGGTGATGGAGCAAATGAAGACCGCTGCGCGCGACGAGATCGTCGAAACCGTTCGATCGTTGGCAAGGACAGGCAGCCAGGGAGTGGCGATTGGCTGTGCCTGTTTTGCGTTGTAGGCAAGACTTGCGGCGCGGCATTGGTCTTTGTCAAAAACCCATGGCTCTGGCCACAATCCAGGTGGGAACCCCGGCGGTTACGGCTGATGCCAGCAATATCGAGACTATCTTGATTGCATAATCCCGAGCATCGTGCCGTTCGTATCTCATTGACCTACCTTCCAATCCCCGCTTTCGAATTGAACTACGGGGTGACGGACGCGTCGAGTCACGATTCTTCAACGTCGTTAATAGTCGGCGTCGCAAGACTGTCACGCGGTTCGGACATCTCGATATCCTCGTCAACAACGCTGCGTTCCAGGTGCATTCACAAAACATCGAAGACCTGAGCGATGAACATTTCGACGAGACGATGAAGACGAACCTTTACGGCTATTTCTTCATGTCGAAAGCGGCCGTCCCTTATCTCGTGAATGGTTCGGCAATCATAAATACAGGGTCGGTGACGGGGATCGAAGGAGTTGCTCGACTACTCAATGACAAAGGGCGGCATACATGCCTTCACCCGAGCACTCGCGGGCCAGCTTGTTCCCAAGGGCATCCGCGTGAACGCGGTCGCACCCGGGCCAGTCTGGACGCCGCTCAATCCTTCGGACAAGGAGGCGAAGGATGTGGAAACGTTTGGATCGCAGACGCCGATGAAGCGGGCCGCACAGCCGGAAGAAATCGCTCCGGCATACGTCTTCCTCGCATCTTCGCAGATGTCGAGCTACATCACCGGCGAAATTCTGCCAATCGTTGGCGGATACTGACGCGGTGCAGCGAGCGGGGTTTGCGCCCAGTTCGGTCACGGCTGGTTGTCAGCGTGACCCTGCCAAGCACCTCTCGGATCTGTGGAGCGTCGCGTGATAGCGGACGCTATGAGAAAGTCGGCGCCCAAGGAGTCTTTCTGAGCTGTCATCGTATCGAGTGAGGCCGCTTGTGACGAAGCAGTGTTCAAATCAGTCAACGGCAGTCATCATGCTCTTTAAAGCGCAAATGCTGTGCCGAAAAGCGCGAGGCTCAAGGAACTATCCCGCCCATTCCGCATCGGCCGTGAACGCGATGGTGAGCCAGCGGTTGGTGCTTTCATCGCCGATCGCATTGCCGATTTCGTCGCGCAGCGCATCCCAATCCTCCACCGTTTTCGGCGGAAGGCCCTTGGGAACGATGAAGTAGAGTTCGATCTGTGTTGCCCTACCGACACGAGCAACGTAGGCGCGATATGAAAGGAAGTGGAGGCGACGCACGGTTTCGGAAGCGACGTTGTCCACATGGTTCTTAAGGTCGACCGGCGCGATGAGAAGGATCTCGGTCAGTGCCTTCCAGATCGTACCGATTGGAAGCGGGATCATCACCACGCAAACCAATGCGAGGACGACCGGGTCTACGTAGCTGGCGATCCACGCGACAGGGGTCGGCTGAACAGCGAGACCTATGACAAACGCGATCAGCAGAGCAAGGGCAATACCTCCCGACATTATCCAAGCCTTGACGTCAAGCGAAATGAAGTCCGACTTCAGGCGGCGGTTCAACCTGGCACCAATAGCGGCCATGACAGCGCAGACGAGTACAGTCGTCGCCGTGTAGGTGATCGCCACGCCGTAATGCAGTTCGTGCCCGCCATTGAGGATGCTGATGATCGCGTTAATCAGCGCGTAAACCGCAACGGTCATCAGCAGGCTGCCATTAAGCATCAAGACGATCGGCTCCAGATGCCAGAAGCCCATTGTAAAGCGGTTACGAACTCTTCCAGACAAAGCGTCCGTTTGCGCTGACTTCACGATCAGGCTCGACACCCAAAGCGCAAGGCCGGTCATCGCAGCGTCGCCCAGAGAATAGACGCCGTCAAAGGCGATGGAGAACGAGCCCGACAAAATGCCAAAGGCGACTCCGAGAGCGGCGACAACAACCGTTGCCGCAATTGATATGCGTAGGAACTGCTGCTCGCTCAACATCCAGTATCTCCGACATGACCGCCCGACTACGTCCATCCTATCGTTTTGGCATCGCTCGTGAAGAAATATCGAGGATATCGACGACATCACGGTGCTGGCTCCGCGCTCTAGGCTGCGTTCAAATACCGGGGTTTCGCCGGCCGCGGGTCACGATCGCCGGCAGTCATTCCTCTGCGAGCCGGAGCGGCTTGTCCAGTCTGTCGCGCAGTACGTCTAGGAGGCGGTTCAGCCAGCGAATGATGGCGTCCTCGACGGTGTTCAGGGCACGCCCCCAAGCTCTCGACCTTCTTCGTCCACAATGAGTAGTCACCAGATGTTTGATGACAAGGTCGTCCTCGTTCTCCTTGACCGCCAGATAGCTGTGGATCAGACCAAACGCGGCGTTGTGCGCAACTTTGTATTCCGAAAACGCTCAATCGACTCCCGCCTCCCGGTTGGATTTACGCATTTTCCATACGTGGTCAGGAACGCCGCGGAGGAACCATTCTATCGATCAAGTCCGTCGTTCCGCCGACGCAGCCCGGATCGGCCTCGAAAGAAAATCGGCCGAGATCGACAGACCGTTTCAATTCGAAGCCTCGGGTGCGATTGTCCCGATGGCCGCTGCGGCGAGCTCCGCCGGCGTTTCAATCAATAGATCCGCGCCGGCGTGTTCCAGCTCTTCTTTCGTCCCGTAGCCCCAAAGGACGCCAATCGATCGCATTCCGTTCGCATGCGCGCCGGCGATGTCGTACCGGCGATCCCCAACCATGACGCAGCGATCGCGGTCGAGGCCGTTCTCCCGCAGGATATGGGCGATCAGTTCCGGCTTATGGTCGATATCGCCAGTCGGCGTCGATCCGTAAATTCCGGCAAACTGCGAATCCAGCCCCTTATTCTCAAGGATCCTACGCGCGAACGTCTCGCGCTTCGACGTAGCCAGGTAAAGCCTTGCGGACCGGCTCATTGCCCGCAGAGCCTGCGGTATCCCGTCATAAACCTCGCTGAGGAGCAGGCCGCCAGCCCCGTAATCCTGCCGGTAGGCATCGACAGCTTCTGCGACGCGATCATCCCCGAATTGTTTGAGAAGGTAAGACATGACGTCTTCAATCGGTGGACCGATGATCGATGCGATGTCCATCGCTGGATCGGTTGTATGCCCGAGCGCGCGCAGAGCAGCACGACAGCTTGAGAGGATGCCAGGTTCCGACGCGATCAGCGTCCCATCGAGATCAAGAAGGATTGCGGAAAGATCAGATACCACCAGGCAGTTCTCCGTTGAGTTGCTGAAGGGGCAATAGCGGAAGTGAAACTGAAATACACCTCCAAGAAACCACGCCAGTCCCGGCACGGATGGGGTACGCAAAACCTCGGTCGCCCAGAATGACAATTCAGGGTCTCGTTCAAAACCCGGTGCAGCGGGTCAAAGTCGGTGTCTAAATCGACACCGACCCATACAGATCACTGCTTGTGCTGTCGCACGAAAGTCACACGCTGACCAAGGACCAGACTACCTATCGTCTATCGGCGCCCCACGAAGTCCGCCATCCGACGGATCAAGAATGCGCCGACCGTGGCGCCGGCGTCCTGCAGACCGACGGTCTTTTCCTGGAATGCCGCCGCCTTGCCGTGCTGTGCCAGCATGGACTTTGTGGCTTCCAGCGCCTGTTCGGCAGCCTCGGCCGTGACGCTTAGAGCGTCTGAAAGCGCTGAACCCGCAGCAGCATGCGCCTCCAGCGTCGTCGCGACAGGATCCAGCACGTCGAGCAGGGTTTTGTCGCCAACCTTGGCCTTGCCACGCTCGGCAACACCATCGCGGTAAGCCCGCCAGAACGCTGCCATGTCGGCAGTATCAAGCGATTCCTTGCCTTCTACAGCCTTGCTTGCCCGGAGAAACCCTGTTGCCGTCAATGTGCCCATCGTGGAGGGAGCAGTACGCGCCATCGTCGCCCCGGCGGTGCGAAGAAGCTTGGCTATACCGGCTGCCTCGCCTTCAGCGACCAGCGCTTCGGCCGCGGCCGCGAAGGACTTGTTCATGGTAATGCCGAGGTCGCTATCGCCTACCTTGCCATCAAGCGCGATAAGGAACTCGCGCTGTTCGGCAAATAGCTCCTTCCAGCTCTTGAAGAGGTCGATAAGGTTCGCGGCGTTCAATGTTTGAAGCGTCATGATCTCACCCCGCGATGTGCTGGAAGAACGGCGTGTTTGCGGGGGCCGCGACGAGGCGATCCAGCTCTTCGTCGAGATGCAGGATCGAGATGGAGGCGCCTGCCATTTCCATCGACGTGGCGAACTCACCGATCCAGACATGCTTGGCCGTGACGCTGCGTGCTTCGAGAAGCTGCGAGACGCGGCGGAAGAGGATATAGAGTTCCTCCAGTGGCGTACCGCCAAGTCCGTTGATCAAAACGGCGACATTGTCGCCGGGCTTGTAGTCGGTTTCGGCGATGATGCGCTCCATCATCTCGTCGACGACAGCATCGGCAGGCGCGAGCTTCTTGCGGCTGATGCCGGGCTCTCCGTGGATGCCCATTCCGATTTCCATCTCATCCTCTCCGATAGAAAAGGTGGCATGGCCGATCTCGGGAACGACGCAGCTGGAAAGCGCGACGCCCATGGTGCGGGTGCGCAGGCGGGCCTTGTCAGCAACACGCGTGACCTCGTCCAGTGAAAGACCTTCCGCAGCGGCAGCGCCCGCAGCCTTATAGATGAAGAAGATGCCGGCGACGCCGCGACGCTTGTGTTCCTCGCCAACGACCGACGAGGCAACATCGTCATTGCCGACGACTTGCTTGACGGCGATGCCGTCGAGATCGGCGAGTTCTGCCGCCATGTCGAAGTTGATGATGTCTCCGGTGTAGTTTCCATAGATGTAGAGCACGCCGGCGCCCTGATCGATGTGTTTGGTGACCTGGTACATCTGCTCTGCGCTGGGTGACTGGAAAACCCCACCGACGGCCGCGCCATCAAGCATCCCGTCGCCGACGAAGCCGAGGAAGGTAGGCAGGTGACCGGAGCCCCCACCGGTGGCGATGCCAACCTTGCCTGTCTTGGCCTTGGCGGTGACGAGGCAGCGCAGGTCGCCAGCTGTATAGGTGACGGCGGGATGGGCCTTGTAGATGCCTTCGAGCATCTCGTCGACGAAGTTGACGGGGTCGTTCAGGAATTTTTTCACGGGGGTCCTCCGGGACTGGGTTATTTCTTACGCTGGCGCGTGACGAAGAAGGCGGCCGCCAGCAAGATAAAGCTGCCGACGACGAGGCGCTGCCAGGTGCTGGGAATACCGACCATGACGAGCACGCTGTTGAGCACGACGATCAGCAGCACGCCGAGAAGAGTGCCGAGGACCGTGCCCGTGCCGCCGGTGATGCGCGCCCCGCCGAGCACGACGGCGGCGATGACATTGATCTCGGTGCCAACAAGATCGAAGGGGTTGGCCTGGCGGTTGGCGCAGACATGGATGATGCCGGCAAGACCGGCAAGGGCGCCTGCATAGCCGAACAGGAAGACATGCACGGTGCGCAGGCTGTAACCGAGACGGCTTGCGATATCGGCATTGCCGCCAACGGCAAAGATTGCACGGCCCATCAGGGTGCGGTTGAGGATCCACCAGGTTACGAGCGCCGCGACGGGCAGAACGAGGAAGTAGAACGGCAGCGTGATGAGCGCACCGTTGGCGGACTCAAACTGGACGAGCGGCATGCGCCCGAAGGCGCCCATCTGCGGTGGCAGCGACATGATCCACACTGTGCCGATGAACGAGAGCAGGAAGCCGCGGAAGAGATATTGTGTGCCGATGGTCACGATCAGCGACGGCACCTTCAGATGATGGACAAGCAAGCCATTGATGACGCCAAGCACCGCGCCGCCAAGTGTCGCCATCAGAATGACGATGACGATGGGCAAGCCTGGCAGGTAGCTCTGCACCAGTACCGTCATCGAGTACATGGTGAAGGCCGCGATCGCTGTGAAGGACACATCGATGCCGCCCGCCGCAAGGATAATGAAGACCCCGAGCGCGAAAAGCCCCATGACCACACTGGCGCGGCCGATGTCGATGAGCGTCGATGGCTGCAGGAACGCCGGGTTGGCGATGGCGACACCGACAGCGATCGCTATCAGGAGGATGAATGTGATGGTCTCTGGGCGACGGCGCACCAGCTCACCGAAAGTGAAGGAACGCGACGGGCCGTCGGCACCGTGGAGTTCATCGGTTCGTGAAGCGTTCATTACACGGTCTCCGTCGTAGTCGCCAGCATCGCCTTGTAAAGCTGGTCTTCAGTTGCCTGCTCCGCATCCATTTCCGCGACCACTCGACCGCCGTTCATGATGAGGATGCGGTCTGCGTTCTGAAGGAGTTCCGGCAGGTCGTCGCTGACAATGATAAGACCCATGCCGGCTTCAGCGAGCCCCTGGATGACGCGGTAGATCGTATCCTTGGAGCCAACGTCGACGCCGACGGTCGGTCCGTGCAGCACGAGTAGCTTGGGCGCGATGCTCAGCCATCGGCCGATCAGTACGCGTTGCTGGTTACCACCCGAAAGCGCCCCAACAGGCAGGTCGAGATTCTTGGTGTTGAGCCGCATTTCCTCGGAGAGCCGGGCCGCAATGGTGCGCCCCTCCTGTCGATCGACGACGCCGAAAGAATTGGCAAGGCGCGAGACGATAAGAGCGATCTCGTTTTCAAAGATCGACTTGCCGAGGAAAAGGCCTTCGGCGAGCCGGTCCTCCGGCACATAACCGATGCCTCGCTCGATCGCCTCGGCGGGCGAGCGTACCGAAACGGTCTGACCCTCGATCGTCACCACGCCGCTTGTCGCGGGTGCGACGCCGGTGAGTGCCATGGCAAGTTCGTTGCGGCCGGAATCGGCAAGACCAGTAATGCCGAGGATTTCACCCTTTTTGATCGAGAAGCTCATATCCCGCACGCCATCAGCAATGAGGCGGTCGACCTTGAGAAGTTCGGCATCGGACGGCTTGCCCGTACGATAGCGCTGAGCGTCGATGGATCGGCCGGTCATCAGCTCGGCCAGTTCCTTCTTGCTGTAGTTCGCGATGGGGCCCTGGGCGACGCACTGGCCGTCACGGAAGACGACAGCGTGGCCCCCGATGCGGTAGCATTCATCAAGCTTGTGGGTGACGAAAAGCACAGCGACATTTTCGGAGCGAAGGCGCTCGACGACACGAATGAGATTGTCCACCTCGCGACGCGTCAGGGACGTGGTGGGTTCGTCCATGATGACGAGCTTGGCGCGGGTCGCAATGGCCCGTGCGATGGCGACGAGTTGGCGGGACGCAAGCGGCAGATCGGAAACGATGGTGTTCAGGAAGGTCCGGTCGGTCGGCAGCCCCGCGGCGGCGAGCGCCCGTTCGGCCGTCTCCTTCAGTCGCTTGCGGTCGAAGAGGCGCGCCAGGCGGCCATTGCCGTTGACCAACTGCTCGTTCAGCGCGACGTTTTCGGCGACTGTGAGGTTGGGCAGAAGCGACAGGTCTTGGTAAACCGTCTCGATACCGGCAGCCAGCGCCTGGATCGGCGTCAGCGACGAAAAGGTCTCGCCATCGAGGATGATTTCACCCGAGGTCGGTGCGTGTGCCCCGGACATGATTTTGATGACAGTGCTCTTGCCGCACCCGTTCTCACCGAGAAGGTGGTAGGCTTCGCCCGGCTGGAGCGTCAAGTCGATGCCACGCAAGGCATGAACGCCGCCAAACCTCTTCTGGATGTTTCTAAGTTCAAGGAGCGCAGCCGAATGCTGCGCGGTATGTGTTTGTGCCGCCACGGAAATTGTCCTCATGCTGACCGGCGCGTCGTTGCGCCGGACGGGTCGGCCGGGAGGTAAATCTGCCGGCCGACTGACGGTTTGCGGGAATTAGAACAGGTGTTCCTTGTAGGTCGCCTTGTCGGCCAGGACCATGCCATTGCCGAGGATCAGCAGACCCTTGCCCGGGCCCTTTTTGACCGAGACCTTGTTGTAGCCTTCGACACCGAGATCCATCCCGTCGGTGACTTCCTTCTTTTCCAGCAGCAGCTTGGCAACGGAGTTCATGGCCATGCCGGCCTTCTGCGGATCCCAGAAGCCGATTGCGGTGATTGCGCCGGATTCGAGAAGGTCAGCGGATGGGTTCGGCAGGCCGGTGCCGACCAGGCAAACCTTCCCGCTCAGACCCGCTTCGTCGATCGCGCGGCCAACGCCGAGCACGTCATTGCCGGCCGAGGTCTGGAAGCCCTTGATATCCGGGTGCTTGCGCAGGATCTCCTTGGCCTTTTCATAGGTGCCGTTTGCGTCGTCGAAGGATTCGTTGTTCGGATCGACGAGTTCCATGCCGGCATATTTCTTGGCATTCTCTTCGCCGGCGCCGACCCACTGCATATGAGTGCGGCTACCTAGCGAACCAACAAAAGTCGTCCACTTGCCTTGCTTGCCCATGCACTCGGCCAGGCGCTCGTTGAGCGCGGCACCGTAGTCGGCATTGTCGAAGGCCTCGACGTCGGCATTGGTGTTCGTCTGGTTATCTGCTTCGTGAGTCACGACGACGATGCCGCGGTCCATGGCGCGCTGGAACGTACCTTCGAGAACAGCCGGGTCCATCGGCACGACGGCGAGCGCGTTGACGCCCTTGGCAACGAGATCGTTGACGATCTGCAGCTGTTGGGCCGAATCCGCTGTCGCTGGACCGCTCTGGGTGGCAACAACGTCAGTATTTGCCTCCTGATAGGCAACGACGCCCGTGTTCATGCGGTCAAACCACGGAATACCGCTGATCTTGACGACGGTGGCGATGACAGGCTTGTCCTGGGCGGCCAGCCCACCGATCGAACCTGCGAGCGCGACAGCTGCAACCGTGGTTCCAGCCAAAAGCTTCTTCGAAAACGACTTCATAGTTTCCTCCACGAATATTCCCTCCTGTTCTTACTTCGATGCTTGAGGGACAGGCACCGAAGGGGTTTGCGTGCGGCGACCTGGGGACAGGAAGCCAGCGATGTCGTAGCGGCCGATGGCCAGGAACGTGAGCAGCAGCAGGCCCCAGGCAAAATCGCGCACGAAATTGGAAAGGCCGCCGAAATTGAGCAGGCTCGACATAAGCTGCAGGGCGATGGCGCTGAGCACAACGCATACGACGCGCCCGTAGCCGCCCTCCGGCTTCACGCCCGCCATCACCGCAATGAGGATGGCGATGAGCAGGTACGAGCTGCCGTAGTCGAACTTCACATTGACGTTGCGCGCCGCAATGATGATCCCGGCAAGACCCGACAGCGTGCCCGAGATCGCATAGGTGGCGATGATCACGCGGTTCCTGGGAAAGCCCGCATAAACGGCTGCCCTGGGATTGGTGCCCATCAGCATCAGCCACAAGCCATAGGGCGTGAACTTCAGCAGTGCTGCAACGGCGCCGGCGACGAGCACAAAGATTAGAAAGCTGATCGGCACCGCAGCAATCATGTCGTTGCCGATGCTGGAAAGCAGCGCCGGGCTGCCGACAGCCACGGCCTTGCCGCCCGAAACAACAACCGCAAGTCCCATGAAGGCCATCTGCGTGCCGAGCGTGCAGAGGATGGGCGTAATGTTCAGCCGCGAGATGAGAAGGCCATTGATGACGCCGCCGGCAAGACCGACCAGGATCGCGCCCGCGATGAACAAGAGGCTAAAGGCCATGCCGCTCTCTGACACGGACAAAACGGATGACACGATGACGGCGGAAAGCACGCCGGAAAGATTGGCGAGCGCAATCCCTGACAGATCGATACCGCCATTGCCGGCACACATGGCGAGCATGACGCCGATGGCCAGAAGACCGATTTCCGGAACCTGGCTTGCCATGGACTGGAGATTGAAAACAGAAAGGAACGAGCCGCCTGAAATCAGGGCGCCTGCCACAAGCAACAGACCGTTTATGACAAGCAGCATCGCCAGCTGTCCGCCGGTTTTCTGCATGATCTCCTCCCATGTGTTTACTAAACAATATCAAGCTTCACTAAACGCTATCAAAGGATATTTGCGCTGACAAGCCCCGTTTTTGCGGGATATCGGTTGCGAATGGTCCAAAATTGGCTTAGGTCTCGCAAATACCGCTTAAATCGTTTAGTAAACTCGTTCGCAGTCGCAGCATGAAGGGCAACTTGTCTCCGCATGAAGAAACCGGGAAAACTGACCATCAGGGATATCGCCGAAGCGGCGGGCGTATCGCCCGCGACGGTTTCGCTCGTGCTGAACGGCAAGGGGGAGATTTCCGGCGTGACGCGGGCGCGGGTCTTAGAGGCGGTGGCTAGCCTCAACTACGTGCCGCGGGCAACGCGCAGCAACGCCGAACCGGGCGAGACCTTGCGCTTCTTGAAGATCGCCAAGCACGGCCACACGGTCAACCGCGACCATAGCGTCTTCATCTCCGACTATATCGACGGCATGTCTGCCGAGGCGACGCGGCGTAACTACACGCTCGAAGTCGTGAGCTTCGAGGGTCAGCCGATCAGCACGGTGGCGGAGTCGCTTGCCGGCGCGCCGATATCAGGCGTCATCGCGCTGGGTACGGAGTTGACCGAAGCCGATATCAGGCTCATTCAGGGTCTTGGCCTGCCGACGGTCTTCATCGACACGTTCTATGACGTGCTGGAGGCCAATTTCGTCGACATGAACAACGAGGACGCCGTCTATAAGGCGCTGTCACGTTTCCGCATGCAGGGTTTCCAGCGCATCGGCTTCGTCGCATCCCATGTCGACACAACCAACTTCCGCCTGCGCCGCGAGGCTTTTTTCAAGAACATGGCGAGGCTCGGCCTGCCGGTGAACGAGGCCGACATCCTTTCGGTGGAATCGACCTATGACGGCGCCTATCTCGATACTCGCGCGCTGCTTTCGACCGGGCTGGAGCTTGCCGAGTGTTATTTTTGCACAAACGACATTATCGCCTACGGGTTCATTCGTGCGCTTCGCGAATATGGCGTATCAATTCCCCAGGACGTCTCGATCATCGGCTTCGACAACCTGCCGCAGAGTGCGACCATGGAGCCGGGTCTGACGACCATCGACGTGTCGAAGCGGAAGATAGGCAACCTTGCCGTTACCGTGCTGGACGACCTGATTGCCGCCGCCGAGCCGCAGCCGCCAGTCAAGATCCTGGTTGGCGCTGAGCTTGTTCTGCGCGCCAGCCACGAGCATGGCGAATCGGAGACTGCGCAGGTCCGCGCGACGCGCAAGACACAGCAGCCCGTATAACGAAATCGCAAGGAAACTCATCTTGTCAGGGAAGAGGAACTCGCGTAAGACGCGTATCGTCGCTGCAACTACGCGGACCTGCCCACCGCTGGAGCGGCCGTTCCCTCTGACCGCTAACTCCATGCTTTAGGGCATCGGATGCGATGACTTTCGTTTGGATCACGGTCGGACGTTGAGGAATTTCCGCCACAACCTAATGACACGGGAGCCTGGAAATGCGTATTGAGCCGCAGGTGCGAATTTATACCTGCTTCTTCCTCTTTTCGGCATCGACCGGTGCCCTGCTCTCACGCCTTCCCGATCTCCAGGATGCCCTCCAGGTCAACAAGTCGGAGCTTGGCCTCACGCTGATTGGTGCAGCGATCGGTGCACTGATATCCTTAACGTTCTTTTCGCCCCTCGTGGCCCGTTTGGGTGCCAGAACCACTGCGTTCATAACCGTACTCGGGACGTCCGCGCTGATCGCCTCGGTCCCGTGGATGACAAGCGCCGAACTTGTTTTTGGGATCCTGTTTTTGGAAGGATTGCTCGCAGGAGCCCTGGAAATAAATCTCAACGTCGAAATTGACCGTATCGAAGCGCAGCTCGGCCGGGGTGTCATGAACCGTGCCCATGGTTTCTGGAGCCTTGGATTTTTCGTCACTGCGCTTATGTCATCAGGAGTGCGTCAGGCCGGCATCTCGATGCAACTTCACTTGGCACTGACATTTATTGCGGTTTTGATTGTGGCCGCTGTCGTGATCAGCGGAATGCGTAGTGCACCGGCACGGGCTTTGGGCGAGCATGCGGACGCAGGTCATGTCGCATTGCCGACGCTTGGTCTTCTTCCCCTCTGTGTCATAGGCATTGCCGCTTTCTTGGTGGAGGGTGCAGGCATAGATTGGTCATCGATTTACATGCGCGATGTTTTCCAGGTTGAACCATTTATCGGCGGCCTTGGATTGACCCTGTTCACACTGTTCATGGCGCTCACCAGGCTATTCGCGGATCGTTTTGTCGATCAATACGGCTCCCGGGCAGTCGCGGTCACTTTGCTGCTGATCTCAACGGCTGGACTCATGGCAGTTTGGCTTGCCCCCCATCCCCAGCTTGCCCTCGTCGGCTTTGCCTTAATGGGTGGCGGCTGCAGCGCCGTCTATCCGCTTGCGGTTTCGGCTGCCGCTCAGCGAACCGACCGGCCTGCGCATATGAACGTTGCCGCTTTGGGCCAGATGTCCTTCATCGTTTTTTTCCTTGCTCCACCTTTGCTCGGCTTTGTCGCTGAGCAGGCAGGTATTCGAATGTCATACCTGATCTGCATTCCGGTGATTGTCGGCGCGCTATTCTGCGTCAAATCGCTCTCAACAAGGCGAAGTGCGTTCGCGTAACCGCCCAAGTCGAGGAAACGAAACACGCACGGCATCGGCGTCTCGAACGGCCTGATGGCGGCGAACTTCCCGATGCCGTCAACTCTATCGGCATGTTAGACGCCACGGCAGAAGTCTGTTCCCAGTTCCGGGCAGCCAAATTAACCCTTGAGCGTCCTGACTTTGGCAAGCTCAGGAAACAGGCGTGTCCACATCAATACGATCGCAATAGTGCCGACGCCGCCGATGACGCCGGCCAAAAGAGGCCCCATGAAGCCCGCCAGCATGCCGGATTCGAATTCGCCGAGCTGATTGGAGGTACCGATGAAGAGCGAATTGACCGCATTGACGCGGCCGCGCATCTCATCCGGCGTCAAAAGCTGGACGAGCGAGCTGCGCACCACGACGCTGACGGTATCGGATGCCCCGACGACAAGCAGTGCACATACAGACAGTGCAATGTTGGTAGAGAGCGAAAAGACAACAGTCGCCGCGCCAAAGACGGCAACGGAAGCAAGCATCTTGATCCCGACACTGCTCCTCAGCGGCCGCCGCGCCAGCACGATCGACATGGCGAGTGCACCGATCGCCGGTGCGGCACGCAGCAATCCCAACCCCCAAGGGCCGGCATGCAGGATATCCCGCGCAAACATCGGCAGCAAAGCGGTCGCCCCACCGAGCAGCACTGCAAAGAGATCAAGCGAAATCGTCCCTAGCACGACGGGTCGGCTGCGGATAAACGAGACGCCGGCAAATATCGACGTCAGCGTTACCGGCTCGCGTTTTGCGGGCCTCCACTGCATTCGGATAGAAATTACATTGACGCTCGCAACGGCAAAGAACACGGCGGCGATGGCAAAAGGTGCGACCGGATCAACGCCGTAAAGCAGGCCGCCGAGGGACGGGCCGACGATGAAGGCAGTCTGCTGCATCGAGGTGGTCGTAGCGACAGCCCGCTGGAGCATCAATTCAGGCACGATATTCGGCAGCAACGCTGCCATCGTCGGCCGCTCGAAGGCGGCGGTAGCACCCAGGATCGTGACGGCAGCGAGTATACCCGCCGGTGTCAGCCACTGCTGCCAGGTGGCAATCGCGAGCGACAGCGAAGTCGCTGCCTCGATAAGCTGGCAGACAAGACCGATGCGTCGGCGGTCGTAGCGGTCGGCGACATGGCCAACGATGAAGGTCAGTACAACCATCGGCAGGAACTGGCAAAGGCCTACAAGCGCCAACGCAAAAGCGCTGTGCGTCTGGTCGTAGATCATCCACCCCATCGCGATCGCGATGCATTGGAATGAGAGAGAGGAGAGAACGCGGGAAGCCGCGAAATTGAGGTAGCCTGGATGGCGAAGGACGCTACCCGGCAGCACTTGAACAGTATCCATTTGAGCATCCAGGCCGGCGGAACCCGCTGAGCCATTTATAAGATTCTTATACGGTTTCTGTGCTGTTCGCATGACAGGTTTGTCAACCGCTGGAAGAGCAAATTGCTGCTTTGCGCCAGCGCGAACGAGATCGCCCACGTTCAAATCTTGTTGATCAAATTGCCCCGGGCCATCTGTTTCGGACAATTCCCCGGAAGGGCCGCCCCCCTAAAAGGGACCGGCAGGGTGGCCCGTTACGAATGACAAAAGACGGTGGCGACCGTCGCCAACTCAAACAATTGCGCAGGGGTGTCCATCCCTCCCTGTCTGAGCTTCTACACAAGGCACTCGTGAATTTCCTTTGGGGAGCCTGTCGATCGACCTGCCCCGGTACGGCACGCTCACCGATTTCTCGATAGTCACTTTGTGCCGCCGAGCGCGACATTGCTTTTGGCTGCCTCCGAATAGTGAATCCGACTTTTCATGTCGCTGCCGAACGCAATGAAGCAACCCGCGCCCCCAGCATGTGGTAATCCATCGGACATCAAGCGAAAGCCGCAATAGGCCAGCCTTACCCGGCATTGTGAGGAGCTTTTTCTCGCAATGCGAAGCAAAGTTTCAACGAGAAGACGTAATTATCTAAATTCCGTCTTGACAGATTAAGTAATTTTTAAAATTATCTCCACGTTCTCTAGCTTTCTGCATGTCATTGGAGGCAGTGCGCCATGGTGTACTGGATATGCAGCAAGTTCCTAACAGTAATAAATGGGAGGAAGTTTCATCTTGATTGAGGAACTTTCATGGGAACTAAAAGGATTCGGGTTTCGGTAATTTGCTCGTCTGGTGAACTATCCGAAAAAATTCGGTCGGGAGTCTGCGCTGATCATGGGATGTGCTTCGTCGATACGAAGCGCGCCGGTGAGTCTGTGCATGAATTTGTCGCCCGAACATTGCCCGCGGTTGTATTATGCGAAATAGCCAGTTCCGCCGACGTTGCGACTGGCACTGCAATACGCCGTTTGGCCGACACGGAGACAGAGTATCCGTTCACCCTGATATATGCCCTGAGCCGCGCAAGCGCGGATCTCATTCGTGACATCTATGTCGATGGCGTATCAAGCATGGTGTTTACGAATGACGACAACAGGGACATTCGCGCAGCAATCGCGAGCGTTGCGGCTGGTCACCACCATATCAGTCCCGCAGTCTTCAGATCGCTACCCGATTTACATATTCGCAGCTTCTACTCACTTCTCAACGGCCCATCACCTGCGGCATCGCGGTTGTCGGAAGGCAACCTGAGCGTGCGCGAAGAACTCGTTCTCAAGCTGATTGCCTATGGCTTCAGCACCAAGGAGATAGCGGCAGAGATGCGGCTAAGCACAAAAACGGTCGACACATACAGAGCACGTGGAACAGACAAGCTAAGCCTTTCGAGCCGCGCATCCATAGTAAAATATGGAGCATCAAAAGGTTGGTTTGATATTTATCAGCAACAAAGCTGACTATTCCTCAAGTATTTATCCAATTATTCCTTCTGGACCTTTGAGTTCCGGAAGAATATTCCTATCTAAGCGATCTATTACTTCCAATTTGCCCTACATCTATTCTTATTTATCCGACTTTTTTTCTTTTTCTCCCAACGTATTCTTCGTATGTGCCTGACGATACTTCGGTACGCCGGAGAACCGTCCCGTCGTGTTGCCAGGCCACTCGGAGCAAGATGCAATCGTGGGGACACGTTATGGCGAGAATTAGTATACTTGGTATCGGATACGTTGGAGTTGTGTCTGCGGCCTGCCTTGCAGAAGATGGGCATACCGTCGTTGCCGTAGACATTGATCCGGCCAAGGTGGCAAAACTAAATGCCGGCGAAGCGCCGATCGTGGAAGCGGGGCTGACGCCGTTGCTTGAGCGCAACGTTGCGCGAGGTCGGCTGAGCGCCTCGACAGACATTGCCGCTGCCATTGCCGAAACGGACTTAACGTTCATTTGTGTTGGCACACCCAGCGCGCCAGATGGTGCTGTTGGATTGGACTACGTCAAGCAAGCTTGCGGCGACGTTGCAACGGCGATCGCACAAAAGGCGTCCTTCCACTCTGTCGTGATACGATCGACCATCGTTCCGGGCACTATGAACACCCATTGCATACCGATCCTGGAGCAGCAGTCCGGATTGATCGCGGGCGAAGGATTTGGTGTCGGCTACTATCCGGAGTTCCTCCGCGAAGGCACGGCCATCGAGGACAATTACAATCCCGGCCTCATCGTTTTTGGCGCGATAGATCCTGTCACCGAGCGACTGCTGCGCGACATCAACGAAGGATTGCCATGTGCCATTAACGTCGTTCCTTTGGCGACGGCGGAAATGATCAAATACACCAGCAACTCCTGGCGTGCGGTCAAGGTCACCTTTGCAAACGAAATCGGGAACATTGCCAAATCCTGCGGCATCGATGGTCAGCTGGTGATGAAGGTGCTGTGTTCAGACGACAAGGTGAACATGTCACCCTATTTCATGCGCCCCGGCTTTGCGTTCGGCGGTTCTTGCCTGCCGAAGGATGTTCGTGCCCTTCGGCATCTTGCGCAAGGCAAGGCAATTTCAACACCATTGCTTGACTCGGTCCTGACAGCAAATGCCGAACAGATCGAACGGGCGGAAACGATGGTCGAGAACGCGCCGGGCAAGTCGATCGGGATGGTGGGTATCAGCTTCAAGGCAGGTACCGACGATTTACGTGAAAGCCCATTGGCTGAGCTCGCATCGCGGCTGATATCCAAGGGTTTTGATCTTAGAGTCTACGATCCGAGTGTCAGCGTCGCCTATGAACATAGCATGGGCGGCTCGGGCCGGGGCAGCGGCGTCGTCCCAGACCTCAAGGAACGCCTTGTCAGCAAAATCGACGAGCTCATCTCGGGCGCTGACATCCTGCTTGTTGGCAATCGCTATGAAGAGGCGCTTGAGCCTCTGACCGCGGCGGCTGCAACCAAGAGCCTGGTTGACCTCACTCGCATCGATCCGAAGATGCGCTCGGGTGGTCTTTACGCAGGCATCTGCTGGTAGGAGCTGAGTGTGCTGGGCCATCTCCTCTATATCCTTGTGTTCTCGAGCGTCGCGGTTGCGATCCCCGCTCACCAGCTTGCCGAGAACACGGGGCTAATCTTGACCATCGGCACATTGGGACTGTGGCGGTACGGCTGGGGCGCGATCAACTTTATCCGAGCGCAGATCTTCATTCATGTTGTTCATCCTCGTCGGCGCGCCACCCTTTCGCGGATTTATCTTGAACGGAAGCGCCCGGCTCATTCTTTCTTCCTTGCGACGACATACAAGGTCGATACGGCCGTCACGACCAAGGTCTATCGCTCGCTTTTTAGGGCGGCGGCGGCTTCACGAGGTGGTGCTACGGTTGTTGCCTCGATCGTGGATGCTGCTGACGAACGGCTCATTCGGCAAATCTATTCACTGATGCGGTCCGAGATCGCTCACGTAAGGCTAATTGTTGATCGCATTCCCGCTACTGGAAAACGTGATGCGCTTGCAACCTCCTTGCGCATCATAGCCCGGCAGTGCCCTATGCCCGACGACATCGTGGTTCTCATTGATGGTGACAGTTGCCCACCGGTGGATCTCGTCGAGAAGTGCGCCCCCTTCTTCATCGATCCTAAGATCGGTGCGCTCACGACGGATGAGGATTGCGAAATCGTGGAGTCCCGGCTGTTCCGAGACTGGTTCAATTTGCGCTTTACTCAACGCCACATGATGATGTCTTCCATGGGACTGTCCGGGCGCGTCCTGACGCTGACAGGACGTCTGTCGCTCTTTCGGGCATCACTCGCCTGCGACCCGGATTTTATCGACAATGTGCAACACGACTGGCTCGTGCACTGGCGACTTGGAACCGTGCGGTTTCTGACCGGGGATGACAAGTCAACCTGGTTCTGGCTGCTCAAGCGCGGGTTTAAGATGGCCTATCTGCCAGACGTTCGTTCGGTCTCTATGGAGAGCCAGCCAAAGCCCGGATTCGTTGATTCTGCGGTTGCGTTGATGCTGCGATGGTTTGGCAACATGCTGCGAACGAACGGAAGAGCGCTCGCGCTTGGGCCACGCCGTATTGGTTGGTTTACATGGTGGTCTGTGCTCGACCAGCGTGTATCGATGTGGACAACACTGTTTGGTCCGGCGACTGTATTGATGTCGGCTCTTCTTGTCAGCCCTCTTGTCCTGCCTCTCTACCTGGCATGGGTCATGTTCACCCGGTACATTTACTGCTGTCTGCTAACGACCTTCAGGCCCGCCTTTCCGATCACCTACCCATTCCTGTTGTATTTCGGCCAGATCGGCGGCGCGCTTGTAAAGAGCTTTGTCCTCTTTCGCCTCGATCGGCAAAAATGGACCCGGCAGTCCACCGCACGGCGTGCGCGTCCGGCATCTGCATCCGAACGCTTGAAAAACCTTTCCTCGACTTACGTTCACCTGCTGGCGAGCTCCTGGCTCCTGCTCGCCGCCCTTATGATTTCCACCGCAAAAATGTGACTTGGAAGGATCTCTGATGACGACTATCGACCATCGCGAAAAAGAAGTGCCTTCAGTCGACAAGGGTGCGGGCGACGTGCCCGATTTCGAAGAGGCGAATGAACATCCGCGCTTGCGCATACCGTTTTCCGTCACGATCGATGGCCGCGCTTATGAGGGGGTAACCCTTTCCATGGTAGGCGCCAGAATTGCCGGAATTGCAGCGGCTAACTGGGCGGGGGCCGCCAAACTTGCCATCTTTCGCTTCAACTTCAAAGAATTCTGGTTGTCACTGCCGATCGATGTGACGGTTGCGTCGAGTGATAGTGAAACCGGCGCAATGATCTTGCGATTCCGCGATCCGACTGGTCAGCACATGCCGCAGATCCGCTATCTCTTGAATAGCTGGCTTGCAGGCGACCAGATTACCCTGAACGGGCTCCTTGGCACGCCAGGGGCCGGACAAGGTGAAACTACGTCCACTCCAAAAGGCGCCCTGCAGCCAGGTAACGCTGTTCTGGCCAAGGTAGCCGGGACACTCGGTATCAGTTTGGCCACCATTGGCCTCATCGCCTTCATCGCATCAGGACTGAGCAACCGGCTTTTCGTGACTGACGTCGATGGACCCGCGGTGGTTCAGCGTCAGGGCCTGACAATGAAGGCGACCACCAGCGGTCAGATTGACTTTATCAATTTGAACGCCGCGGCCGGCCAACCGGTCTATTCGATCCTGTCATCGAATGGCGTCTCTCTGACCGCCAGCATGCCTTGCGACTGCGATGTGATCCCAGCAGGAATCGAACGCGGCTCCACGGTCCTCCTCGGACAACCGATCCTCGATGCAAACAGGCGCGACGCACCACTCATCGTCCAGTCTACGCTGACAGGCCCCGAACTGCGCCGACTGGCCGAGGGGGCGACAGCTGAAATTGAAACGCCTGGCGGAAATCGAATTGAGGCTAAGGTTGTCCTCGACCGTACTGCCACCGGCCCCGGGGGGCCGCTGCCGGTCACTCTGCTTCCCATTCGACCATTGGAGGCCACTCCCGGAACACCGGTGGCGGTGCGCCTCGACAACTCGCCTGAACTATTGCGTTCGATGAAGGCCGGCCTGTCATATCTGTGGGGTTCGAAATGAGTGACATTCATCCACTGATTCTCTGTGGAGGTTCAGGGACTCGTCTTTGGCCGCTTTCGCGAGCTCATCAGCCAAAGCAGTTCCAACCGATCAATGGCGAAGGTTCCCTGACGTTCTTTCAGAGTACGGTTCAACGCCATCGCAGCGATCTGTTCTCCGACCCGATCGTCTGCGTCGGTTCTCGTCATGTGCAAACCGTTGGCCGCCAGCTTCGTGAAATTCAAAGCAAGGCACACATCATAACTGAGCCAGTGGCAAGGAACACGGGCCCAGCGGTACTGGCGGCATCACTCTATCTTGCTGGTGCCAAACCTGATGCTGTGCTGGTCGTGCTTCCATCTGACCATGTCATTAAAGRCGAGCTCAATCGGTTGATTGCACAAATGCACGATGCGGCCCTGGATGGATTGGTCGTGACCTTCGGTATTCAGCCCAGCTATGCCGAAAAAGGCTACGGGTACATCATGGACGGAGGCCGGTTCGACCATTATCCAGGCCTGCATCGCGTCGAAAGCTTCATCGAAAAGCCGAGCACAACGATCGCTCAATCGTTAATTGACACAGGCTTTGCATATTGGGCCTCGGGCATCAGCATGTTTCGGGCAAGCAAGCTGATCTCGGAATACCAGCGTCACGACCCGGCGACATTTGCGCATGTGCAGGCGGCTCTCCAGTCCGCCTCGCCCCTTGAAACAGAGGCGGGGCTGCTGCTCGACGAACGACATTTCATGAAAGCTGAAAGTCAACCAACCGAAAAGGCGGTGTTTGAACGGTGTAAGGACATTGCCCTTGCGCCGGCGGCGATCGAATGGGACGACGTCGGCGGTTGGACCTCTCTCCACGCGATCGGAATGAAAAACGAGAGTGGCAATGTCACGTCAGGGGACGTCGTTCTGTTTGATACGCGAGGCTCTCTGGTCCGCGGCGGCGAGCGTCTGGTTGCTGTCGTCGGCATGAACGATGTGGTCGTGGTCGATACCGACGACGCATTGCTTGTCACAAACAAGGCAAGCGCCCAGGACGTCAAGCGGATTGTCGAGCACCTCGTGACCCTCAAGCGTCGGGAAGCAGAAAATCATCGCAGCCAGGTCACCGAGTGGGGCAGGATCAAGTCGATGCAATCAGGCCCCGGCTTTGCCATGGATCTTCTCAGCATAGACAGCGGAAAGACCGTCACCCTTGTTGGCGAGGAGGGCGTATCGCGGACTCTCGCCGTCATCCACGGTCGCCTGCAGCTTGTTGGTGACCACACCCAATCCGAGTTAACTCCCGGGCTGTCGGCGATGGTTGCGATCGGCAAGGAGGCAAGACTTGTCAATACCGCGGATACGCCGGCCGAGGTTATTGAAATCAGCTGTGGCAATGCCAGCGCAATTGGCCTGTCCGGTCAATCACTTGCCGCCATTGCGGCTGATGTGAGGGCGGCCGATTATGCCTAGTCGTCCTGCTTTTGTTATTGCCCTTGCCGCTTGCCTAGCGTGGCCGCCTTTCGCGCTCGGCCAGCAAACGTCATTCAAACGACAGCTGGAAGCGCTCGAGTTCGAGACACGCAGCTTGGACGTGCCGTCCGCCGAGATCTTTGCGCGCGCCAACGAGTTTGCCGGAATCGGCAAATTGCAGGCGGGGGAGCAGGCCGCGCGACTTGTGCTGCCACAAGGTCAAAAGCGTGTCAGTCGTTCGCCCATCGACATTCTCATGCGTCGCATTGGACTTTCGGCGAGCGACGGCTTCGTAGAGACGAGCCTCAAGGCGCAGCCCGACCCGCAGGCAAGCGCCATCGTTATCGAAAGTGGCTCTCATACGTTGGACGATGTTCGACAGGCATTGGAGTCAAAGGGGATTGGGAGCTATCTGGAAAGGCGGCCGGAAGGATATGTCGCCCACCGACCCATCTTCATTTGGGGCGGCGGGGCACTGACAATCGGGCCGGGCGAGACATTGACCCTGGACAGCAGCCAGGGCGCTTTTATTGTCAATACCGGCGTGCTCGAAATCATTGGAGCCCGACTGGACGCAACACCGGATGCAAAGAGCGATTTCCGGCCATTTCTGCTGACGACATTTGCCGGCGCGACACAGGTTAGTCGAAGCGTAATTTCAAACCTCGGCTCTCCCGCGTTTCCCGAATCAAGCGGTTTGGCATTTACGCATCAACAGTTTTCGGCGTCGGGAACAGCGTCGATGCTGAGGGATAACCTGTTCAGGAACGGCGTTGGGGTCGCAGTCACCGCGTCGAATAGGCTTGACGTTACCGGCAATCGATTTGTCGACGGCTCGAAAACAGCAGTCCTTGTAAAGGCGGCGCGCGATGTGCGTATTGCCGACAATATCGTTTCGCAACGAACCGGTACGCACGCCATCAAGGTGACTGACAGCTCCAGTCAAATCGACATTTCGCACAACGTTATCGTTGACAGTCCAGGTAACGGAATCTTTGTGGATGGCGGAGCAACTGATGTCAGGATTTCTCGCAACCTCGTCGGGAAATCAAGGCTGGCAGGCGTCAGTGTCGCTGGTTCGGCTTGTGTTGCGATCACAAGCAATTTTGTCATCGCCAATGGCTCGCGGGGCATCGCGATGCGGTCCGTCCTTAGGGGCAAGGTTGAAGACAACCATCTGATTGCAAATGGGTCGGCGGGTCTGGCGATTTCCGGACAGTCCGACCATGCCGCCCTCCTCGTTTCTCGAAACATTTTCAAGGACAACCGCTTCGGGTTGAGCGGCGCAAGGCTGGGTGAGTTAAGCCTTTCCGCAAATGACTTCGAGCGGCAGCTTCCAAGAATCGCTGATGGCGAGTTCGCAACCAATCTCGGCGAACTGCTGGAATTTGTCGCATCCAGCAAGCCTGGCGAATTCAAGCTGGCGTCGACCACGTCAGAGGGTGGTGAGTTGTCGCAGTTTTCAGCCGTCGATCTGGCTCATTGCGTCGCCAAGAAGAGAGCATGACGTCATGGTGTTTTCCTCCGAGGTTTTTGTTTTTCTTTTTCTTCCAACCTTCCTGGTCGCCTACTATGCGACGCCCGTCGCCGGCCGCTCTCTTACCATCCTCATAGCCTCCTATATTTTTTACGGCTGGTGGCGGATGGATTTTCTGGCGCTGCTGTTTGCGACCACAGTGTGGGTTTACACCTTCGCGATCGCCATCGAGCGCAATCGGGAGCGGCAATTGGGAAAGATCCTGTTGACGCTTGGTATATCCGGCTGCCTGACAGTGCTTGGCATTTTCAAGTATCTGAATTTCTTCATCGACAGCCTTGCGGCCCTGATCGGCACGGATGCCGAGGGCCTTGGTGTCCACTGGCGTCTCATCCTGCCAATCGGCATCTCCTTTTATGTCTTTCAGTCGATCAGCTACCTGATCGATGTCTATCGCCGGGACACAGCGGCAACGCGCAACTTCATTGATCTGGCGGCATACAAGGCTCTGTTCCCACAACTCATCGCGGGACCGATCCTGCGTTTCAAAGATCTGGCGGACCAATTCAAGCATCGTGAACACACGTTGCAGAAGTTTGCCGACGGCACGGCACTGTTTGTCATTGGCCTTGCAAAGAAGGTGTTGATTGCAGATCCGATCGCGCCGATCGCGGACAGCATCTTTGCAAGCCCTCACCCGACGTTGATCGAAGCCTGGCTTGGCTCCATCGCCTACATGATGCAGCTCTACTTCGATTTTTCCGGATACAGCGATATGGCGATCGGACTTGGCCTGATGATCGGGTTTCGCTTCGCTCCAAACTTCGACGCACCATATCTCAGCCGCAGCATCACCGAATTCTGGCGCAAATGGCACATCAGCCTTTCAAACTGGCTTAGAGACTATCTCTATATCCCGCTTGGTGGGAGCCGCCACGGTCCTATCCGGACCTACGTCAACCTGATTTTGGTCATGCTGCTCGGTGGGCTCTGGCACGGTGCCAACTGGACTTTCGTGCTCTGGGGCGGATGGCACGGTGGCTGGTTGGCGGTCGAACGCGCAACCGGCTGGAACAAGATTGCAGCCTCGTGGTTGATTGCATTACCCATGACGCTTTTGATCGTTTTATTGGGTTGGGTTATTTTCCGGGCAGAGAACGTCTTTGTCGCGCTCGACCTCTATACAGGCATGCTGGGGTTCAACGGGCTGTGGGTTCGACCAGAGCAACTTCTCGATATCACACACGAGGGATTGCTCACGCTTGCGGTAGCTTGCGTCATTGTCGTAAGCGAGCCTTACCTCCTGGTTCTGGAACGGACGAACGTTGACCTGCCCTCTGCTGACGGCAGCGCTACAGCGCGCCAATCCATTGCTGTCCCTTTAGTGCTGACATTGCTGGCAACCGTGACGGTATTGAAGCTCGCGGAGGCCAATCACTCGCCGTTTCTCTATTTTCAGTTTTGAGGAACCAATGCAGATCCACGCTCGATATAATACAGCCGCAAGACTGCTACTCCCAGCGATGTTGTTCGGCTATGCACTTGTAGCGAATGTAGACATTCGCCATCAGTTGGCAGGGGCTCTTTCGAAACTTCCTGCCAACCTTGAGCAACTTAGCCATGGGCTGATTGGTACGACGCTCGAAACCGTCTACAAATCAGAACTGCCACATCGCGAGTTTGCGGTCGAACTGGTTGGAGCTGCGCGCTACATCCTTTTTGGCGAGGGACGCCGCGGTGTGGTTGTCGGAAAGGGAGGATGGCTTTTTTCCGAAGAGGAGTTTCGCGGTGCCGCCAACGCTGACACCGGCATCGAAACCGGCGTTCGCGAGATATCAAAAGTGGCCGATACTCTTCGCTCGCATGGAATTCGGCTGATCATCGTGCCTCTTCCGGCCAAAAGCGACATTTATCGCGAAAATCTTGCCGATGACCGATATGCCTCGATCGCGGAGCACCGATATCTCCACTTTGTCTATTCGCTGTCCTTGGCAAAGATTGACACTGTCGATACGCGGGGTGCCCTGCTCGCTGCCAAAACCAGCGAGCCCGTCTTCCTGAAGACAGACACGCATTGGACGCCAGCAGGCGCCAAGGCTGTGGCAGGTGCGGTTGCAGCATTCGCAGGTATTGCCGGCCAATCGCATTTTGCCTTGAAAGACGAGCCGGAACGCACGGTGGAGGGAGACCTCGTCAAGTTCGTGACCGGCGAAAGACTGGCGCCGTCGATCGGACTAGGACATGAAGTGGTCGCACCACAAACGGCAAGCCGAGATGAGGCGGGATTACTAACCGACATTCTTGGCGAAAGCGACCGATTCCCCGTCGCTCTGGTCGGCACCAGCTATAGCGCCAATGACACGTGGTCCTTCTCCTCATACCTGGAAGCGACCTTGGGAGTAGATGTGCTGAACGTCGCTGAGGTCGGCCGTGGACCTGTAGTTCCCATGCGCAATTTTCTGGCGGCCGACAACCAGCTTGAGGGACAGTCGACTGTCTTATGGGAGTTTCCGGTTCGTTACCTGACAGAGCCTCGACTTTGGGATGCGCCCGCATCTGCGGTTAGGGAGTAGATAAAATGCGGATTCATGCCCTCCTGCTCGCTTTCAGTTTTGCGCTCGGCCTCGGCAGCAATGTCACACCTGCCGTCGCGGTTACAAAAAACGCCGATGCCGCGAAATCAAAGGCAGACGCGAAGCGCTATCGACAAGGCTTCAATCAGGGAATTACGAGAACAGACCAGCTGGAGGGCTCCGAGCTCCAATCAATCCGGCGGCGCATGATCGCCCGGCAGCGGGTTTCCTACAAGGAGCTGCAAATGCTGGCCGACAGGGGCGACGGCGTGGCTGCAATTTACGTGGCCAAACGACTTGCGGCAAACCCGACGCTTAAAGCGGACGCAGTTCACTACTACACGATCGCATGCAGTACAGGCCGTGCAGGTGCTGTTGCCCCACTTTCCAGATTGCTCAGCACCGAAACAGGCTCCATCAGCGAGCCACGGCTTGATCAGGCAGAGCAGACCCTTCGCGACCATGCCGCCCATGGGAATCCTGTTGCGGTCGCTCAACTCATCAAGTTTTACAAAAGTGGCCAACCTTTCGGAGCCAAGCCCGATGAGGTCATCCGCTACGAACGACAGGCCGCCTCCAGTGGCGATGCAAAGACAGCCCTCGATATGGCGATCTCGATGATTTCGCAGGGGCTGACAAGTGAACAGGAAAAAAAAGAAGCAAGGCAGTTCCTGATAACCGCGCAAACAAGTGCTGAACCCAGCACGAGGGCGGTGGCGGCCGCGGTCCTGCGCCGACTGGACACCGAACCCACCAATCTTGTCGAGGTCTCTCAATGATGAGCCGTATCAGACAATCGGCCGTGCGTACCGGCATCGCAATCGCGCTGACCTTCGGTTCGTGGGGGACCGGCTACGCAGCGTCATCGGCATTCGGATGCGCAGGTCTCGAGACCAATAAACAACTTGCGTCGGTCGAGGGACGGAATGGGTTCTTCTATCGGGTTATTGCGGACTTGCGCATGGAGCAGCAGCTTTCCGAGCATACTGCTGACCAGGTCGCAACGATCGCCGAGGCGCTTGAGGCCCAGGGAACCACGCTCGTTTATGTACCAATACCAACAAAGAGCCTCGTGCTGCCACAATATCTGCCTGCCACGGCAAGCAGTGACTTTGGGTTCGACTACGATGTGGCAAAGAAGGCATATGAAGGCGTCATTCAGCGACTGCGCGAGCATGGCATCGTGACCGTTGATCTGTTGAAAAGGCTCAAGCAACAGTCCGGCGAAGAACCACCATTTTTCCAGGCTGACTTCCACTGGACGTCCGCCGGAGCTCGTGCCTCGGCAGGAAAAATTGCGGAGGTAATTCGCTCACTCCCAGGCGCTGGCGAACTGCAGAAGGCAGACTTTGAGACAAGGCCGACAACGCCGTCGTCCATCATCTCTACAATGCGGCGAATGCTGCAGGCCAGCTGCACCGATGCTTTGCCCCTGCCCCGCACGCAAGGGTATGAAACCGTCGAGACCGACAGCGGAGCGAGCGCGATCGACATATTTGGAAGTCCTTCCTCCGGTGGCACCGTCGCCCTGGTGGGAACCAGCTATTCGGATCTTCCGGCGTCGAACTTTGCTGGCTTTTTGTCGCAGGCTCTATCAACACCAGTGACGAACTACTCGATTTCAGGCGGCAACCAATTCGGTTCTATTACCTCCTACCTGACGTCTGAGGTCTTCCAGGCAAACCGGCCTCGTTTTCTGATCTGGGAAAATCCCATCTACAACAATCTCGGCAAGTTCGGTGACGCACCACTGATCGAACTGGCGACAGCTGCGCGTCAAAGCTGCCGTAGGATCGACCCCGAAAGAATTTCTCCTCTTGGTCCCACGACAGTGAGTGTAGCCCTTGAACAGGGCGAGGTCTCCGATTCCGCCGTAATCTATGCATTTTCTGGCGACGCGCTCAGCCGGCACGCCACATTGAGCTTCAAACTGAACGACGGTCACGACTACCAAAGCAGTATCGTGCGGGCGGATCGAATGGTCTCGACGGGCCGCTTCTACTTCCCGGTGCGATACTTTGCCAGCGAGGCATCCAAGCGAATTACCCTCGAATTCGACCGCCTGTCCACAAACGCGGCAGCAGTGAGTGTCTGCCATCCCAAAGCAAGGTGAGGATCATGTTTCTACCACGCACATATGCCGCCCTTCTGACCCTGATGCTGGCCCTACCAACGCTTTCGTTGGCCCAAGATGCCGGGCTTTATGGCAAGCCGATTGATCCCAATGGATCCTTTGTTCGTATTCTCGATACCAATGCATCAGCCGCTGTGATCGCGGGATCCCAGGTTGCAGGTTTCGACGATGGCGTATCGCCTTATGTGGCCGTCAAGCCAGGCAACGTCGACATGTCGATCGGTGCTGAGAGCATCAACATCACAGCTGCCCCAGGCAAGTACTACACCTACGCCAAGCTATCGGACGGGCAGACGAAACTCTATGTGGATGGCGTCAAGGACGATCCTTCCAAGGCGCAGGTCTATCTTTACAATCTCAGTGATCTTGAATCCATTGATCTCGCCGTGCCCGCTGCAAATGCAACGGCAATCAAAGGGGTTGCCTCCGGAACATCCGAGAGTGTTTCGCTGCGGGCCCCGCTCAATCTCAGCTTCGCAATTCAGCAAGGTGGAAAGACCATCACGCAAACCGACAAGATCGACCTGAAACGGCGCGCCGGATTCAGTATCGTCTTGTCGGGCAATGCGGGCGACTACCATGTAGTCGTCACCGAAAATCATCTCAACCAATAGGGGGCGAGTATGCTGTCTCAAGTTTTGCGTTCTGCGCCTTTGTTCGCCGGGACCGTCGCGACCTGCCTGTGGCTGGCAGTGGCGATCGACCAGGTCAAGGCAGATCCGGTGGCCATTGAGTTCCTGCCACCCAAGGTAGATGTCAAGGCGGTCTGTGTACAGCGCGCGCCCGATGGAGAAGTGATCGATCGGTGGGTTTCATGGGATCGCAAGACGCTGCCAAAACTTCAACCTTGGATCATCCAACGCGAGGCTCAACGGCTACGAGACATCGATCCGGAACTTTATTTCCCCATCATCGCCCGCATGATCGAGCTTCTGCCGGACATTGACCGCAGCCTGAAGCCACGGGACCTGGAGGCTGACAGGATTACCCTTTACCTGCGTGCCGGCAAAATTAAGGAGCTCGAGAGTAACGGAGCCTTGGAAACATTTTTCACGCAGGCGGAGGCAGGTGCGCCGAAGGACCTCGACCTCGCCGCTGAACTGATACTGACGGGGGTCGTCGCTCAGAAGGATAAAACTAAAGCTCTCTCCTATCTCGTCAATGCCGCTTATGGTGGAAACCCGAACGCGCTCCTGCAGCTTGCCAAGCGAAACCTTGATGGCGAGCGGGTCGAGGGTTGGTCTGTCGATCCATCGCTGGCCATAACCATGGCCTTTGGCGCAATGGTCGGAAAGCTCGACAGCGGAATTTGCGATCGCGTGGCACGCATTGCGCGAGAGTACGAAAAAGGAGACGTGGTCAAGCAAGACCGGACGATTTCGGAGGCATGGTTGCGGTTTGCCGGCGATCTTGGCGATGGCAACGCAGCGTGGAAAGTAGCCCGCTATCACCTCGAAAGCGCGGATATTCGCAAGGACAATGCCGTCCTTATGCACTACCTCAAGTTTGCGGCCGATAATGGCGTGATTGCTGCCCAGTCAGAGCTTGCACACGTGTATGAGGTCGGCGCCATCGTTACAAAGGACCTTGAAAAATCGGAATACTATTATCGCCAGGCGGTTGCGGCAGGACATCGCAGCAGCTTGATCAGGCTTGCCAATCTCTATGGCGAATCCGATGCAAAGGACGCTCGGGAGAAGTACGTGCAAGCACTGAACGAACTCGCGTCACTCGAGGATGCCCCCGGCTGGGTTTTTGCGCGATTGGCCAATCTAGCGATTGACAAGGATGGTTTCTGGAAATCGCGTGATCAGGCAAGCAAGTTCTTTCAGCAAGGCGCTGATCGTCGTGACATGACGTCGATGCACAGCCTTGCGGCTCTTCGTCTGAGCAGCACTGGTGATGGAAATTTCGATGAGGGCATCAATCTCCTATTGGCGCTCCTCGACAATTTCGGCCGGACAGACACGATGAAGGATCTGCGCGACGCGTATCTGTGTCATGCACCAGACGGACCGCGACTCGAACAGGCGGAATACTGGTCAAATGCTGCCAAGGGATCGCAGGGCAGCGCATGGTCTGTCGAGGACATCGATGGACTCGTGCAACATCTTGATGATCCGCAAACCGCCTTGCTTCAGTCCGGCGCGCTCAACGGACAGCCAAAGGCGATTGCGGGCTATCTCTGGTATCTGACTTCTGTCGCAAAGGACGCGGATGCAATCAAGGAATGGGAGGGTCGCCTCTCGCGCAGCCCCGATGCCGAAGCGGCGTTTGCGGCCCTGATGCTGCAGGCTGCCGGGAATGACATCGGCAAGAAACGTGCCGCATTGGAGCGGTTTCTTTCGGCCGCCGACCTGCCGAGCTCGGCCGCACGCATCGGGGCCGGCGAACTCATACTCTCATCCTTTGCAGAAGATCCAAGTCTTTTGGCAACGGCAGAGAAATATCTGAGACTTGAGGCCTCACATGGCAACGGAAAGGCCATGCAGTTGCTGGCCACCAAGTTTGCCGCACCGGCTGAAATCTACAATCAGTATCGCTCGGCCATCGTTGATCGAGGCGACGCAGATGCATCGATTTTCGCGGCAAGGTACGTCAGCGATGTCGCAACGAAGGAAAAATATCTGCTGCGAGCTCAAAGCCTCATGGATTGCTCCTTTGATTCCGCCTTGTCGATGGCGCACGCCTATATCGATTTGCGCGAGCCTGAAAAAGCACAGGACTGGATGGACGTTGGCGAGACCTTTTCAAAGGACAAGCCCTGGAGAGCAAGAGTGCTTGCGGAAGCCTATTCGACCTTTCCTTCGCCAGTCGGACAAGACAGTGCAATGCGCTTGTTTGAAGTTGCAGCACGCGGCGGTGACGCGAGGGCTGAGCAGTATCTCTTGAAGACATATACTGATCGGCAGGGGCAGCAATTCTCGCTCGAGAAAGCGACCACGTTGATGGTCGCCGTTATCCAGAATGCTTCCGCAGATCGGGTTGCCAGCCGCTTGAATGGATTGGCGAAGTCACACAAGACTGTCTACGAACAGCTCCTCGCCCGGATTGACCTCACCTCGATCTACGAACGCTCGGCGCAATCCGGCGATCCTGTCGGAATGCGTGAGTACGCAAAACTGAAGCTTGCAAACAGTGGGGGTGCCGAGGCAGCGTCGAGTGCGACGGATCTGTTCCGCAAGGCCGCAGACAAGGGCGATTCCGAGGCAATGGTGCTACTGGCACAAAATTACGCTTACGGGATCGGCACGCGGCCATCCCTGCCGGAGGCGAAGCAATGGCTTGAAAAAGCAGCGCGTCTTGGAAGTAAGCAGGCAAATGAGATGCTGTCAGTTATGTCAACGAAGGTAAATTAAATGAGACGTTCCACTCTCCCGCCACTGTGGTGGCCTTTGACCCCATTGACATGCCGTCGGACTGCTCTCGTCCCAATGTTGGCGCTGGGTCTGCTTACCGTCGAGGCGCAGCTCGCGCAAGCCGAGCTTAAGTGCCCGAGAGTGCCGAAACCTATGACGAGCCTCGAAATCGGGAGCCGCTATGAGAAAGGCGATGCCTCGCGCTCGGAAATCGATGAGGATGAAAACGCGGCAGTCAACAAGGCGCTTCGGCCTCTGGACCTGTTCGTCAGAGCGGTTGCGGCGCTTACGAAGGGATCCTCCAGCAAGCATGCCAACGACGAGAAACACTTGTGTCTCTATAGTGCCCTGGCATCCTGGGCGGATGCAGGGGCATTGTCGGATCTGAGCACCGTGAATGCCAAGCTCGCCGTTTCGCCACGCCTTGCCGGCATCGCGATTGCCTATAACGAGGCGAAAGAAAAAACAGCTCCACCTCCAGAGAAGCGACGGGCAATCGAGGCATGGTTGGGCCCACTCGGCCATACACTACAATCGTTCTTCGATAACGATGCGCCTGAGATGGCATCACAGAACAACCTTCGGGCCTGGGCCGCGCTCGCGGTCACCCAGATCGGGCTGGCGACGAACGACGACGCGCTGATTTCCTGGGGCTCGAAGTCCACTGAAATGGTCGTGTGTTCCGCCGACGACGACGGGGCTCTTCCTTTCGAAATGAAAAGAGGAGACAAGGCGTTGCATTATCAGTTGCATGCGGTCGCACCCCTGGTGGTCAACACCGTGCTCCTGGATAACCGTAACGGTGATGGGTTCCAGGCTTGCGGCGCAAAGCTCGAACGGATCGTGGACTTTACACTTTCTGCGCTTGAGAACCCTCAGCTGGCGGCAGCAAAGGCGGGTACCGAGCAGTCGTTTTCAACCGGCAGCGAGACATTGGAGCCGTTTCAGCTTGCGTGGCTGGAGCCCTATCTCAAGCGTCAAAAGGATGAAAAGGCCTTGCGCTTCGCGGAAAAGTACAGGCCGTTATCGAACTCGAATCTCGGCGGCAACCTGACCGACCAATACTCGAGCAACTGAGCCATAACTGCCTCCAGCTACAAGCCATACACGCGAAGAAGGGAGTTTCCCGTGCGTAAAATTCATTATCTGGCAATGATCGGTCTCGCCACACTATTGTGCGGATCTTTTGACGCGTCGGGCCAGGGACTGACAGTTCGCCCGACGGTATCAGATCAACCGCCGGAAAATAAGCAAGCTCGGAAACTGACCCCCAAGGCCTGCGCCAAACTGCTGACCAAGGCAGAGAATTCGGGCAAGAGCATGAACTTGATTATGCAGCGAAAGATGCAGCTTGCCTCCCGCGGTTGCGAATTCTAGGTCAAGATCTAGACCACGATCGTAACCGCGGACGACCTCGTCGTATACCGATCGATACACCACTTTTCGTGAGTACAGACCACGCGCTTTTTGCTGGAGACTTCGAACAAAATCCCGCCTTCTTTATAGTCGCTTTTCGGGGAAGCGACGTTCTAACCTCGCCCTGGATGGTTACTGGATATCTCTTGGAAGCCTGTCGATCATGGCCCATCAGATATGAAACGCTGACCGGTTGCTTGGAGCGAAACCTTGGGATGCGGTTCGGATCGCCCGTCCAGCTTGCAATCCCGATCGTAACAGCCTTTTCAGTCCCGGCTCATTGGCGCGTTTGATGGCTTTCGGAGCAGATGAGGTCAAGCTGCGTCATTTCAAGAAACCATATCTTGAGATGGCGAACTCTCAGGATAAAAACTTTGACCAGACGTTTTACCTGCTGTCCGTCAACGATTCCCTCGGCATATCGAATTGTCCGAAGAGTGGGCGTTGCACCTCGCCAATTGCTCCCGCGCCGTCCCACGCTTCGCGTTTGGCATCTGCGCGAACCACTGGCTGGATGTCCATTGGGCGCTATTTTAAACGACCGGCTGTCCAGCAGCGGGAGGCTGACACTGGGGTTAGTCGCCCGGCGTCCTGTATGCCGATGTCATCCTGAAGCTTTCTGAAGGAAACCGAAGCGGCCGCATCGGGCGGCCGCTTACAGCTTCAGTTCGCCTAGAGGCTGGAACGATATCGTTGTCGTTCAGCGGCGATCTGCTCCGCAGTATAGGGATCGGCGGTTTCGTCAAAACGGGTCCAGCCCTGCTCAACATAACTCGCGCGCCGCGCTCCGATGTCTACGGGACGCCACCGGTCAAGGATAGCCTGAGCCTCGGCGACACGTGCTTCCTCCACCCTCGCGGCGACGACCGATCCTCCGCGGCGGACGCCTTCCGCGTAAAGGTGGGCGTCTTCCTCAGGAACGCCTTCCTTGACCATGGCACCGACGATACCCCCGACCGCACCGCCGGCAACGGCGCCGGCCGCAACTCCGGCCGCGGTCGCAACGAGCCAACCGGCAGCGACCACGGGACCCACACCCGGAATGGCAAGCATGCCAAGACCGGTGAGGAGACCGCCGGCACCGCCGGCCAGTGCGCCAAGACCGGCACCGGTTCCTGCGCCTTCTGCGGCGCGATTGCCCTGGGCTTCGACATCAACACCATTCGCCTCGTTGGTGGCAATGCTGATGTCATCGGACGGGACGCCCGCGTCTTCCAACGCTGACACGGCCGCGCGCGCGTCATCGTAGTTATCATATAATCCAGTGATCGTTCTCATATGACTGCTTCCTTGTTTATTCGTGGTTACTTGGCCATGGTGACGTTGCCCTGAAAGTCCAGGGAGACGCTCGCTTGTTTGCCATCCTTGGTGGCGCTGGCCCGCCACACCCCTTGATCGTCAAGCTTGAGGCCGGTGACGTCGGTGTAACCAGCTTCCTCGATCCTGGCCTTTGCCTGGCCTTCGGTGAAGCTGTTCTTGCCTGCTACCGGGGCTCCCGGATTTTGCTCGGTTTTGACCGCGGGTGTTGTCTGGGTCGTCGTCGGCGTTTCGCTCTGGGCGAGCGCGACCGAGGCCGTCATCACCATGCCGATAGAAAGGATCATGAGTTTTTTCATTGATGTTTCCTCTGGTTGAGAACAGACAAACAACCAGAAACCCTGCTTGTTCCATTGACACGTTGAGACTGAAGTCGATCGACCCTCGATCGATCGTTTGCGCTCGGCAGGAATTAGATCCTGGGAGTCGACCTTAAGTTTTCTTCAGAACAGAGCCTTCACCAGGCGGCACGCGCAGGAACTCAAAGCATTGCCCGGGCGTTGATTTACTGGAGGTAAGAGTCATGGCATCAGAGCATCTGGGCTTAATGAGTGAAGGCGATAATGGGTTGGATGTTTTACGAGCGATAAAAATCGCATTCTCGGCTCATGCAGGCCAGACCGACAAGGAAGGAAACCCATATTTTTCGCACTGCAAGCGCGTCGCTAGCGCCGTCGAGGGGGACGAGCAGCGGATCGTCGCCTACCTGCACGACATTGTCGAAAAGGGCCGCGGCTGGACATTTGAACGTCTGAGGGATGAAGGATTCAATCCTTCCGTAGTTGCCGCCATCAACGCCTTGACCCGGAGAGAGAACGAAAGCGAAGATGAGTTTGTCGTTCGGGCAGCTAGTGACGACCTTGCCCGTCCGGTAAAGGTGGCCGACCTTAAAGACAATCTGAAGCAAGCCCGGAATGCTGGTTTGGATCAGTCAAAATATAAGGAAGGTCTCAAGATCATTGAGGAGTTGTACGGCTTAACTTGCTAGGAGCGGAAAAAAGTACGCCAGCAAATAAGACGCCAAACCTGGGTGAACGGAACGCAAAGTGGCGGGCATCCTCGCCCGATCATTTGCAGACACTGGTCCCCTATCTCTCAGAATCTCCACCAGCATACTCAATGCATAGATTCAATGAGACTGTCACGATCTTAACTCGGTCCGGATTGTAGATCTCAACTTCAAGCGGCTCCCGTGTAGCAGTGGGAATCCCGTCGATGGCCATCTCGGCAACGAGGCGCTTTGCTTCATCGAGCGCCGCTGGCAAGTCGGGGAACTCATAGCCATCTTCGTCTTGCCAGGGAGTGTCTGTCGGGCCGGTTCGGAAGTAGAATCTTGTCACGATGAATCTCCGTTTGCGAGATCAACTCACCGACGGTTGCAAGGTTCCGTCGCGCAATCACGATGGCCTCGCAAAGGAGCGAGTCCGTCGCGGCGACATAGCCACAGTTCACGTCAGTCCGAATTCCGCAGCTTGTCTCGCGCCAAGCGTTGAATACTGATGGAACGATACGGAAATAGCTGCATTTTCGTGGCGTCATCTCGTTTGCTCGTTGGTTAGGGTCGCCGGAATTGGAGAAAGGAAGCATCGATGGAGGTAACAGCCAGTCTTCTTTCGCCAAGCGATTGGATCCCGAACAACCGGGCTTTGCCAGTGCTGTTCTATAAATCTGCCGTCATCAGCGAAGAGGCATCGGCAAAACGATTTGAGAGTCTCTTCCAAGAACACGGTTGGACGGGGCTCTGGCGTGACGGGATTTTTGGCTATCAACACTATCACGTCCACGCGCACGAAGTGTTAGGCGTAGCTGACGGCCACGCCTCCATCATGATCGGGGGCCCTCATGGTATCGATTTTGCGGTCACGGCTGGGGATTGCCTGATTTTACCTGCCGGCACTGGGCATTGCCTTGTCGCCGCGAGCCAATCGTTTCTGGTTGTCGGTGCTTACCCGCCGGGCCAGAGCGCCGACATCAAGACTTCGGCGGCCACCGGCATGGAAATGGACGTGATCAGAAAGTTATCTTTGCCTACCCTTGATCCGGTTACGGGAACGCGCGAGCCTCTCTTGTCCCATTGGCGATCCGAGAAGACGCGATAAAGCGGAAGTAGTGAGCTGATGTTCGACCGGAAAAATTAGACGTCACGTCCTGAAACAGGCAAATCAGGAATGTCAAAGTTAAATGACATTTATTTTAGCCTGCACTAAAACACCCATCCAAACGGAGGAGAGTAATGTCGACGCACATCAGAGAGGGTGATCTCGATACCAAGAAATCCTTGAGGATTTGGTCGGTGCGCGATTATTGCCGCCAGCACCAGATAGGTGAAGCCGACGAACGGCGGATGCGACAGCTCTTTGGTCATTTTGCATCTGCAGGCGAACTGCTTTATAACGTCAATAGAAATCCGCGCTGGCGCGTTTGATTTGTCATGAAAAAGTCAAACGTGAGGGGCGTCGCGTGATCTCCGATTGCGTGGCGCCGCCACCCTTCCTGTTTTCGTTGCGAACCAAAATGCTGGATGGGACACGAAGGTTCATCTGACACCCCGGATTGTTCCTCGCTTCCCTCCCCTTGCCTTGTGGCGGCTCGCGTGCGGTACCACGAGACGACGTCGTGTCATCATAGCTGGCCATTCGCTACCGAAGCGTCCCGACACAGAGCTGATAGTGAACTTCTGGAACTTCCGGCATTGCTGGCAGTTGGGGACCCAACCTTGAAGCGGAGGTGCGATGAGGATCGCAAGCAATCTCGAAGAGAACGCGGCTGAGCCGGGAATTTTTACCTGGGCTCTTGCTGGAGATACCGTCTACGGCGATACGGCCATAGCATCTTTGTTTGGCCTCGATCCGGCCGAGACGATCTGTGGATTGCCGATCGCCTCGTATATCGAGCGAATCCATACCGACGATCGCGAGCGTGTGGCAGTTCAAATTTCGCAAGCCGTCAGAAGCGGGCTGCCCTATCATGCAGAATATCGCGTTCTTGATGCTTTCGACGAAATTCGGTGGGTGATGGCGATGGGCAGGTGCTTCCGGAACCGGCAGGGCGACCCAAACCACTACGCCGGGATCGTCTATCCACTTGAACTTTTGTGAAGGTCAACACAATCACGGTCACCGCGGAGCGGCACCAGCCTATATCGTCCCGTGTTAAGGGCGCACATAGCGGAGATGCTTTGGCTCATAGTCGTATCATGGCAGCGGGAACGCAAATCCAAGATCGCATCTTCCAATGTGTCGAGAGCGCAAAAAGGAGCCCGGATCGTTCCGGGCTCTCCAGTTCGTCTACCAGGTCTGGCTACCGTACCAGTCGTCGATATCCTGACGGGCCCGGTCCCGAGCTAGCCCATAGCGTTCCTGAATTTTTCCTTCCAACTGGTCGCGTTGCCCATCGATTTGGTCAAGATCGTCATCAGTGAGTTTTCCCCACTGTTCCTTGACCTTACCTTTGACCTGCTTCCAGTTCCCTTCAACGCGGTTCCAATCCATGTTTTCCTCCTAGGTTCGGACTGGAATTAAAACGAAGCAGGCGACCGAGTGTTCCGAGTAGCAGGAAGATTTCCGGCAGCACGCGCGGCCTGACCTTGAAAGCTGGCCGGCCATCGATGTCGAGTGCCGCATAACCCTTGGAAAGATCCGGCGATCCAACCGCAATACAGAATGCCGAAGACAGTTGGTGAGACATGTCCGTCTAACGAATGCGACCGCTGCGAAAACTCCAAGACGCAACAGTGGTTTGGCGATGCCCGGATCGAAGGGCAGCGTGCTTATAAATACGCTTGGTGTCAGCCACCGGGTGTATGGGAACTGCGCCTCCGGCCATGTCTCGGATGCGGACGAAGCTGCAAATGATGGCGTGCCGCTTACTGCCTCGCAAGCATCGGCAAAATCAAGCCCCACTGCGTCTCTTGAGGTGATCCGAACGGTTCGAAACCCAGTTTCTTGTAAACGGCAATCGCTCGTTCATTGGCCGGGTGAGGATCGGTTGCGACAACGGGTGCGCCCGCATCGAACAGAGCCCTCATTCTCGCCCCGATAAACGCTGATCCGTGCCCAACACCGATCATTTCGGGGTTTCCTATGTATTGATCGATTCCCCGCGATCCCTTGGGAAGCTTGGCAAAATGGTGATCTTGCCAGCCGTGGACGGTATAGTCCTGCATAAACGCAAAGGGGCGATCGGCTATTGAAACAATCCAACGCGCTACCCGAGGATCAGCCAAGTCTGCCGCATCGTACGGCTCATCTGAGTCCCACCATTCGCGGACATGCGGGTTCGATTGCCATGCTCTAAGCAGCGGGAGATCATCCAACGTCGCTTTGCGAAAACTGTAGTGGTCAGCCGCTGTCATTGAACAAGCTTAGCACGTCGCTGGCCGGTAGAAATGGGCTCTTTGCGACGATCAAGCGACCGCGCGCGAAGTCTGATCGCGGAAGGGGGTTGACCACCAAGATCCATGCGATCGTTGCCCCGTCGGAACCGGCTCAATCCGATTTGCTTTAGCCCACACCCTTATCGACAAAAACCCGGTTGAGCGGCTTCAACCTGATCAAGCATTGTCGTTGCACGCGACGCGTTACCACCAGCGTGTTGCCTCCCCTCGCTTTCGCCACGCTCGCGGCCATACGGCTCTGGCTGAGCGCTTATGAGTCCACGAGACAGTACCCGCTATCAATCTATCAATGGAGCGTCGCCGCGTCCTTGCCACCGGATGCAAGGTTTTCGAGGACAGCCACCAGCTTTGCGAACTCGTTCAGGACCCTTTGAAATTCAGCGTCATCCAGCTCTGCTATGTCAGCTATCATCACCGAAACGCATTTAATCAGCGCATCGAGATGTAAATATCGGTCTAACGCCAACTCGCCGAGTTTTCTTGACTGGTAGAACCGCAACTCATCAACGATACGGCCGACAAGATTGCGTCTGTCGACCCTATCTAGATAGGGAAGCTCAAATTGGGCAAGCTTGATCTCTGTTATGAGCTTTGTCACACGATTCCCCTAAGCCGCGGATGACGGCAGGTGAGAGCCGGCGGGGACTGTCTCCCCGCCGGCATGCGTCCAGCATCCTTTTACGACTACTGGATGACCTGGATCACCTTCCGGGAGGATGGCTCGACGATTACCCGCTGCTCATTGACGATCGCATAGGCATACTTTGGATCATCAGGAATCGGCGTTACAACGACCGTCTCGGGGAGCGGTTGGCCAACAACCACCTTTTCCTTGACGACGACTCGGGTCGTCGGAGCCGGAACTTGCTGCACATAGGTAACGACTTTCTGGGGCGGCGGATCGATGAGGCTACCTGCAACGCCACCGACGATACCTCCAACGGCTGCACCGACCGGCCCCCCGACGATTGCCCCGGTTGCTGCCCCGCCCGCAGCTCCCGTCACCGTCGACGATTGCGCGTAGGCAAAAGTTGATGCGAGAGCGAGCACAGTGGCAGTTCCTATCAATTTGATACGCATTCATTTTCCTCCATTGGAAGCGGTATTGTCCGCTCCCTGAACGAACCACCAAGCGCAGCAACGGTTCCCGGCCCGGGACTTCAGTCTGACGGCGCTCAGACCAAGGTCCAAGGTCACTGCCCTGATCGAATCTCCAATTGAACCACCGCCCGAGCGTGGAGCCAGGATAACCAGAAGTTGCTGCCTTCGTACTTTCAGCCAAATGAAGTTAGTCCGGGGCAGCCAGGCGAAATCAATTTCCACCGGAGTGAGGAATTCGGAGCCTATCGGGAACTTCAACGTTCACATGAAGTTGAGAGATTGGTTCCGTTGCACCGAAGGGACCTGAGCGACGGGAAGTAATCGCATCTCCAGTTTAGGGAAAGCAACCGATGGCGAAGAAAACCACGAAGGGCCAAATCAATCTTGTCTCGATTCACGACCAAAAGCCTCATCGAGGAAATGGTGGCGAGCTCCATCAATTTGCCGAAGACGGCGCCGAAGTCCTGACCACGTCACAAGGCGCGCCGGTCGCTGACGACCAGAATTCACTGAGGGTAGGCGCCCGCGGGCCCCTCATCGTTGATGACTTTCACTTCCGAGAGAAGATTTTCCATTTCGACCACGAACGCATTCCGGAGCGGGTTGTCCATGCTCGCGGTTACGGTGCACATGGTTTCTTTGAGACCTACGAATCTTTGGCAGCATATACTAGAGCCGATATTTTTCAGCGTCCCGGGGAAAGGACACCGGCATTCGTTCGCTTCTCGACGGTTGCGGGCAGCAAAGGCTCCTTCGATCTTGCCCGTGACGTCCGCGGCTTTGCTGTGAAAATGTACACGCGGGAAGGGAATTGGGACCTCGTTGGAAACAACATTCCTGTTTTCTTTATCCAGGACGCCATCAGATTCCCGGACATTATCCACGCAGTCAAACCGGAACCTGACAGGGCCTTTCCACAGGCGCAGTCGGCCCATGATACTTTTTGGGATTTCATCAGCCTTACCCCTGAGAGCATGCACATGATCATGTGGGTGATGTCGGATCGCGCCATTCCACGCTCATTTCGCTTTATGGAAGGATTCGGTGTTCACACGTTCAGGCTCGTGAATGCGAAAGACGAATCGACATTCGTGAAGTTCCACTGGAAGCCGAAGCTTGGCCTTCAATCCGTGGTCTGGAACGAAGCGGTCAAGATCAACGGTGCCGACCCGGACTTTCACCGCCGCGACCTTTGGCAGTCCATAAAGTCGGGCAATTTTCCTGAATGGGAACTGTGTGTGCAGCTGTTCGATCAGGATTTCGCCGACAGCTTCGATTTCGACGTCCTCGACCCGACGAAGATCATTCCCGAAGAGATCGTGCCGGTGAAACCGATCGGACGGCTGGTATTGGACCGGATGCCTGACAACTTCTTTGCCGAAACTGAGCAAGTTGCATTCATGACCCAAAACGTCCCGCCCGGGATCGACTTCAGCAATGATCCGCTGTTGCAGGGGAGGAATTTCTCTTATCTTGACACGCAGCTCAAGCGCCTCGGTGGTCCAAACTTCACGCATCTACCCATCAATGCGCCCAAGTGTCCGTTCCAGCATTTCCAACAGGACGGCCACATGGCGATGCGCAATCCGGTCGGCCGCATCAACTACCAACCGAACTCTTTCGGTGAAGGGCCCCGAGAGTCCCCCGTGCTGGGTTACCGGCACTTTGCCTCGTCCGAAGAGGGTGGAAAGGTACGGCTTCGTCCGGAAAGCTTTGCCGATCATTATAGTCAAGCCCGACAGTTCTACATCAGCCAGACCCAGCCCGAGCAGCGCCACATAGCGGCGGCTTTGACGTTTGAACTGAGCAAGGTGGAGACGTCGGTCATCCGGGAACGCATGGTTGCTCATCTGCTTAATATCGACGAGAGCCTCGCCAAGACCGTCGCCGATAAGCTTGGCTTCCAGAGCATGCCTAAGGCCGCGGACGCGGCAATGCCGACACGTCAGGATCTTGAGCCTTCACCTGCCCTCAGCATCGTGGAGAAGGGTCCGAAGCGGTTCGAGGGCCGAAAGCTTGGCATCCTCATAACCGATGGCGTAGACGCCAATCTGCTGAAGGGATTGACCGATACTGTCGGAAAGGAAAAAGCGATCGTCGAGTTTGTTGCTCCCAAGGTGGGCGGGGTCACCGCTTCGAATGGAAAATGGATCCAGGCACATCACATGATCGACGGAGGCCCGTCGGTGCTGTTTGACGCCGTGGCATTGCTGACTTCCTCCGCAGCGATCGAAGAGCTGATCAAGGAGGCAACGGCCCGCGACTTTGTGGCCGATGCCTTCCAGCACTGCAAGTTCATCGGATACGACCAGTCCGCCTTACCCTTGCTCGAAAAAGCGGGCATTGCTGGAATGGAAGACGAAGGCATTGTTTCACTATCAGGAAAAGACAGCCTGCCGTCCTTCGTCTCAAAGCTTGGCACGCTTCGTGTTTGGGCCCGTGAGCCCTCTGTGAAACTCGGCAAGGCGTCAGTCCCGGTCAAATAGGTATTTGACGCAGGCGCGGTAATCCTTGCCGCGCCTACGTGGAAGTCGTCACGGAGCGTTGTTCGCTAGCTTTTCCGCTTGCTTCTTCACTGAACGGCGCTCTGAGAAGGACGATTTGCCTTAAAGGACATATAGGTGCGTTGTCCATGGCTGCAAAACCTCCTCTGCAGCCTCGCTGACAGGCGGATACACCCTCTGGCCACAATCGCGTTCCATCGACATTGCCCGCCCTGAGGCATTGGCTCTCAACTGCAGGGTTCGCGCACCCAGCTTCCAGTCAAGGAACACTGCCTGTTCAACCGCAGAAACGACCGAGCCCGCGTAACCGTCTGCATCCGGTAGCAAGGGAATAACGTGGTTGCGACGAACCTTGATCAGTCGTTTGAAAAAAGATGCCCACGCTGCCGCCTCATGGTCAGCGAGAACGTCCCAATCGAGTTTCGAGTCCAGAAAGGTCGAGAGATCGTTCGGATCAGGCAGATCCCTCGCGCCACAACCTTCGGGCAGGCCACCAAAATTTTCTGCTTCTGTCGACCTGCCGGCGGCGATCGCTCTCGCCAACTCGCCATTATAGTCGGCGAAGAAGTGAAACCTGCGCGGAGTTAGATGGTCGTCGCCCATGAAAAGAAGCGGGATTTGCGGTGACAGCATAAGGATCTCTGTCAAAACCCTGTGACAGCTTTGATCAATCATGGTGTGAAGACGATTGCCAAGCGCACGGTTTCCCACCTGATCGTGGTTTTGAAGAAAATGCACGAAGGCGGTAGGCGGCAACGAAGCCGAGCAGGCTCGATCGCGAGACTGAAAACTATTGCCGTCGCACAGATATCCGTTTTGGAGCGTCTGCTTCATCTTCTGCCATGGCTTGTCGCCAAATGGAGCATAATGGCCACTCGCCTCGCCCGTGACCGCCACGTGCATGGCATGATGGAAGTCGTCGTTCCAGTCGGCAACAAAAAAGGGTCCGCCATCTCGAGAGAGAAGATTGGTGGCATTGGCAGGGTTTTCCGTGATCAAGTGCACATGGCGATCCAGAAAGCGCGCGCGAACCTTTTCAGAAATCTCTTTCAGTATGTGCCGGTCGGTTCGATCCTCAATTTGGTCTACGGCATCGAACCTCAATCCATCGAACCGGAATTGATCAAGCCAATAGATCACGTTGTCGATGAAAAAGCGCCTTACGGGCTCCCTTTCGAAAGCAATCTTCGGGCCCCATGGTGTTGGATCGTCTTTACGAAAGAACTCTGCTGCATAAAGCGGCAGAAAATTTCCCTCTGGTCCGAAGTGGTTGTAAACAACATCAAGAAAGACCATGAGGCCATATCGATGGGCTTCGTCCACAAAGTTTTTGACGTCGTCTGGCGAACCATAGGAATTATGAGGAGCATAGGGATAGACGCCGTCGTACCCCCACCCTCTCGTGCCTGGAAATTGTGCGAGTGGCATGATCTGGACGGCCGAAACACCTAGTTCCGCTAGCCGATGCAGGTGCTTTTCTGCAGCCGCGAACGTTCCTTCGGCTGTAAATGTGCCAATATGAATCTCGTAGATTATGGCCTCCTCCCAGGGACGGCCCTTCCAAGGTACCTTCCAATTGAAGTCGGATCCCCAGAGGCGAGATGGTCCAAGCACCCCGGCGCGCTGCCACCGTGAGGCCGGGTCAGGAACACGTGTGCCGTCCGCAAGGGCGAACCAATAGTCCGCATCGTCGGTCAAGGTTTCCGTAATGGAAAACCAGCCATCATCAGCCCGGTCCATTGGTACCTGCCGATCATCGATCGCGACAGAGACGCGCGCCTGCATCGGCGCCCAAAGCCTGAGGATGGTTGACCCGTCGGGATTGGAGGCTGGTCCCCAGGAAAATTCCCAATCTTTCATCGCAGCAACCCTTGTCCGCCGTCGACGAAGACCGGGCTTCCAGTGATGTGCCGAGAGGACGTGCTCACCAAGAAAAGGATGGAGTCGGCCACATCGCCAGCCCGCCCCGGCTCCCCTCCCGAGATCGGAACGGTACCTTCCGGCCAGATCACCGGTACCTCCGACACTTCCCTGTGTCGAACCTCGGTCGAATCTTCGATGTTGGTCTCGATCGCGCCAGGACATATGACATTGATGCGAATTGCATGGCGGGCGAGCTCGAGGGCAAGCTGCTGGGCCATGGCGACTTGGGCGGCTTTGGTCGCGCTATAAGCGGTTGCACCTGGTGTCGTGAATGTGCGCACCCCGTTGATGGAAGAAACGATGACGATCGCTCCTCCCCCTGACTGCTTCAGTAACGGAACCATCTTGTTGAGGGTCAAGTAGGTCCCACGCAGGTTGACATTAATGGTTGTATCCCATTCCGCGGGTGTGAGGTCATCGATCGGTGCCCATACGCCATTTATACCGGCATTTGCGATGACCGCATCGAGGCGTCCGAAACCTTCCAAGATTTTACCTGCCGCGCGCTCCATATCTTGCTCCGACGCGACGTCGCCTGCCATTGCCATTGCCGTCGTCCCGGTTTTTTCAAGGCGCTTCGTGAGCGCATCGAGCGCGCTCGGATCCAGATCGAAAAGGAACAGATCGTAGCCGCCCTGAGCCAGCTTCTCTGCCGTCGCCAGCCCGATCCCCGATCCCGCTCCTGTGACAAATGCAACGGGTTTAGCCATCTATTGTCCCTCGTCGCGCTCCGCGAGATCACTCGGCGTCGCTCGGGCGGCCGCAGCCCCGACAGGATCGAAGGTGGTGGCATTGCCGTCGGTTCCGAATGCCGTCAGCTGCACGAGCACCTCCTTGGCGCGTCGCACGGCGCTGTCTGCCCCGAGACTGCGGTCATCGGTTACCATCCTGACGGAAACAAGTTCGCCTCCCTCGCCGACAAATTCGACCGTAAGCTTTCCATCGACAACAGAGCCGACATGGGTTTCGAGAAGCTGCATGACGTCCTCCTGCACTGGCGAGAAGGAATGCTTGGGACGAGGCGTTGTTCCCCTTCGATGCCAAACAGATACTGACATCATAAGGGAGCGCGCTTACCCGCGCTCAATGTCGGCATAGCATCGTGAATACTGAGAGAAGGTGCGGGGCCTCTTAAACCCAGGGCAAGACTTTTGCGACAGTAGTTCTCAGTGTACGGACGCCGAGGTAGGAGCGTTGATCAGGATCGCCTCAGGGCCCGGATATCGAGAAATCAGAAGGGTGACCAGTTCATCCTGGGTGTTATGACCCTGGTGAAAGAGATCTATGGCCGCTTCGCAAAGTACCTCGGAAGCTCTTTCGTCCGGTTTGGCGTCAAAATGCTTGTACCAGGTCTGAACTGAACGTGAGAGCATCGCCATATCCGCATCCCGAAGCCATCGCATGAAGGTCAAATTCATTCTCCCGTTGCTTGGTCGGGAGCCATCGTAACTTCCATATATTAGAGGTCAATCATGAAGTCGCGTACGGTAACGGACGGTAACAATGCCCTCCGATATCACCGGCGTCGGCCCCGAGCGTGCGGTATCGCACCAATTCGGTTTTGCTGGAACCAAACACTCATTTGAGGTTTTCCTTCCAGTATCCGTTGCGGGGAAGAGATAATGACCGCACACATTTCTCCCGGCTCGATGAGTGAGGAAGTTGCCGCGCTCATTCCGGCACTACGAGCGTTTGCCCATACTTTCTATCGGCATCCCAACGACGCAGATGACCTTGTACAGGAAACACTTGTTAAGGCTCTGTCGAACCTTGATCATTTCAAGGAGGGGACGCGGCTGAAATCGTGGCTCTTCACGATTATGCGCAACAGTTTTTGCACCCGGTATCGGATTGCGAAACGGGAGATCGTTGGGATGGCGGACGGTTTGTCGCTAAAGCGAGCCGTCGCGCCCGAACAGGAGTGGAGGGTTCGCGGTCATGAGCTTGAGGTGGCATGTGCAAGTCTGCCGGCCAAGTATCGCAGCGCTTTTGAGTTCATTTTCATTGATGGGCGCAGCTATGAGGAGGCGGCTGATCACTTCCATTGCCCGATCGGCACAATCAAGAGCCGTGTCAATCGCGCACGACGGCATCTCATGATCGAACTCGAAGTACCGGGCTAATTGTCGCCGCCGCCCTCGCCCTTGTGATGGACGATCAAAGCCGTCGGTTGCAGATTTCCAAACCGAAATCCTCTAACGGGATTAGCGCCCTTCGATTGCCAGCAATACCCAGGGAACCAAGTCGGGCCGCGTCGGTTCAAGACTGAGAATGGAGGAAATCATGAAATCGAAACCCGCGACAGACGCGAAGGGTGCCTTCGCACCATCGCAAGCAAAGCGCGAAAGCGACGGCGTTGAAAGTGCCAAGCCCACAGTGGTTACCGGATCGCAGGATACCACTGTGAACAAGGTCCCCCCTGGTGGCAAAAAGATCAAGGACTGGAACATCAACTACGACATTTCTGAAGTGAAGCAAGACAACGATCAAGGTTAGCAAAAGGCGCAGTTTGCGGAGAACGAGCCATGTCGAACGTCGTCAAAACGGGCCAGGACGAATCTAATAATGCAACCAGTCGAACGACCTTTGGTCGCTCGACGGAGAGTCAGGCACAAATCCGTGACGCTGCGGCAGTCGAGACGTATTCACCGGACGAGCCGTTGAATGTCTATCGGCTTGAACCGATCGCCGCACCAGATGATCCGCGGTGGGACAATGCCACAAACCACGGCATTGTCATCGTTGCGGCCCGAACCGCTGGCGATGCGCGTATTGTAGCAGCGAGCCGGGAACTTGACTTTATGGAGATTGACGCCGCTCCCGCTGAGGATGTCACGACATCGAACGCAAGTGCCTTTCGAGACGACAAGCTCTATACGGTTGTCGAAATCGAGCGGGGACGCTCGGACCTGAAACGTGGTGTACTAGGCGGCAATGTCTCGGTGAACACAATCATATCGACCCAGACCTGAACTTCGGCGGCCTCGGAGGCCCTTATCCTTCGGTCCGGCGCTGAATGGCTGCTGCCACAATCGGCAGGGCCGCAGTGAATGCTGATCCGAGCGGTATCGTGCGAAGGAGGCTTGCCAGGACATAGGTACCGGCCATTGCTCCCGCCAGTTTCAGCCATGGGTAGTCACCGAGTTGCGCATGCGCGCTCGCATCCGCCCATTCGGCACGTGAACGGATTACAGTCTCAGCTTGCTGTGTAACAACGGAAAGCCTGGCACGAAGATGCTCAACTTCATCCTGTACTGCTAAAAAATCCGAGTGAACGTCCTCAAAAGTTCGCCGCGAAAGCGCATCAGATACGACCCGATCTTCCGCGTGAGCATCTGCCTCCAGCAAAGCCAAGTGCTCCTGTAAGTCGTCGTCGGTGTCGAACGCGACCGGGCGTCCAGTAGTGTCGGCAGTCATCCTAGTCTCTCCAAATTTTCCGCGCGTCATCGCGAAGCTGAAGGCTTTCCTCACTAACTCATACGAACAGACACGGCGGCGGATTTCCGCCACCGAGCGAGGCTCATTCCAAAGAATTCTTCATCGCTTTATCACACGCATTGCGATTGAGACGACAAAAAGCACCAGAAAGATGAAGAACAGGATCTGAGCGATCGATGCGGAAGCTCCGGCGATACCGCCGAAACCAAGTACACCGGCAATCAATGCGACCACCAAAAATACAAGAGCGTAGTAAAGCATTTCAACCTCCGTCATTTTGACGAGAGGAAAACGGAGCGAAAGGCGATTGGTTCCGAGGCCGGCCAGTAGTGGGGTCAGAAAGCTGCCAGCGTGCGGTTCCTGGTGAACGCGAAGTCACCATCATTGGGCTTCGGCGGTTCGGCTGCGGCCAGATATGCATTCACGGGAACAGTCAAAACGAACCAGACACCTGCTCCGAGGATGAACAATTCTCCGGATTGATCGCCTGCGCGAGCAATCATTGGCAAACAGACAGAAATGAGGAGCACGAGCATCCGCACCGACCACTCGGTTTCTCGCTTCCTGATTGCGAGGGCCGCCCTTGCGCGATAGGCGCGTGCGTCATAGTCACCGCGCTTCGGCCCTGCCAGAAGGTTCCATGCGGGGCGCAATGACAAAAGCATCAAGGTACTTGCCGCAATCAACCATCCGGCTCCTGAGAGGAACCAGCAGCTCACGGCGATCAGGCACGAAATCACGATGAGCTCCCAAGCAGGACCGAGCTCGTCCGGGGAGCGCCGGCTTTTCTCATGCCAGATCTGGAGTGCCCGCGAAGCCCCCTGAAGCATCGGCTGGTCAACGAAACGACTGATAAATTCCATATTGCGCCCTTTGGTCCACGAAATACCAACAACAGGCAATTTCGGCAGGAGCGTGGCGTCGCTTCGAAAACGGTCAGGTGACGACTGAACTGCAATCCACTGTTAACGGCCGCGGGTGAGGAAAGAACGTCGTGATTCTCGGACGCCGGTTCGTTTCTATTCGTGAGCGAGTAACCCTTGCCAGTCATCGAAGAGTTGGGACCGTGCCGCCGCCTCCGCGTCGTTGGACGGTGCACGTTTGGGTTATGGGCTCGCGACTCGCTGCGATCGTATTGAGCTGGCCCTCGATTTTTTTTGCCGGATCTGGAACAGGCCGCTCGCCGCGCGCGTTTCGCGAGACATCAAAATCGCCACGAAGTTAAAGGAAAAACAGCGCCAAATGCACGAGTATCGATTGGCAGACAATGCCCCCAATCCGGATCGCTTCCGGACTGTCTTCCCTTCTCTAAGCCGTTTGGCAGGTGAAAAGCCTGTACGAAGTATCGTCCGCCGCGGACGCAACGCCTGGCGCACTGGGGTTGCTGATGAGGCTACATTTCTGATCGACGGCGAAGCATACTTTTCTGCCCTAGACGACGCGCTTGCGCGAGCGCAGCGCGAGATCTGGATCATTGGTTGGGATTTTAACCCGGATATTCGCCTGCGACCCCACTCAAGCACCGAAACACTTGGCGAACGTCTCTTGTCGCTGGTGGGCAACCTCCCGCAACTAAGGGTCAGAATTCTGGTTTGGGGGATGGGGCCTATCTATTCGGGCAAGTCACTGCGGCTGTTTCGACAGAGCCCAATCTCCAAACATCCGCAGATCTCTTTGACTTTCGATTTTAAACATCCACTGCGTGCTTGCCACCACCAGAAGCTCGTTTCGATTGACGGAAGTGTCGCCTTCATGGGTGGCATCGACCTGACAGCCAGACGGTGGGACGAATCCGACCACCGGAGTGCAAATCCTCTAAGACTCTCCCCTGACGGTACTCCCTACCCGCCTGTTCACGATGTTCAATGCCTGGTTTCGGGTGAGGTAGCGGGAATGATCCGTGATGTGGCCAGACGACGGTGGAAGAGGGCAACCAGCGAGAATGTGTCTTCCGAGATCGATGCGACGATCATCCGACCAGCTTTGGTGGCCGACATGGTTCAAGCTCCCGCGGCCATCGCCCTGACCGAACCTGGCCTCATTGGCAAGCGTGGACGCTATGAGGCACGTCGGCTCACGCGCGATGCCATTGGCGCAGCCAAGAGATACATCTATGTCGAAACTCAATATCTTGCGTCCGGCGGCGTCGGACGGGCGCTTGCAAGGCGATTGAAGGAGCCGAACGGGCCTGAGATCGCGATAATCGTCACAAAGACCTCGCACGGTTGGATCGAGAAGCTCGCCATGGGTAGTAATCGCGACCGCCTGATACGGCGTCTGAAGCGCGCCGATTGGTTCGATCGACTGAAGGTGATGTATGCCGTCACGTCTGACAACAATGGCGGCGAGGAGGAAATCACTGTTCATTCGAAGCTCATTATCATCGACGACCGCTTCGTACGCGTGGGATCCTCCAACCTCAACAATCGTTCAGAAGGCCTGGATACGGAGTGCGATCTCGCACTCGAAGCCAATTGCGCTGCCCATCAGGAGGCCATTACGTCACTTCGCCACCGCCTCATCGCGGAGCACCTGAGCGCGACCGTTGCCGAGGTCCGTGAGGTGGAGAAGTCGCGATCGATGCTTGGCGCTATCGCTGCGCTGAACACCCGGGAGCGTGGCTTGAGAGAGTACGAGGTTGATCCTGATTGCAGCGAGACCGGCCTCTTGCCGGGGTCGGCACTTGTCGATCCCCGGCGGCCTTATTGGCCACTACAAAAGTTGCGCTTGAGGTTCGGACGGTTTCTCGCGACCCTTGTCTAGCCGCTTCTTTTTCACGTTGCGGGTTATCAACTCGCTGATCGCGAAAACGGGCAATCCCAACAGCAACGGCACCAGGAAGTAAATCACGCGGAATGCCACGAGCCCGCCAATCGATGCAGCGCCTGGAAGCACGGCCGTGACCGTGGCCTCTAGCACACCGAGGCCGCCGGGCACGTGAGCGACAAGAATGGCCACGTTGGCGAGGACGAACGCCGTTGCGCTTTGAACGAAGCTCACCGGCGCCTCGCTTGCCAGGACCTGATGCAGACAGGCGGCAACGAAGGTGAAGTTGAGCGTACCAATCGCGATCTGTCCAATTGCCAGTCTGATGTTTGGCATTGTGAAACGCCATTTCCAGAGCCTCAATGGCGAGCGCACCGTCGCGGAAAGACCGACGTAGGCTACCGGTAGTGACAGTACGCCGAGACCGATCCAGAGGGGATTGCTGGCGTTTACACCCAACAGTTTGCTGACATCGATCGGATTTACGAGACAGACTATGCCTCCGAGTGCAGACAGCCCGAGCATGACCGTTACCCCGCAAAACAAGACGACTTTGGCGACCTCCTCGGCGTTCAGCCCCCATCGTGTGTAGTAGCGATATCGAACGGCGCCGCTGCTCAGGGCGGCCACGCCCAGATTGTGGCCGATCGCAAGCGCGGTGAAGGAGGCAATCGCTGCTTTCGGATAGGCGAGCGGCCGGCCAACATATCGCAAAGCCATCCAATCAAAGCCCGTGAGGCAAAGATAGGAAAGAGCACAAAATGCAACGCCGGAAACCAGACGCCAGCGGGGAATCTGGTCTATCGATTGCAGGATCTCTTCAAAGGTATAGCGGTTAAAGACCTTGTATAGCAGGTAGGCTGCAAGCAACAGGCCGAACACGAGGAAAATATTGAAAAGGATGCGCCTTGCCGACATGAAGGATCCGTCCGTTTGATGTCTTTGTCCTTGGGAACGAAATTGGGCCAGACGGGTTCCCGCTGAATGGCTACACCACCCTCCTGTCCCCCACGTGACCAACGCGAGATCAAGATTCTCACCTACAACGTTCACAGCTGTGTCGGGACGGACCGCAGAATTGACCTGAACCGGATTGCGGATGTCATTGCGCAATCTCAAGCAGACATTATTGCACTCCAGGAGCTGGACGTCGGCCGAAAAAGAACCGGCGGTGTTGACCAGGCGGCGGCCATTGCGGCGCTGCTAAAGATGAGCGCCCACTTTCACCCGGCACTGCATATCGAGGAAGAACGCTATGGCGACGCCATTCTGACGGCACTCCCCACGCGCGTGATAAGGGCTGCAGCCCTTCCCTCGATCGGCGAAACGCGCGGCGCAATCTGGGTGCAGGTCGATGTTAACGGGGAACCGCTCAATATTCTCAATACGCACCTCGGGCTTCGCAACCGCGACCGTATCCGGCAGGTCGCGGCACTGCTCGGCGACGAGTGGATTGGACATGCTGAGTTTCGTTCCTCCCCGTCAATCGTCTGCGGAGATCTGAATGCCACACCCTCGACTTCCGCCTACAAACGGTTGTCAACGCAGTTTCGAGATGCGCAATTATTGACAGGCACAAAGCCTCGACCGACATTTCCTTCGCGCTATCCCCTGTTGCGTATCGACCATGTCTTCGTGTCGCAGGAAATCCGGGTAAGGTCGTCTTCAATTGTATTCGATCCGCTCGCACGTCGAGCCTCAGATCACCTGCCGCTGTTGGTAGGTTTTCGCATCGAATGAGGCTGCCAGGCTTGGGATCGAGAATCCGTGGATACCGAGTGATCTCTCTCTAACCGCGGTCTGTTGGAAGGAAGCTATTTGTTTGAGGCTCCCTGAACCTAGAGCAGGTTCACAGCTCCCTTTTGGCGTATTTCGTCTTCAGGCTGTTGTAGGCATCTTGCCTAAACCGTTCAGCGGTATCTTCGGAAGAAAATACACGCTCCGCAGTGATATCTCCGTCCCTTATCGACACTTTGTATTGCCCATTACGGCTGTCGATCACTGCGTCGAATAATGGCTGGATGTCCATTGTTTCCTACCAATGCTCGTATATGCAAAACCAAGATATCGTACACCTGCCCAAACGTAAGTCCATCGGACCAAGGTCCCTGTAAGGCCCCTTTTTCTTTGCATTTCCGGTCTTGCGAAGTTGATCAACACATTGCGCAGATCTGACGACCCGTTGATGATTACAAAAGCATGTTCATCCCTTCATACCCGTCGCGGCCAAACTGCCGGTCGGCATTTTCGAAGGACGGCCAGTAGCCATCTGACATGTGATCGGGTGGAAGTGGATCGAGCTTTGATAAAGCGGCGATCACGTACCAACTTGAACCTTATAATGGTTTAGCGACAGCGGCATCGGAATCCCGGCGACGCGCTCTCGCGCTTCGTATCGCTGAATGTCCGCTTTACGAAGACGCCTGTGACCCTCTGCAAAATCTTGCAAGGCTCTTCTGTCACTCGTTCTTGCTCCTTCTGACGCCCGCCCGCAATTACCCTGAACAATTCCTTCCTCCTTGTTGTCCTGGTAAACGGACGCTCTGCAAAGACGAAGCTTTGCCCATTCTCGCAGGGCCGCGCTTCAAGAACTTAATCGTTGTCTCGGTGTGTCAAACCGCTTTATAAGCTTTGCATGGTCCAACGAGCCGGCAGCGCCGATCTTCCTCTTCATGGTGGCCGCGTCCCACGATGGCTGGGCGAGCGCATGACACGGCTCGGTGCGGTCATCACCGAGGCAATCGTCATTCACTACGGTCGCGACGAGTTGCTCAGCCGCCTGGCACACCCGTTCTGGTTCCAGTCTTTCGGTGCAGTCATGGGTATGGATTGGCATTCGTCCGGCATCACGACAAGTGTCATCGGAGCGTTGAAGCGGGGCCTTACTCCGATGGCGGGCGAACTCGGCATTCATGTCTGCGGCGGCCGCGGCAGACATTCAAGGCAGACTCCTGACGAGCTGATGGCCATCGGCAATCGCGTGGGAATTGATGGCGCCGCTCTTGCGCGCACCAGCAGGCTGGTCGCCAAAGTTGATAGCGCCGCGGTCCAGGATGGTTTCGATCTCTACCTGCACGGCTTCATTGTCACTGATGACGGTAAATGGGTCGTGGTCCAGCAAGGCATGAACGGCGCCAAAAGGCAGGCACGACGATATCACTGGCATTCGGAGGGTCTCAAAAGCTTTGTGGATTCTCCGCATTCAGCAATCGAAGGACGCGGACAGGGGAATATTGTCAATCTCGCTGACCATCGAGCGGAAAGCTCGAGAAGAAGTCAGCTTGATTTGCTGGGCGTGTTGGGGCCGGATAAAATCCTGCGGGAGGTCATCGCGCTTGAACCGGCGCGGGAAATGAAAAATGCCGCCCAGCCACTGCTGCCCCACCTGATCATGCCATCCCATCACGACGTGCGTGAGAAGGACGTCGACATGAAGCGCCTGCATGGGACACTGGCGGCAGCGGCCGACCGCGGACCAAAGGATTTTGAAAATCTTCTTCTAATTCCGGGAATCGGTGCACGGACAGTGAATGCCCTGGCAATGGTGGCCGAGGTTGTTCACGGCGCGCCATGTCGCTTCTCGGACCCTGCCCGCTTCTCGCTCGCCCATGGCGGAAAGGATCGCCATCCTTTCCCTGTGCCGGTCAAAGTCTATGACGAAACAATCAAGGTAATGAGGTCCGCCGTCGGCCGGGCAAGACTTGGCCGCGAAGAGGAATTACAGGCTTTGAGGAGACTCGACGATCAGTCGCGGCAACTGGAACGCTATGTTACGGGCCCAGATCTGAAGGAGATCGTTGCCGGCGAATTCTTGCGGTCGCACCAATGGGGCGGCCGTAGTGTATTCGGATGGGAGCAACCGGCACGGGAAGAGACAGAGCGCTTGGGCCGCAAACCTTGATGGTTGGGGTATCGCCCCTGTTTCGAGAAGCGACGAAAAACCGGCCTCACGCAACCTGAACCGATACCGCCTCAACCGTCCTTCGAGCCAGCTGCTCACTGTCCGTCTTGCTCAATTGCCGATTTGTCGGAAGGTCAGTTGAGGTAAGGGCGGGCGCCCTTCCTGTTGGAAAACTGGTACACCAGCAGCATGCCCTGCTCCAACAGAAGCTCGGCAGCTGGGAAGTCCCGTAGCGCGAGATCGCCGCACAGCCCGCGGATTGTTGAGGCGAGGCACGTTGAATTGGTCACAAACCGGGCATCGCCCAAGGTTTCAGCTTCGTCCGCGCTCGCTTCCAAAGCGTCGGCGACCGTCTCCAGCAAGTTGGTTCTTTCAACGAGGGTCATCTCGTCCAGTCTCTTGGAAATCGCATTCATGACAGCCTCCTCGCGCGAACAGCTTTAGGTTCGCGGCGCTTTTTCATGGTGAAGTTATCTGATCGCTAAAAACGTGGGGGCCCCGCTTCAGGAATGCAAATCATAGCTGACAAGCGCTGGTTGCACGGGTCTTCCACGCCCAATGGACGCGGGCGCTCGTCCGAGTTCCATCCGGATCGCAGCGCTTCGCAGAGGCGAGGACGGAACCTATGCCCTCGGGATCGGTTAATTCCAAGGCCATATGGATTAACAATTGAGAGGAACCCGAGATGAAAAACCTTGTCCTAGCCATCGCAGCCGTGGCTTTTACAATTCCTTCGGGCGGCTGGGCAGCTACGATCCACAAGACGCAGCCCACGCAAAAAGTAGTCATCGTGAAAGAATCGCGCCAGAGACTGGGCACGCTGTCGTGCGAGGTCGCCGGAGGCGTGGGAATGGTTATCGGATCGAACCGTGCGATCAACTGCCGATTTCGCCAACAAGGCGGTTGGGTGGAGCATTATGCCGGATCGATTGGCAAGCTTGGTCTTGATATCGGCGTAAGTGGCAAGTCCTATTTGAGTTGGGTTGTCGTCAATACAAAGCCGACGCGCGTCGGTGAAGGCGATCTCGCCGGTACCTATGTCGGTGCGTCCGCGAACGCGGCAATCGGTGTTGGCCTTGGTGCCAATGCTCTCGTCGGGGGCAATGCCGAAAACTTTGCGCTTCAGCCTGTCAGCGGACAGACCGGAACCGGGCTGAACGTTGCGGCTGGCGTCTCGCGATTGCAGCTCTCTCCAGTTCGTTGATCGGAACGGATGCGGAAAGCCAGCGTCATCCGAACCGAGATGTGTCACAACCTGGCGACGCCCCGGCGCCGCCAGGCAATGGCATCGGCTTTCAGCATAGGGCGGCTTAACGAAAGCGGGAATTCGCAGATACGCCGCAAGCGGATGAATGGTTCGCCAAAATGGCGATCACCCAAGTGAGCGGACCGGGGAGCGCGACTTGCCAACATGCGATCAACGTCGAGCGTAGACACAAGCATGACAAGCTTTTCAAATTAAACCTCAGGAACTCCGGGTTTGAAGTGACGTTGTTGCTTAAGGTCAAGGAGTTCACGAATGTCAAACATATCTTCGGCCGACCTTGAAGCAAGAAAGGGCAGTCCAAGCCCGCGCCTTGATGAAGACGAGTTCAGGCGTCGCTTCCTCAATCAGTTCCAGGATCCGGCTTACGAGCCTCTCACACCAGAGCTCACGAAGATCAGTGCTGCGGCTTGGGACGCTTACAAAAATTCACGCAAGAGTCCGAGAACTCGCAAGGCCGGCGCCGAGTTTGCGGACCCGGACTATGATCTCGCCGCCGATTGGCTTGATGCGCGCCAAGCCATTCACGAAGCCAAGCGCCGGCATGATAGCCAGAACGGGCCACATCGCTTGCTCCTCATCAACGGGTCATCCCGTAGCGAGCATACTTGTCCTGGCGAAGTCTCCAAGAGTTTCCGCATGATCCAGACGGCGCGGTCGGTGCTGGAGCAAAACCCGATGGTGACCATCAATGTTCTGGACCTTAGTCGTGTTGCTTCCGAATATGGCCGTCAGATCCATCCCTGCAAAGCTTGCTTTTCGACGTCGGCCGCACTTTGTCATTGGCCGTGCTCCTGTTATCCGAACTATTCGCTCGGACAGGTTCATGACTGGATGAACGAAATCTATCCACTGTGGGTCGAGGCCCATGGCATCATGATCGTGACCCCTGTCAATTGGTATCAGACCTCATCCCCTCTCAAGCTGATGATCGACCGACTTGTCTGCGCAGACGGAGGTAACCCGGATCCCACGACGACCCATGGAAAACACGCAAAAGAGGCCAAGGAGATAGAGATGAAGGGTTGGCACTACCCTCGCCATCTCGAAGGACGCATTTTCTCGGTGATCGTCCACGGAGACACCGAGGGCGCAGAAGGCGTCCGTCGCAGTGTTTCCGACTGGTTGAAATCGATAGCGCTTGTTCCAGCCGGCCCCCTTGCTGAGGTCGATCGCTACATCGGCTACTGGGAGCCCTATGCAACAAGTCACGTCGCCTTCGAAAAGGACCAGGCATTCCAAGAAGAGGTTCGCAATGCCGCGCGGACTCTTTCGGAAGCCGTCGTTGCGAAGAGGCAGGGTCATCAGATCGCCGCAGGCTCGCGGTTGAAGCAGGCGCGGGAGAAATAGGACTTGAACTCTTACGCCGTGACGCTGCTTCTGTTCGGTGCCGTCGTGCTTCTCACCGCGTGGCTTCCACTCGTTCTCCGGCGCATTCCGCTGTCGTTGCCCATCTGCTGCATTGGCATCGGAATTTTGTTGGCATGGTCCCCAATTTCTCCACTTCCGCGCATGAACCCCCTTGAGAACGCGGTATGGACCGAGCATTTCACGGAATTCGTCGTGATCGTCGCGTTGATGGGCGCCGGATTGAAGATCGACCGACCGCTTGGATGGCGGCGGTGGATGATTACGTGGCGTCTGCTCGGACTGGCGATGCCCTTGTCGATAGGTGCTATTGCGTTCCTGGGCTGGAGCGTTCTGGGCCTTGGCCTGGCATCAGCCGTCCTTCTGGGGGCGGCGCTTGCCCCGACCGATCCGGTACTTGCGGCTGATGTGCAGGTCGGTCCTCCGAAGACCGGAGAAAAAGATGACATCCGTTTCGCACTGACGTCCGAAGCCGGACTGAATGATGGACTGAGTTTTCCGTTTGTCATGGCCGCGATCGCCATCGCGGCAAGTGGCGGTGACTGGGGTTGGACAGCTCGGTGGTTCGTGGTGGACGTCGTTTGGCGGCTTGCCGCCGGCGTGACCGTTGGCTGGGCCGTCGGTCGCCTCCTCGGCTTTCTCACTTTCAGAGCCCCTGAAGCTGGCCGGCTCGCCAAAACCGGCGACGGGTTGGCCGCGCTCGGCTTCACCTGTGTGTCGTACGCTGCAACGGAACTCGTTCATGGCTACGGATTTGTGGCCGTCTTTGTAACCGCACTTACCTTTCGTTCCATCGAGCGCAGTAGCGACTATCATGAGGAACTGCATGATTTTGGAGAGCAGATCGAACGGCTCTTAATGATGTTGCTGCTTGTTTGCTTCGGGTCGGCGGTGGCGGAGGGAAAACTGATCTCCTTCGCAGATTGGCGGGTGGTGGTGGTCGCGGGTCTGGTCCTGGCCGTTGTCCGTCCTGTGTGCGGCTGGATTTCCATGCTTGGTTGCCCACACCCCACGGCTGAGAAGTTGATAATCGCTGTCTTCGGCATCCGTGGTCTTGGTTCGATCTACTATCTCGCCTACGCCTCCGGAAAGGTGCAGTTCGAGGCTATCGAGACCGTCTGGTCGACTGTCTTTTTGATCATTCTCGTATCGATTGTACTTCACGGGGTATCGGTAACGCCGGTAATGAAATGGATCGACCGGCGCCGCGGTGTGGACCCGGCCCGGCGGATCGACGGGATCACCGCAATGGGGCGCAATTCACTCGAGCGAGGCGAAGGATCGGGCCGCGCGTGAACTCGTGACTCGGCCCCTCGATTACGCGTCAGCGCGGATTAGCCGAGGCGTTAAAAGAAACCATCAAACGCTGCACAAAGTGGACTACGCGTCAGGAGGGACGAGGATTGGTTTGCGTTCGGCATCGTCCCAATGGTCTAAACACTTGACTACTATGGCCGTTTTACAACAGGCCGGCTTCAACCACCGTCACATAAGAGAAATCTCATATATCGCGCATTGCCTTCCTACCGCCGGCCCCTCTAGGCTTGACCTCATTCGGGTAGGGGGGCAGATGCGGCGGATTGAGCTGGCGAAACCGGTGTTAATATCGAAAGTGAACGACATGATTGATCGCATCCTGCAATGCTGGTGCGAAGAGAACGATTATCCAAGGGGAAGTGTTGAAGCGGGCCGAAAGGCAAAAAGCCTGCTCCAGTGGGAACTTGGGGTAACCGATGAAGCTGAATTGTCAGACCTGATCCGCAACGACATCGTCATCAACAGCAGATAGTGCATCCACTGCGGTTACGGCAGCATTCTGTTCGCGCAGAACTCTTGGACTGACCTTCAGCGCGGAGGCATGACCTGATTGCTTAAGGAAGGTGTCCGGTTTTGGGGCGGTGCAGATCAATACAAAAGCGTTTCAAAGCTTGTATGCCACGCGCCCGCCCTTGGGCACGACCTGGACCGGTTCGCCAATCGGACCGCCACGCAGCGGAAAGATACCAAGTTTCGAAACGATGACCGAATATCCAGTGTATTGCCGGATTGTATCCCCGTGGGCAAAGCGCAGTTCAGCTGCTAGCCCAAGCTTTTTCCCATCCGACAGCAATACCCAGACCGTCGCGCCGTTATCGTCACCGGCCATTTGTCTCCGGTTCCCATCGGGGCCTATACAGTAAAGGCCGTATCCGTTCGCAACCCAGTCCTCGTCACCATCCCCGTCGACGTCCATCCTGTCGATAAACCTGTCGGAGAGGTCCATTTTAGAGCCGTCGCTACGCGCGTTGCAAGCATCCTGCCACCGCGCAAGACTGGTAAGCATTGCTGGCGGAAAGACATTGCTCCATTTACTGACGAATTGGCCGGAATCGATCTTCTGTAGCCTTGCGCCCTTGACCGCATGTGGCGCGGTAGTGACGGGGCGGTCTTGGTTTGTCTTGGTCAGGAATGCCTGAAGTCGCGTACGCAGTTCCGCGTCGTCCCCGCTTGTCGGTTGGCGGAAAAACAACAGGAGAGATCGAGATACTCCCCCGGGCAGGTAAATAGTGCTGATGCGTTCGGGAACCTTCGGAAAGGTCGCACAAGAATCGCCATCCTCGAAGACGTAAAGAACCTGCGTCTCCAACTTGTTCTCTGTATTTGTCCTGGTGCCGTAAGCCGCCCATCCTTTGCCGGACTCGATCGTTTCCAATAGCAATCTTCGTGCCTTTTCCGGGACATCAGCAATTGCTGGCTGCGTATCAGACTGAGATTTGCCGGCGTAAATCGCCCCGTCACCTGAGGGGGAAACATGAAGCGGAGATATCACGAAATTCTCAAATGCTTCCGATGCAATCCGCAGGCACTTCGGCGGGGGCGTTTCGTCTGCCAATGCAATGCTGCCCGCCGCGCTGATGCAAAATGCCAGGCTGGCGAGGGTTTGGCTAATTTTCATTCTCCACATCTCAATCCCACCTCTACCGCGCGTCTTCGAACCGTTGTAGCTTTCAAAAGACGGATAATTCAAGTTTTCGCGTTTCCGCAGCGCGAAACGCACGGCGAAGGCAGAAGATTTGAAGGGCCATACAATAAGGAACGGACCAGATACCGACAACGGTAGTCAAGGTCGACTACTCGTTCATGGTCGTCTAAACCGAGATAATTGAACGCCTCTGTGAAAGTAGCGACAGACCAAGCCCGTTCTCAACTCGCCGGACTTTCCAAAATCCGACGACAGAACAAGGTGGCCATTAACCCATCATTTTCAACAGCTCAGTGTTGGAGGTTGGCTTGGAGATGAAATCTACGCCGCTTTCGATGTCGCGTTGGGGAGCCTGACGGCGTCCGAGGTCACGATAATTCTGGTTCCGGGCCATCGGGCACGCACGGCTTCACAACACCTAGGCCGTCCATACTGCCCGGCATATCGATATCAGTAAAAAGCGTGTCAATCTGATTGATTTTGAAGAGGACCAACGCTTCGTCCGCATTCGCTGCCTTCAAAAGGCGGTAGCCGGTCTCTTCGAGCAAATCAATAGTATCGTAACGAAGCTTCGCCTCGTCTTCGACAACGAGGATGTTGGTGGCACGATCGCGCCTGACAGGTCTTTCCGTCATGCCTAGGCGATCGAAAATTTCCTGACCGTCGGCAGATGCGCGGGTCTGCTTGCGGAGAGCTCTCCCTCCAGGACAGCCTGTCGCCATGAATCTGGTCTTCCCGGTACGATCGTCCCGCCTGCTTCTCAAGTGCGTATGCGCGGTGAGCGATCCAATCCTGTCTGTTATCGGCCATCATCATTCGTCCCTTGGTTTTGCAGCCATGACATGCGCGCTACAAAACGGAAACGACCAGTCCGGTTCCCGTCTTTTGATCAAATCTGTCATGCTTGCAAAGCGCTGGAGATCTCGTGCGCGAGTTGATCCTGGGTATAAGGCTTCCCAAGCCTGACTGCATCTACCTGCACTCCTGCTGGCAGGTCAGCATAGCCGCTCGCAAGAAGCACGGGCAGGTCGGGAACTAACCGCCGTGCGGCATGTACAAGATCCGCGCCATTCATGCCGGGCATGGAATAGTCGGTGATCAGAAGATCGAACTGCTGATCGCTACCGAGAATTTCGAGCGCCTCAGCTCCCGAATGAGCTTCCACCACTTCATGTCCAAGGTCGGTTACCATATCAGCCGAACTCATCGCGATCAGGATGTCGTCATCAACCAGAAGGATGCGCTTCGGCTGTTTGTCTGGCATGATGACGGGTGATGAGCCCTTCACGTCCACCTGCACGACGTCACCCTCCACGGCTGGGATCAGGAGTTGAGCGGTTGTACCGGAGCCGAGCGTGCTCTCAAGGCTAAAGCTGCCCCCAAGTTGCAGCGCCAGGCCATGGATCATGGAAAGTCCGAGGCCTGTACCCTTCCCGAGTTCCTTGGTGGAAAAGAACGGTTCCACCGCCTTTGCGAGCGTATCCTCGTCCATTCCTTTCCCATTGTCGGCAACGCTCAGAAGGACGTAACGACCGGCAGACAGTTCCTTGTCTCCGGGCGCGACATTGATCTCGGCAAGCGCAATCTTCAGCGAACCTCCTTCGAGCATGGCGTCCCGGGCGTTGACCGCAAGGTTGAGCAGGGCAAGTTCAAGCTGATTTGCGTCAGCAAGAACATGCGGCAGGTTCTCGGGCATTTCTTTATCCAAAAGGATCATCGGACCGATAGATCGCCGGAGAAGATCCTCCATGTCTGTAACCAGCTTGCGCAAGTCAACCGCCTTAACCTGCAGGTCCTGGCGCCGTGCGAATGCAAGCAAGCGCTGTGTCAGAGATGCCCCTCTTTTCGCGGCTTGAAGCGCTCCATCGACCAACCTGACCAGACGCGCCTCATTGGTTACCGCCTTGCGGATCAGTTCGAGATTTCCGAGTACCACCATCAATAGATTGTTGAAGTCGTGAGCGACACCCCCTGTCAATTGCCCGATCGCTTCAAGCTTTTGAATCTGGCGAAGTTGCTCTTCCGCCTTTTGGCGCTGCGCGGCCTCGGCCAAAACAATCTCGTGAGCAGCTTCCAAATCGGCGGTTCGGGCCGCGACACGCTCTTCGAGCAATTCATTTAAATGTCGCTGCTGTTCCAGGATCTGGCGGCGCTCAGTGAAGTCGACCGAAACGCCGACCAGCTTGACCGCGACCCCGATCCGGTTGCGCAAGAGCTGTGCCCTGTTCTCCACCCAGTGGATTGAGCGGTCCGGCCAAATAACCCGATACTCGGCCGCAAACCCAACACCCGTTTCGATCGTTGCAGCCAGGGCTTCGTGCATGCCTTTAAGGTCGTCGGGATGGATGCTGGCCTGTAGTCTCGGGTAGGCAAATGGTTCGTTCGGCAATCGGCCGAAGATCGCCTTGCATATTGGGGAAGTCGACAGCTCGTAGGTTACTAGATCCAGTTCCCACGCGCCGAGCCTGCCTGCCTCGAGGGCAGTTTGCAGTCGTCGTTCCTGTTCGCGAAGCTCCTCGATGCGAGCTCGTGCCTCGTACTGGCGGCGTCTTCCTCGCATTGCGGTTTGGGCAACGCTAATGAAGCTGGTGGCATGAAAGGGCCGCTCGATGAAGCTGACGTTCCCAAGAATTCCTGACAGCCGGCCTGCAGCTGGATTCCGCTCCGAGCCGCCGCCGCGCTGCGTTAGTACGAGAAATGGCATGTCAGACCAGGAGGCCTGTCGCAGTATCCATTCGGAAAGCGGTTTCATATCCACACTGTGCAACGCCTCTTCTGTCAGCACGACGAAGGCGGTGTCGTCACCAATTGCCCGCAGAAGCGACGACAGATCGGACACGGCATCACTGGGAATGCCCGCCTCCCTGAGAAGGGAGGAAGCAATTTGAGTATCTCTGCCCGAAGGCGCAAGTATAAGGCTGGTTGCGAGCTGATCAGGAATTTTCGCGCTCCTCCCCTTTCGCCTCCGACATCAGAGACTGCTTTTCGCCCAGGAAGGTGGGGACGCCCCCCAGGACACCCTGGAACGCCGACAGCGGTGCTCCCACCGTCAGTCCTCTCTCGCTGATTTCAAATTCACGGATCGTGTCTTCATGCTTTCCGGCGCGTTTCTTGACGACGGAGATCGCCCTGCGAACCTTGCCCAAGGCTTCGAAGTAACGCAGCAGAACGACTGTGTCTGAGAGATATGTAAGATCGACTGGGGTTTTCATATCGCCGACCAGCCCGTGCTGCGCAACTGTCAGAAACGTTGTTGTGCCTTGGCGGTTGAGATACTGAAGCAGTTCGTGCATGTGAAGGATGAGGGCGTTCTCGCCGGGCATAGCTGCCTGATAGCCATTTATGCTGTCGATCACGACGGTCTTGGCATCAAAATCCGCAACGCGGTCGCGCACGCGCTGGGCGAATTCTCCCGGAGAGACCTCGGAAGCATCGAGTTGCTCCAGATGCAGCTTGCCTTCATCCCGCATGCTTTCGAAGTCGAAGCCGAGGGCTTTTGTCCGATCAAGCAAAAGCCCGAGCTCTTCGTCGAAGACAAAAACGGCCGCCCGTTCTCCACGTTTGACTGCCGCATCGACGAACTGCAGTGTAAACAGGCTTTTGCCGGTCCCTGCTGGTCCGATAAGCAAGGTGCTCGATCCACGCTCAACGCCCCCACCGAGAAGACGATCGAGTTCGGCAACACCGCTTCCGACCCTGTTGCGGGTAAAGTCCGTTTTGTGTTCCACGGCCCGCAGTCTCGGGAAGACGCGCACCCCTCCCCTGCAAATGATGAAATCGTGAAAGCCACCGCGAAACGAGCGGCCGCGATATTTCATCACGCGCAGATGCCGGCGTTCGGAGCCATAATCCGGAGCCAGCTGTTCAAGGTGGATAACGCCATGGACGACGCTGTGAACGGTCTTGTCCAGGACATCCGACGTCATGTCGTCGAGCAGCAGCACAGTCGCCCCCGATTGAGCAAAGAAATGCTTGAGAGCAAGGATCTGGCGGCGATATCGAAGCGAACTCTGCGCCAGCAAGCGGATTTCCGAAAGGCTGTCGATGACCACTCTGCTCGGCTTGTGGCGTTCGAAGACCTCAAAGATCATTTTCGTCGTCTCGCCGAGCTCAAGGTCCGACGAGTAGAGAAGACTTTGCTGCTGGTCGGCATTCAGAAGGCTTTCCGGGGGAACAAGTTCGAAGATTTCCAGGCTGTCGTCGATCGTCAGCCCGTGCGACGCTGCGGTGCCGCGCAGTTCCTCCTCGGTTTCGGAGAGAGTAACGTAAAGGCACTTTTCACCTGCTGACGCTCCGTCAAGCAGGAACTGAAGTGCGATTGTCGTCTTTCCGGTTCCCGGCGCGCCTTCGAGGAGAAATACGTGCCTGCGGCTTAAGCCTCCGCATAAGACGTCATCCAGGCCGGGAATTCCGGTTTTAGCCTGCGTCTGTTCGTCGAGCATCCAGATCCTTCCTCCCAAGGGGTTGCAAACTCATTCCGCCGTGCAAGTAGCTGTGGCGCGACAGCAACGTCGTTCCGCCAACCATTTTGCCAGGCCATTCATCTTCATTTTGCCACTGGATACGGTTTCGTATTCTCTCGAGGAAATCGCGAAGATTTCGATCGAGGGGCCGAAAACCGGCAATGACAAGTGCGACGGTGCTGGCTGGACTTGCAGCAAACAAAGGGCTCGAAACCGGATTGAGTTTTCCCGGTCCTTCAACCTGCCTGGCGGCTTGGTGAGCCGTGCCGCTGAACGTCGTCGCTACGTCAGCTACCTGTCGGCGCATTTCTGCCGCGTGTTGGCGAAGCGTTCCCATCTCCCGCTCTTCATGGACGTCGCGCTGCTGCGGAATGCCCGTGGATGGCCTGCTCGCCTTGACGACATTGCGGGAAACCGGCATGCCAATTATATCGCCGTGGGTTTCGACCGTTCTGTTCTCGGCCATCCTTCGCCCCATAACCTCTCACCTTGCATTGAAGCGTCCAACGGGCTGCCCGGCCGGTATGCCGTGCAAGGCTCGATGCTTACGGCCGGGACGTTAATCGGCTTCTGGTCGCTTACAACGTTTAACTTGAGCCCCGGTTCCACGAGCGGCGGCTTGGTGGCAGATCTGCCACACGAATCTCCTTTCAAGCCGACTCCGCTTTTTCGTCAGCGACGTCCTCGACGCATTCGGCTTTTTGGGCGAGTTTTGCACTCATCTCGCAAAGTTGCTTCTCGTCAAGCTTCTCGATCCCGACAAATTTGTTTTGCGCCTGTGAGGTCAAAATGAGCTCGTCGAGCTTCGCCTGCAGGGCTTTGCCATCTCGGTTCTGAGAGTTCTGCAGCACGAAGACCATCAGAAAAGTTATAATGGTAGTGCCGGTATTGATGACGAGCTGCCAAGTTTCGGAAAAACTGAATACCGGGCCAGATGCTGCCCAAACCAAGACAAGGGCGACCGCCATCACGAAGGTTACCGGTTTTCCTGACAGCTCGGCAACAGCAGTGGCGAATTTTGAAAAGAAATGGCCTGAGTTCATGACGTTCTCTCGTTTCCTGGCGACAAGTAACGCAGGCGTCACATTCAGGGTTCCGGTTAGCGGAGTTCCTGTACGCTGGGAGACAAAGAAATGACCCAAGGCAAGAAGAACCGACCAAGGACTATCGATCTGGTGGACGACCGGAAGCTGCCTCTGCCCTTTTCAGGCCCGCCGGCCTATGCGGTTCTCAGTCAAAATTCGCTTTGAGATCTGATCAATCACCCGGACCTTGTGTCCGGGCGGAAACCAATGACGAATTCAACCACCTTCGCTTGCGACATCTCGCACGGGCGAAGAGTGTGGCGCCCATTTTCTAATCTGTAAAGATTGAAGCTGACGATATCGCTCCCTCCAAGGTCCTCGGCAAACAGCCACTCGCGCCGGCCGTCCGAAGACCGCTTCACGGTTGCGCTCCAGCGCCGGCCCTTGAAATCGCCTTCGAGGTAGCCGGCTGGCAGTTGGGCCAAGGCCACTTCGAAAGCGGGAATGTCCCAGCGCTCTGCGTTCGGCTCCAGGCACTCATTGCATATGCCGCATCCGTCGTCGTCTATTTCCCCTGGAGTACGTGATCGATTGCAGCAAAGACAGGTAATGCAATTACTGAAGCGACTGACGTGCTCGGGTGGAATAACTTCGATCGTCGGATTTGAGGATAGTTTAGTCGTCAACGCATCCATCTCGAGGCTCCACTTCGAGGTTTCTTTTCAGATAGGTAATCGGGTCCTTTCCGCAAGATCAGTGCAAAGCATCCGAAGACACCAAGTCGAGAAATGACGCCGTTTGCCGAGTACAAACAGGTTGCCGTGCGTCCTGGCGAGGTGCTCCTTGAGGCCCGCCTGTCGCCCCAAGCTTTCCTATATGCGCGCATCCTGAAATAATCGGAAAAACAATGTGTTTCCGCGCCCCTCCGCAATTATGCTAGCCTTCAAGCGTTGTGGGGGAGTGCAGGATGAGCGACCGCTCAATCGGAATGCTAATTGCTATCGAAATATGTGCACTGTTTTGGATTGCTACGGCGGTCTTTATATTTGGGGTGCCCTGACTGCGTGAATGCGGCTCAGGCATCACCCCAAGTTGCAAATTTCCAACAATGACTGCGTTCAGCCCGTTTGACGGGCTGACGAAATCGTCCCGCGGCGGGAACTTCTGATCGTGCTGGAGCTTTCACTAAGGCACTGGACAGTGGAGATCACCAATGCCTGACCCCAAGGATTCCCCAGCAGTTAAATCCATGCAAAAAGAACAATCGGAGCAAAGACGTCGCGCACGCCAAGGAGGGCTCGATCAAGGATTGGAAGACTCTTTTCCGGCCTCTGATCCCGTTTCAGCTACTACTACAGGCGTCCCCACCGGAAGGACGGACGCGGAGGTTGCTGAACGCGTGAAATCCGAGCCCGACCCATACACGACGGAAAGCACCAATGGCGATCCGCTCCGTCCAGGGTTGATAGGCGAGAATATTCGTGCGCTCCGGCTCGATACAAATCGGCTGGCGAAGTCTGTTTCCGGCGTGGCATCTGATTCAGTTGGAGTAGCGAAGGCACGAGCCGGCAGTTTGCTTGACGATATAAAGGAAACCGTTCGTGATAGACCGATTACCGCGGTTGCCGTCGTCGCCGCCGTTGCGTTTGTGTTCGGAGCGACGCGGTAACGAGCCGACGTTCTGAGGGCGGGCAACAGTGTTATCGCAGGCGCTCATTTGACCAGACGGGAACTCGGATCACTCGTATCTCTCGGAGTCTTCGAGTGATGCGGTGCCCGTAGTCGCTTCATGGGGGAGAGTGCAACGTCATCCGAAGATAGACTTTTTACTAAAGCCCTCGCACTTAAAGCTCCTAAGCACCCTGTCTAGTGTGCTATTGCCGCAAAGCTCGATGAAGGTCCCCTGGGGAGATAGTGATGCGTCACTTTGGAATAGTCGCAGGTGATGACGAGGAGCTGACCCTCTTCGCGAGCGAGCACCTTCAATGGTTCATTGTCCGAGGCGTTTGAACGGATGGATTTCAGGCATCAGGCTTTCACATGTTCAACTTAGAGGTCGCAGCCCTTCTCTTCCCGAGAGACGATTGAACCCCGGTTCAGCGAGCTTTTGCCTCGATGCGAGCCATGAGGTGTGCCGTCATCGAGATCACGATTTAGCCAAGCAAAACGCACCTCGTTTGCTCCCACCATATCCCCATGGTTTTTTCCCAAGCATCGTTGCTGGAACAACTTGGTCGCTGATCTGTTGCTCAGACACAAACCGAAGTTCGGAGGATTTGCTATGAACTCGAAAGCCCTGTTGCTTGGAACGCTTGTGACCACAATCGTTACCTGGCCATTCCCGGCGTTATACGCGCAAGACCTGGAATTTCGAGTCGGCCCAGGTGGAGTTGGAATTTATGATCGAAACCAAGAGCGGCGCGTAAGAGAGCGCTGCAATCCCGACGACGCTCTTGACCTCGCACGTGACGCAGGATTTAGGAGACCGCAGATTGCCAGGGTAACGTCGAGAAGCGTTGTCGTTGAGGGGTTCACCCGGGCCGGGCCGGACAGAATCGTCTTCGGCAATTCCCGCGGGTGCCCGGAAATCGGCTAGCTCAGCCAGCCGGTCTCATCGCAACAGCGCTTGCGTGGTGTGTACGCTGTCGAACACGGAACTAGCATGGGTTTTGCCAGATCGCGAGTGGGGGTATCCTCTACTCCGAACCGGTGCCCGCGCACCACTAAACAAGAGATCACGATGCCTTTATGGGCGGCGGGCGCGGCGAGTTGAGCCTGCAACACGGGCTCCTCGCCGGTGCGCGCCTCGCTATGGCTCGACCGCTTGCGAAATCGCCACGACCAGCTGTGCTTGTGAATAGGGCTTTGGCAATCGCGCGACTGTGCGATCCGCGCCTTGCGGAAGATCTGCATAGCCGGTTGCCAGTACGACTGGCAGGCCAGGCCACTTTTGCTCAATCATCCCTGCCAGCTGGGACCCGGTCGTTTTTGGCATCGCATGATCCGTAATCACGAGGTCGAAATTGCAGTTCTCGGAAAGAATCTTCAGCGCTTCCTCAGCGGATTGGGCAGGCGTCGTCGCATGGCCGAGATCCTCGATCATCAAGACTGCATTCGTCAAGACGAGTTGATCATCATCGACCACGAGAATATTGAGCGGTCTGTTGTAGGTATGGAGGGCGACAACCTTATCTTCTGCTTGATTTGTTTTCGCCGTTTCGTGAATGCCTCCGGCCGTTGGAAGCCACAGCTCAGCACACGTGCCCTCGCCTTTGGTTGAGCGAAGGACAAGGCGTCCTCCGCTTTGCGCCATCAAGCCCTGGACCATGGACAAGCCGAGCCCTGTTCCTTTGCCGACACCTTTCGTCGTGAAGAATGGTGCCGTTGCGTTTGCCAGTGTTTCGTCGTCCATTCCCTCCCCATTGTCCGTCACCGACAGACAGACATAATCGCCGGGTTTCAACTCGCTGCGATCCCCGGTCGCAACCGAATGCCGCTTTGCCCCTATCGTGATCTCACCATCCGACGAAACGGCATCGCGGGCATTGAGCGCTAGATTGACGAGTGCATTCTCCAACTGGTTCGGATCGCACTGAACTTTCGGCAGACCCAGGGGAAAATTCGTGTTGATTTCGATCGGGCCCAGCGACCGCCGAAGCATGTCCGTCATGCTTCGGACGAGATCGGGGATGTCAACCGGCTGCAATTCCAGTTCCTGTTTTCGGGAAAAAGCAAGAAGCCGTTGTGTCAGCGATGCTCCGCGCTTGGCGCCCTGTATGGCATTTTTGATCAATCCCGTCACGTCCTGCCCCGCGGCGGCTCGCTTTTGAGCAATCTCAAGGCTGCCGAGAATGGCCATGAGCAAATTGTTGAAGTCATGTGCGACCCCACCCGTTAACTGGCCGACAGCCTCCATTTTCTGAGCCTGAAACAGGTCTCTCTGCGCCTTGGCGAGGGCTTCCTCGACCTGGCGCTTTTCCGTGATGTCGCGAGTCACCTTTGCAAATCCAATGAGTTCTCCGCCCTCGGAGCGGATCGCATCGATGATGACGTTCGCCCAAAATCGCGACCCATCCTTGCGCAGGCGCCATCCTTCTCGCTCGAACCGACCTTCGCGCTCTGCTATTTCAAGGGCTCGGGCGGGAAGATTTACCGCCTTGTCCTCGTCGGTGTAAAACCGTGAAAAGTGCTGGCCAATAATTTCTTCGGGCGTGTAGCCTTTGATACGTTGGGCCCCGACGTTCCAGCTCGAAACATATCCCTTGGGACTGAGCATGTAGATCGCGTAATCGGTGACGCCCTGAACGAGTAAGCGAAACTGCTCCTCACTGCGCCTTAGGGCCTCTTCTGCGCGCTTGCGCTCTGACAAATCCCTTGTGATCTTGGCAAAGCCAATCAACTGTCCGTTGTCGCGAAGCGGGTCAATGACAACATGTGCCCAAAAGCGCGTGCCGTCCTTTCGAACGCGCCATGTCTCTTCCTCGAACCGGCCGTCCTGCGTGGCCAAATGCAATGCCCGCGCCGGCAGGCCCGCTTCCTGGTCCTCTGGAGTATAGAATCGCGAGAAATGCTCGCCGACAATCTCATCGTCCGTATACCCCTTGAACTTGTTCGCGCCGGTGTTCCAACTCCTGACATACCCATTGGGATCCAGCATGTAGATTGCATAGTCGCTGATAGCGTCTATCAAGGTGCGATAACGGTCTTGAACCACTCCGGGCGATGGACTGATCTCGGGACTCATCCTTTATCCTCGTTACATGTGAGCGAGTGGAACATTATTGCCTTAACTAAAAGATCGTCGTTTGGTTTCCAGCCGCAACTGAAAGTGTTCCGGACGCAAATTGGAAGAAGCAAATGCAAGCTCGAATAGTGGCGAAGGCTGACGACAGGTTGATCAGTGTCCAGCTGCCATGGTGACGGAACAGGAGGCTGCACGAGTGTTAGTCAAACCGGGATGTCATTGTGCCAGTGGAGGAAAAATTCAATGGGTATCTTTGACCGTATAAGCCACACAATACTCGGTAGCGCCCGGGACTTCAAAACGTTGGAAACCCGAAACGCAATTTCGCCAGCGACAAGGGTCGCAGTTGCGATTGTTGACTCTTTTTCGGTTTTTGTGAAGGAACAGACCGACAACCTTGGTGTTAGGTGGAACGAGACCGCTATCCATTGTCGGTCTCGCCATTCAACCAAGGAGTAGACGACATGGCATCGCAAGGCGGTTCTCACGAGCAGCACGTTAAGGCCGGCAAACAGAGCCATAAAAATTCTGATACGAAGCAGGCATCAATGACCCGCAATGATCAGGACAGCTCAGATCGCAGCAGCAAGGCAAGCGACCAGCGCTCCAAAGGAGGGCAGGGAAGTCACAAGGGCAAGCACTGACTGATGTCGAAGCCCGCGAACGAGCGGGCTTCACACTTCAGAGCGACCAATCACTCGCCAACTACCCTGACAACCAGCCACATGCTGATTTCGACGGGGTCGCGGCTGTCGACGTGCGCCGGCTGGGTGCGGCTGTAGCCAAAATTTCGACGTCAAGGTTGGGGCATCGCCATCGGTCCGGGACAACCGCAGCCGAGAAGTCGCCGTTTCGCACCGTTTCGTACGCAAGCAGACATAGAACCTGGAAGGCACTGCGAGTATAATCTGGCCGCCGGCTATCGGGTGCCGGGCAAAGGCCGGTTGGGAGATCAGACGTGCTCTTGCCTCTGGTGGAGCGAGGGATATGCCTTTCAACTTTCTTGACATGATGGACTACTCAGACCGCGAGTTCGAAGCCCTTGCCCAAGCCGTGAAATCTTGGTGCCAGTCCAACGACATCGACCCCGAAAGCGAGCGCGGCCGTGCGGCGGCCGGCGTGGCGATCGAACTATTCAACCGCAATCCCAACCTGAGCAGCAAGGACTTACAGCAAGCCCTGGCTGCCAGCTCTCCCTGAAGACCGACCGACGCGCCTTGGACTCACACCAGTCCACGACATGTCCCTTGGACTGGTACTGTTACGTCCCGTGGAGCCAGCATTCCAGATGACGTCCTATCATGATCGATCTTCACGAGTGGCGGAGGCAATCTGGATATGAACGACCTCGCTGACGCGAACGACACGACCCAGTGACCGCAAATGGCTGGATGCTTCCTTTTGACGCCGTTTTCCCCTTGCCGGCTTGCCGGGGTATCCTACGGATATGTCGAGGGAATGTGCTTAAAGCGTCGGCAACCTTCCCGGCGACCAACGAAATAGCAGGCGCGGCGATCGCGTAGTCATGTGTTTATAGATTAAGGCATTGCAGGGATGACAGCGCCATCGCGGCTATGCGCCCTGTTCTTCTGAAATCCCTCCCGGCTATTGCTGGGCAGGCCCCACCCCGAAGCCCTGAAGTCTACGGCTGTTGGTGCGTGCCACTGCCCGCGCGGGCTTCGAAGGTCTTGACCTCATCGACCACCCGATCCTTGACCGCATCATGTACGTCGGATGCTGCTGCGAGCGCCTTGTCGTAGGCGTCGGATGCGATGGCTTTCCCCTCGGCAATAGCCTCGCTCGCCTGGGCAGTAACGGCTTCCTTTGCGGAGTCAGATGTCTCACCAAGCAATTCGTCTTCCGTCTCGGTATAAGGGAGCGCGGCGCCGATCGCGGCCCCGACCGCGAAAGCAAGTGCACCGCCAACCAACGGCTGGTCACGGAATTGGGTGAGGATCGCCTGGTTCAGTTTGCCTGCCTGTTCCTGGAATGCGCCAGTTGCGGACGAAGTTTTGTTGGAAAGCGAACTCGCGGCGTCTGACGCACGCGCGGTCATATCGCCCGCAATGCTTTTTGCTTGGTCCCACTTTTGCGAAGCCCAGCCTGACGCTTCGTCCAGCAAGGTGCCGGTTTCGTCCACTATCTGTGTGATATGCTTCCCGGTTTTGTCTGCAAAACCCCTGTAGGCATTTCCTGCATCATCCAAAAAGTGACCAGCGCGTCGCCCCGACTCGTCTGTCAGAGCTTTCAAGCGTTTGCCAGTACTGTCACTAAAGTGACTGTAAAGGGCGCCATCGCTGACCTCCGGGGTGCTAATACGCCGAACAGCACCTTCGGCTTGGTAGAGCGGGTATTCAGGTTGAGCAAGCATTTGCGTCGGCTTCTCAATTGTAGGGGACGTCCCCTGCTTTGCCATGAGCCAGGCAAGACTTACCCCGATGAGAGCGACCGGAAGAGGGTTGGCCTTCAGGGCATTGCCGAGATTGCTGACATATTCGCCGCCACCGCTGCTTCTTGCATACGCAAGAACCTCATCGACGATTTGGCCGGGCGACATTCTTTCCTGGATTGCGTCCAGCCGATCCTCGATACGTCGACGATCGAGATCGATCTCGCGCTGGAGTTCGGCGGAATTTTTTTCTGAGGATGCGGCCATTACATTTTCTCCTTTACAACATCGACATCGCGGCGAATCGACGTCGTTGTGCGATCCAGCTTCATATTGGTCGCACGCAATGCGCCAATTCCACGCGAGACCATCGCCCAGGCAATCCCGCCGATAACAATCGCGACGAGCAATGCTGCAATCGCGTTGGCAGTTGGTTGAGCAATGCCTTGGGTAACCAGGAAGGCGGCAAGCCCCTGCACAATTGCACTCAAAAGAACTCCGACTGCTCCGATTGCGAGAACAAGGCCGACGATCAGAACTTCAATTCCGTTAAGTGCACGCGACAGTTTCTCTGATGCTTCGGTCTTGGCGAGGTCGATTTCCTTGCGTAGCAAACCGGTAACATCGGCAACCAGGCCTCCAACCAGTTCTGACAGCGGCGTTGTATCTTCAGAGGTTCTAGCCATTTGGGCGACCTTCCTTGGTTATGGTGCGTTCAGAAGCGGCTTCGCCCTGGCCAACCTTCGTCGATCGGTTGGCCGTGGCAGTCAGAAAACGGCTGGCTGCGAGACCCGCAAGCGCAGCAGCGCTCAGAAATGCCAGTGGTTGCTTGCGACCGAAGTCCTCCGCCATCGTCGCAACCGCGCCGAGGTCCTTGCCTTCAAGATCCTTCGCAATGCGTTGAACGCTTTTGCCCATCTGCCTTGCATACCGTCCGATCTCACTCTGATCAAAGCCCTCGAGTTCCGAGCCAACCTTCTCCAGAACGCTGGCAATACCGCCTACCTGGTTGGCTACGAAGTTTTTCTGCTGCGAGACTGTTCCCCTTACCTTCTCGATCGCCATATCGGCTCCTTGCCGGACAGCACCCGTCACGGATTCGACATCCTCGGAAACCTTGTCTTTCAAAGTCTCGACGGAGATCTCTCCGACTGCAGGTTGGCTGGGGGTTTGGGACACCGCCGCGGGCGTGGCCATCGGCCCCTGCCCGCTTTCTCGTGGGATTGGTTCGTTCGACATGGAAGCCTCCACTTATAGGATCAGATGCCCCCAAACCTTGTCGACCGACGTTTGTTCCGTTCGAAGTGATCGCCAATGCAACGCCGCATTTCCTGTGGCCGAATGCGCGGGAAAATTTCGCCATCAAAGGCGAAAGAGAAGCGTCCTGGCTCGTGGGAGTGCAGTGCAACTTGGTGTGATCCATCCCTTCCAACGCAGCGGTCCGCCCCCCTCGTCAAGCAGCGTTGACGCGGCCGGACCTCTCTCCTCGTTGGTCATCGGCACGCGCTCCCCGATATACGCCATCGATCATTGGCACTTTTTGTATGGGTCATTTACTTGAGTCTTGATGCCGCCTTGTCGGCAGCATCGCGATCTGGCCCGTGCCGCATAATGATGCGTTTTGCATCTTCGCTGGAAATCCCGTGCTTCTTCGCGAAGTAGGCAACTTCATAAGGTTCGCTTGCGGAAGCGCGACTGCGGTCAACCTGACCCCGCTTCGATTTGTCGTCTGACATTACTTTCTCCTCTGCTGCGGAGGCGGAACGCACAGAGGAATCCAATGTTCCTGCTGGAAAGGCACTTGCTTGGCCATCCAGCCGAATTCAGTCGGACGGTCGGCAGCCTAGCGCCGGCAAAGGCGCCGCGCAGGCGTTTTTGCCATTGAAACCCAGCTTCTGGTGTTCCTGAACTCGAGCTTGACACCAGAGCTTCCTGTGTCACCTTGGCCGAAGGGGGAAACGACATGTTTGATATCGGCACGGGATACAATTTCACTCTGATTGAAGGCACTTCGGACGGATGGAACGAGGTTCGGTTCACCGAGCGTGTGGCTGATATCGACGGCCCTCTCCTGAAGCTTGAGTCCGGCCGGATCATCAACGCGCATTCTTCATTGTTCGTTTCGGCGGTCCCCGTGACCATGCTCGCATCGGCTTCGCCGCCAGAAACGGCTGATGCCGGCACAACAGTCTAACTCGCGCCAATTTCGCCGCTTGTAAAACACGGGCGAAAAGATCTCGCCGCAGAAAATGGACAAGTCGGCCCGCCTCATGCGGCGACCCTGACGTGACACATGGACGGCTCCAGTGTCACGATCCCGGCAAGCTCAGCAACCGTTCCCACAAGCAACCAAGGCTACCATTCAGGATCATCGAACTTCGCGGCGGCTGAGACCAGAATAGCGATCGGCCGGGCTAGCAACGCCTGTTCGGCCGCCGCCCAGTCCGGCAGGATTAGGATCCCTCCCCTTGCCTTCCCCCAATCGCAGTGGGCGCCGGCATACAGCCGTCAACGGTGGTCTCTTCACGGAGCTGCGAACGCTCAAGCGCAAGCATCTAGCCCTTACCGGGCGGGCAACGAGGTTAACTGGCAAAGGGAACAATGTCTGGGGCGTAGCGTTCGAAGCGTGCAAGAGTGTCTTATGAAAGGTTATTCAGATGGGTCGAGGTATTTTACTCTGGCTTCTCGGCATCCCACTGCCGATCGTTATCCTGCTCGTCCTCTTCATGCGGTAGGAGGCCAGAATGTCTCTAAGCGAAAGTAAAGTAACGGACGTTCTCCCGGTCGAGTCTCCCACGTCTGCGCTCGCCTGGGGTCCGATCATCGGCGGCGCCGTTGCTGCGACGGGAATCACACTCATTCTCCTTTTGGTAGGATCGGGAATGGGCTTGACGATGGTGTCGCCGTGGTCTGGCGAAAACAGCTCGGCCGCAACGGTCGGCGTGTCCGCAGCGATCTGGCTCGTTGTTGTTCAGTGGCTATCTGCTGCCCTCGGAGGATATCTTACGGGGCGACTTCGAACGAAGTGGGCTGCGGCTCACACCGACGGCCCACGGCTTTCTCAGTTGGGCTTTGGCAACGCTGTTCGTGGCAGGGTTTCTGGCGTCGTCCTTGACGTCCCTTGCCGGAGCAGGCGCGAGCGCTGTGGGCACTGCTGCCAATACGGCGGGCATCGCAGCGGGGGCCGCTAGCGCGGTTTCGCGTGACGGAACCGACCTTTCAACGTCCTACTTCACCGACGCGCTGCTTCGCCCTCAACAGGTCACCCAGCGGGCGCGTGAAGAGGATGGAGCGGCAAGCGCGGAAATCGCAAGAATTCTGCTGCAGGGAGCGGCGCGGGGCGAGGTGCCAGATAACGACAAAACCTATATCGCCAGCATCGTCGCAGCACGCACCAATCTTTCTGAAGCGGATGCCCGTGCCAGAGTCGACGCAGTTCTGAAGCAGATCGAGGATGCCAAGCTCGCAACTCAAGAAGCCTTGGACAAGACGCGGAAGGCAGCAGCCACCACTGCCCTTGTTGGCGCCCTGTCCCTATTGATTGGAGCCTTCATTTCCTCTGCTGCCGCGGCGTTGGGTGGCAGGCAGCGCGACGAGGAAGAAGACCTGGTCGCCACCCGATATTGACCTTCAATCTCCGTTGGATTCAATTGAGAAAGTGTGCCGCCAGGAACGCTTTCTCGGTACCAGATCGTAAAAGCGCGACTGGTGTCGTCCTGTGAAAAGCTGGACGTTTGCAATCCAATATCGTGTTTCCAACCCGGAGGGATGTGCTGCCGGAGTATCAGCACCGTTTGCTCGCTCGCTCCTGTTGTGGAATTAGACAGGGAAAGAAAGTCGTTGGCGAGATTATGGGACATGCGGAAAGGCCCGCGGCCAATCAACCGCGGGCCTTGTTGCTTAGTTCGGCAGATGCGTCCATTTGGAGCGGACGTCGGATGCGTTCATTGAAAGATGAACGTGTGCGTCGACGTGGTCGACCCACTCCAGGGGAATGAGATGGTGATGTTCTCCGTCTGGAGAATCCGACTTCGTAAGTTTGATGCTCTCGCTTCCCTCGAGATAGTCCACCGTTCCGATATGCTGGCCGTCGGCAGATTTGACTTCCATATGGTCTTTGATGTCGCTGGCTGAAATCATGACTATAATCTCCTTGGTTGGACTCAACTCTCCAACTCGAGATGGTTGAAATGGTTCCGACCCTTGCAGGGGGATGCTCCAGCCTGTTTCATTTGGATACTCGGAAAATTCACCGCAGGTCCGGATCGGTCGCATCGATCAACCAATCTTCAGTTCGCATGATTTCGACCTGTACCGAGAAGCGATCTCCCAGCAGTTGCAGGGAAGCGTCATGCGTATCGTCCGCGCTGCTGCAAACGGCATCCTTCAGCAAGATCACACGGTATCCGAGGTCGATCGCGCCAAGGGCCGCAGCAAGGACGCATATATCCGTCTCGCCTCCACTCAATACAACGGTCCCGACTTCCTCGCTGCCAAGCGCGAAGTGAAGGCGGCCGTCGACCCAGGGAGAATAGAGAAACTTGTCGAATATGCGGGCCGGTGGAACGAGAGAATGCAAGGACGAAACAAGCTCAATCATTTCCGGCGCTAGCCGATCTGTCGTCATCATCGGCCACTTCTCATAGTAGGCCTTCCACATCCCATCCATGGCTTCCGCATTTCGTGGTGGAATGAATCGTGTGAAAATCGTGCGCTGGGGAAAGCGGGAGGCAACCTCGACCACTTCCGGTGAAACAGTCTTCATCCATGGCACCTGCCAGGGTGTGTCTTCTGCAAACATGCGCTGCATATCAATACAAAGATGAACCCACCGCTCCACCCGCATTCCTATTCGCCCCGCTGTGACTTGAGCCAATGCAAGACAGCGCTTTCCTCCTCGTCCATCCACCTGAGCAACCGCTGGCTGGTCGTCTTGCGTCTGAGCACGTCACCCAGTCGGCCAGCGCGAAAATCGCTGAATACGGCAGGATGGATATAAGAGGACCTGCAGACGGCCCTGGTGTTGACCAGCTTGGCGGCGACCAGATCGATCGCCTCGTTCATCTGCGAAACAACGGCCCGCTCTGAGCTTGCGATATCGAGCGGCGCCAACGCCGCGACCGCCAGGCAGGTGGCCCCCCAGGTTCGAAACTGGCGCGACGTGAATTCGTCACCCGCGACCTCCCTGATATAGGCGTTCACGTCCTGGGAGGAAATCTGCCGGCAATCACCATGCTCGCAAATGTACTTGAACAGCTGCTGACCGGGAAGTTCCTGCAGTCGACGGATGACGTTGGCGATCCGGCGGTCTGAATGGGCGAGGTTCCACTCCTTGCCTGACTTGCCCTTGAAGCGAAATCTTACGGTCGCGCCCTCGATCTTGACATGCCGATTGCGCAGGGTCGTCAATCCGTAGGACTTGTTTGTGTCAGCGTAGCTGGCGTTTCCTATGCGGATATAGAGATTGTCGAGCATCCACACGACGGTTGCGAGTGCCTTGTCAATGGTCAGCCCGCGCGCACGCAGGTCCGTATCAACGCGCTCGCGAATATCGGGAAGCCGCATGCCAAAGTCGGCCAGCCTGTCAAATTTTGCGCGTTCGCGCTCGGCCTGCCACTCAGGATGATATCGGTACTGTTTGCGTCCACGCGCATCGATACCAACCGCCTGCAGATGCGATCGAGCATCGGGCGAAATGATGACATCGCGATAAGCGGGTGGAATCGCCAGGCGGTTCAGGCGGGCGATTTCGTCTTTATCGGTCAGGCGGCGCCCGTCCGCGGCGTAGTAGAGAAAGCCGTTCTTGCCGCACTTGCGCGTAATCCCCGCCTCCAGGCTGGAAAGATAAACAAGGCCAGTGGAAAGTTTGGCTTCCGCAACCACCGCGGCGATCGCATTTTTGAAGATCATCGTTGTCATGGTCACGAAACACCGAACGAGGATCATGGTTCCTTTCGGGAACATCCGCGCAAGCTTTGAGTTTGGGCAGCGCAAACTCGACATTCGGAGGACACGATGGCTACTCAAAAGACACTGGACGATCTCTTCCTGGACACGCTCAAGGATATCTACTACGCGGAAAAGCAGATCCTGAAGACGCTCCCGAAAATGGCGCGTGCTGCCCAGTCACAGGAAGGCAAAGCTGGGTTTCTCCAACATCGCGACGAGACCCAGGGGCAAATCGAGCGCCTAGAGCAGGTATTTGAGATTATTGGCAAGCCTGCCCGTGGCAAGACCTGTGAGGCGATACAAGGTATTATCTCAGAGGGCGAGGAGATCATTGAAGAATTCACGGGGTCTCCAGCATTGGATGCCGGCCTGATTTCCGCCGCGCAGGCCGTCGAGCACTACGAAATCGCCCGCTATGGCACACTGATCGCCTGGGCCAATCAGCTCGGTCTGAGGGATGCCATCCCGTTGCTGAAGCAGACCCTTGCAGAGGAAGAAGCGACCGACAAGAAACTGACACAGCTCGCCGTGGYAGCAGCCAACGCAAAGGCAGCGTAAGTACGGTTAGCTCGGCCGATTTCGTATGTGACCGAGCTTTCCTCAAAGCTTTGTAAAGCAGGGATGAAAAGATGCCATATGTTGCATCCCCGAGCTATTGTGACGACGCGCAAGCGCGAGAGGCAAATCTCATCGAGTGTCTCCTACCCGCAAGGCGGTTTCTGGATGAGACGTCACATGCGTCAGAGACCGAAAGGATTGAGAATCTCGTTGCATCCGCAGTTAGCGCCGGGTGGGAAGAGGACGAGGTTCGCAAAGCACTCAACGCCACAAATGCACACTCACGCCAGGCTTCAACCGATACCCAAGAGTTCGCAACAATTGGATTGGTGCCGACGTCGACGAAGATACCGTAAGGTGCTGTCAAAGCGCTCGTAGGGTTTCCAGCAGTCAGCATGTCTCCAGGACTGGCCTCGTCTCTCCAGCCCTTACGTGGCCGTCATCAAGCGCGGTGAAGGACCAAGCTTCACTGCCAGGAAGGTTAGGACCATGAAGCGATTTTTCTTCAACATCCGAGAGGGCGACGAACTTATCGAGGATCCAGATGGCACTCTTCTTTCGGATCTCACCAGTGCGATTTCGGAAGCGAATGGCGCTGCTCGAGAACTGCTTGCAGCGGAAATCAGAAATGGTCGGTCGGTCGATGGGCGCAGCATCGAGATTGCCGATGAAACACGCACCGTCGTGGCCGTGATAGCGCTGCGCTCGATCGTGGCGGGCCAATGAGCGTCCCAGCTTTGCCTCAAAAATGCGAGACTGCACAATCCGCCGCCAACAGCCCAAGGGACAATCGCCCGGTCAAAGACGATCGTCAAAAGAGCCGTGCTACGCGAAAAAGAGCCTGAGGGAAGTGGCCAATGCCTGCGGATTTTCCTCAGCGACATGGTGGCCGCTGTCTAGCGGATGCCCCTGCACATCGTTTGCCCAGGAGCGCCAAATCTGCAAAGGGTCTCCGAAATGATCCGCGAGATCATCGAAACGTGACCAAAGGCATAGCAACGGGCACTGGATTTTCCGGCCATGGTTTCGATCCTCGACGTCATGTTTCCAGTCGACAGTCAACCCCGCACGGTAGTCCTCGACCATGCCATGGATGACGACCGGATCCGTAAGCGCCGAAACGACGTCGTCATAGGCTTCCTTGCCCATGAGGCCAGGCTTGATCGCGTCATACCAACCCAAAGGATTGGCATTTATCGCTGCCTCCGGCTTGAGTTCTTGAGAAAAGAAGAACCAGTGATACCAATCGCGGGCAAAACGCCAGTCCATGCGCTCCAGGTGGTCGATGATCGGAATGCTATCGATGACCGCTAGCCTTTGCACCGCCAAAGGATGGTCCATCGCGAGCCGAAATGCGACGTAGCTACCCCGATCGTGCCCGGCAACCGAGAATGTGCGGTATCCCAGGATCCGCATCAATTCCAGACAGTCCATAGCCTTTTCTCTTTTAGACGAGGCATGGCTGTCAGGCGAATCCCGCGGTTGGAAGGATCTCCCGAATCCTCGCAGATCGGGGCAGATGATCGTGTAATATGGAGAAAGAAGGTCTGCCACAGTCGCCCAGGTCATGTGAGTGCGCGGATGTCCATGCAACAGTAGCAAGGGTGGACCGGAGCCGCCGTGGCGGACCCGCAGTTGCCCTGGCCCGACGTCGATTGTCTTTAACTCAAAGCCGCAAAACACGTTCGTTTGGCTCCCTCATTGACCACGTCAGCCGTGACATTGACCGCCTAAAGCAGGTCTACTCCAGCTTCCCGAGAATTGCCCCGACCTACGACACGATACGATGCGGATCTGTCTCGCATGTCGGTGGAACCGATGACCGCAATGAGTGTTGCACTTTGGAGCGCGTGCCGTGTCAACCGGACGCGACAGGGATGGTGAACATGCTGATTTTTCCGGTTTCTCACCATGGCCAACGAATTGGCAGGGGAGCACCCTACCTGTCCGGCAGCGCGCTTGCCATAGCATGATCGACGGAGGGTATCCCGTCAGATCGGCGCTAGGCGTTCCCCGGGTTGCTTGCGCGCGTCTCAACTCTCCCTGTTTGCCTTTCACTCGTAGCTTTTCCGAGCCTCATTATTGTACGGTACTGGACCCTTTTCCAGGTTTCCGGAACAGATTGGTTGCCCCACCATTTTTCTGCGGAACAATGACGGAGCCAGTCAAGTGGAAACCCAATTAGTTGACCTTCTTCCCGCCCTCAATGCGTTTGCCTTGAAACTCGCGAAGAATTCCGATGATGCGGATGACCTGGTCCAGCAGACCGTTACGAAGGCGCTTGCACACCGGAACCATTTCGAGCCCGGCACGAACCTCAAGTCCTGGACTTTCACCATATTGAAAAATGCGTTCCTCAGCCAAACCCGCTCCTCGCAGCGCAGTCCACTTGGAATAGACGAAGACGCGGCATTGTCCGATGTTCCCGTATCATCATCGCAGGAATGGACAATGCATTACAGGGACGTCGAAAAGGCAATCGACAATCTCTCGCCCCTTTATCGGGAGGCGCTCATGCTGGTCGCGTCCGGCGCTTCCTACGAAGAAACTGCCCACAGGTTGCATTGCGAGATCGGCACCGTCAAAAGCCGTGTCGGTCGTGCCCGATCGCGACTGTTAAGCTCGCTTGGCGCAGTCAGTTACGACGAAGCACTGGCAATTTGACGAAGGACACAATGCCCACACTGGGGATCAAGACGCTTTGCCTTGGCCGCGCAAAGGAAACGACCCCATGAACGATAGCCTATTTTACCTTCTCGGTCCCTGTTGGACTTGTCACGCCCGTTGGTCCGCTGCCGCCCCCACTCGGCGAGGGACTACGGTCGATAGTTGTCGGCGCTACGGCCGGCGGTACGTTTGATGGCGGCTCTTTCATTTGACGCTTTCGTCGAGGCGGTAGTCGCGGGATCCGTCCTGACGGCAGGCGGCCAGACGAGGTAGCTGAGCAGAGCCACCATGAACACTGCCAGGCCGACAATTCCCGCTCCCCAGATAAGCCAACGCCGCGTCGTGTCCTGTCGAATTGCATCCTCGTCTTGATAGCGTCGATCGGTTTCGTACTTTTTGACGTTCTTGTCGTCACCAGTGCTCATGGATGGGTCCTCCTGCGCCCCAACCGCGTTTGCCTGAAATGGTTCCAACTGCCGTTCGAGATGTCTCAATACTACTTTGGCAGCAAAACTGCCGGATGGTCCGCACCCGTGTTCTTGAACAGCCCGGAACCTAAAGAAGCCTCACGTGTTCTCATCTCCAGTCTTCTCCTCAAGGAAATGCCATGCGCCGACCCCCTTCCCGCATCCAGGCCGGTGATTATACGATCCTCGGCGCCACTCCTGACCAGGACGGTACGAACTTCGCACTCTTCAGCGCTCATGCCGAACGCGTGGAGCTATGCCTTTTTTCCGATGATGGAAGACAAGAAATCGAACGAATTGAGCTTCCCGAGTACACCAACGAGATCTGGCATGGATATATTCCCGGTCTCAAGGCCGGGTCGCTCTACGGCTACCGCGTTGATGGACCGTATGAGCCCGAAAACGGGCATCGGTTCAATGCGAACAAGCTGCTGGTTGATCCGTACGCCCGGGAGCTTGTTGGCGAAATCAACTGGGGCCAGGCCCAGTTTGCCTATCAGATGGAGGACCCTGAAAAGGACCTGGCATTCGATGACACCGACAGCGCGGCGGCCATGCCGAAATGCCGCGTCGTTGATGCGAAAGCCTATGACTGGAAGGGGGATGCCAAGCCTTCGATCCCCTGGTCATCGACCATCTTCTATGAGTGTCATGTCAAAGGGTTTACGCAATTGCACCCGGCAGTCCCCCGCAATCTTCGGGGAACCTTTGAGGGCCTCGCGGACAAGGACATTATCGCCTACGTCAAGAGCCTTGGCATTACCTCCATCGAACTCTTGCCAATTCACTGGTTTCCCGACGATGCGCATCTCCTCGATAAGGGTTTGAGGAATTTCTGGGGCTACAACACCCTTGGTTTTTTTGCACCGGCCTCGCGCTACTACGGCCCTGACGCCATGGCCGGCTTTCGCGACATGGTCAGGGCCTTCCATGACGCCGGCATCGAGGTGATCCTGGATGTCGTGTACAATCATACAGCCGAGGGCAATGAGCTTGGCCCCACGCTCTCGTTCAAGGGGATCGACAATTTCTCTTATTATCGGACGTTGCCGGGCGGGCCTCGCTACTACATCAACGATACCGGTACCGGAAACACGATCAACACGTCGCATCCCCGAGTGCTGCAAATGGTGACGGACTCCCTTCGCTACTGGGCTGAGACCATGCACATCGACGGGTTCCGCTTTGATCTCGGCACCATTTTAGGACGCGAGCCGAAAGGCTTCGACCAGCGTAGCGGGTTCTTCGATGCAATCGGCCAGGACCCGGTGCTTTCAAAGGTGAAACTCGTGGGCGAGCCATGGGACATAGGACCAGGTGGTTATCAAGTCGGTGGCTTTCCACCCGGATGGGCTGAATGGAACGATAAATATCGAGATACGCTTCGCAGTTACTGGCGGGACGAAGACGGGATGACGCAAGACTTCGCCGCCCGTGTGCTCGGTTCCGGCGATATCTACGATCTGCGCGGGCGCAGGCCATGGGCTGGCATCAACTTCATCACGGCGCATGATGGCTTCACGCTCAACGACCTCGTCTCCTATAATGAAAAGCATAATGAAGCGAACGGCGAAGACAACCAGGACGGCCACAACGACAATCAAAGTTTCAATTATGGCGTGGAAGGTCCAACAGGTGATGAAGCGATCAACATTGTGCGCGATCGGCAGAAACGAAACTTTCTGACGACTCTCTTCTTGTCCCATGGGACACCCCTGCTGCTGGCTGGCGATGAGTTCGGCCGGAGCCAGATGGGCAACAATAATGGATACTGCCAGGATAGCGAGGTGAGCTGGGTGCACTGGGATAACCTTCCAGCCGGTGCCGAGGAACTACGGGAATTTTCGACGCGGCTGATCAAGCTGCGCCGTGAGCACCCGATCTTCAGGCGAGACAACTGGCGCGACGGCATGGATGTCACCTGGTTCAATCCAGTCGGCGGAGTGCAGACCGAGGAACATTGGTCCGATCCTGGAAGCACGACCATTGGCCTGAGGCTATCGCAATCCGATTATTCCGACGAAGGATGGAATGACGTCCTTCTTCTGTTCAATCCTCACGACGGTGACGTGGACTTCAAGCTTCCCGCGGATAAGGACTGGATAACAGTCCTGACAACAACCGATCCCGATGCCCGTGAAGAAACGATTGAAGCCGACGAATACCGCCTCTCCCCGCGAAGCGTCGTTGTTTTGAGATCCGGCACCCCCGCGTGAGGCGAGAAGTCGGCGCAGAAAGACAGAACGCTAAACTAACCGTTTTTGGCCAAGTGGCTATTGCCGAAATCGATCGGGGCGTCGCCGTGTACCCTTTTTCAGCGCTGCAAGGTTTCGTCGCTCTTCGAGAAAATAGTCGAGATACCCGACCAAGGCGTAGGTGAGGTATCGAGCGCTCGCAACGAGCACTATTATCAATGTGGTGACGATAGCAAACGTCATCGTGATCTCCTATGCGGATGACAAAACCACCAGCGTTGCCGAAGGTTTCAGGCAATCGTCACTGTTTCTTGATGTCGCGGGAATCTTGCTATTTCAGTCGTGGCCCGCCGGTTCAGACAAATCACTCATCGGCCGTCTTTCCCAGCGTATCTGCAACATAGGCACCGCGGGCTCCCATAGGCAACGCGGCGCCGGTCGTCGTATCCCTCGCGGTTTGATGCTCCAGTTCTGCATTCAATTCGCCGCCTACGATCAATATGACAAACGACAGCCAGGTCCAGACAAGGAAACCCATCAGCGCCCCCAAAGTACCATAGGTTGCGTTGTAGTTGGCGAAATGGTCGAGATAGAACGAGAAGCCGGTTGACATTAAAAACCAGGCCAGCGTCACGAGAGCGGCCCCCCAGGTCATCCACCGAAGCTTTGCCGGTTCGCGACTTGGTCCGAACCGGTATACGGCAGTTGTTGCGATCGCCGCAATCAGGAGGAGGAAAGGCCAGCGCAGCAAAAGGACCAGATTTTCCTTGAATTGATCGAGCCACAGATAGGACAACAAGACGGGCATCACCGCGACCAGTCCAATCATCAAGGTTGCAGCAAGCATTGCGCAAAGCGTGAAACAGAGGCCAAGCACGTTCAGCCTGATCAGACCGCGCTTTTCCGTTTCCTCATAAGCGATATTCATTGCGTCGAAAATGGCAAGCGTGGCGCTGTGAGTGCTCCATACCGCGACTGCCAGGCCGACAAAGAATGTCAGCCCCAGCGTGCTGCTTCTCGCTTCAACGAGGCTCCTGATCCGATCGGCGATGAGGTCGAACGCGCCTGGCGGCAACAATGCCGAGAGTTCGCGCAAGTGATCAGCCATTGTCGCCGGGTCTGCAACCAAACCATAGATGGCAACAAGGGCGGCGAGCGCGGGAAAAAGCGCCAGGAGGAGATAGAAGGTCACGCCGGCCGCGATGAGTGTCACGCGGTCATCAAGAACCTCATGAACCACGCGCCAAAAGACGTCGCGGAGGCCTTTCATTGGTATGGCCTCTGGAACCTTGGCGCGTCTACCCCTCCCATGATCTTCTGCAGCGGTTTGTACGGCGCCGTTCGCCGCGCTTCGCGCAGTGGTGAGCAGGCCGAAAAGAGCCATCGACAGAATGAGCAGTGTCGTTGTGCTTGAAGATTTCATGGCAGACGCCTCGGGGCCTTTGCGAGTATTGCCACTCGATAACGCACTTACCCGGAAAAGGATGCAGTGAACCGGAAAGTCGAGGCCCGACACTTCACAGGCACTGCCGCCGCAAGTGCCAGTTAGAAGGGCGGAACAAAAGATCGCCTCCATTGTTTGGATTCGCTCAACCAAGAAGTGAGTGGACCAACTCACAGAAATCGACTTTATGGAGAGGAAATGGTTTACGGGCCGGCCGCATCTCGGCAGGGACCGGACACTATCTAGAGTCTAAAGGCAAGAATGACTCGTGAGGGAAATCGTGGCCAAAAAGGACCTAAATAACCATGGCTTGTCGCTCAACCTGTTCGCCGGCAAAAGAATCTTGGTCGTTGAAGTGGATTACTTTGTGGCGGACGAAGCTCGGCGGCTCCTGGAGGCAGCTGGCGCGAGGATCACGGGGGCGAGCGTCCCGTTTGCTATCAACATGATTGACCCTGAGGCAACCGACGCCGCCATCCTTGATATCAGGTTGGACGTGGAAGCAGCTTTTCTGATTGCGGATCGGTTGTACAGCTTCAGAATTCCATTCGTGTTTGCGACCTCACACGTTGACGCCAGCGTCAAGGATAGCTTCGGCGGTTTTCACCTTTGCGAAGACGTCCATGCATTGGGTGATATTGCGCTCGCTCTATTTTCCACAAAGCACCATTAAGCCCCGGACGAGACCCACTCTCGCGGATGATCGGAACTTTTAGGGCACGAACCTGTTTCACCTGATCCGTCGTCTTCCAAGGCACTCGTCATCGCGCACTTAAGGCGGGATGGCGCCGGAGGCTCCGTCATGACTGGAAACCGCAGCAGTAACAGGCTTATTAACAGTCTTTCCGATCACGACTATGATCTGATCTCGACGGGCCTCGAGGAAGTCGATCTTCCCCAAGGCTTCCACCTCGCCACGGCCGGGCAGTCATTCAACCATGTCTATTTTCCCTGCAATGGCATTGCTTCGGTCATTGCAGTGTCTCCCAAGGGCCGGCGGGCAGAGGCAGGAATGGTGGGGCGGGAAGGGTTTACGCCCATAGGAGGGCTTGTAAGGCCAAGTGAGGGCCCATTCGATATTGTCATCCAGGTCGCGGGGCATGGCCTGCGGCTGAAGCTCACGGCGTTGCACGGTCCTGTCAACAGCAGTTTGGCGCTGAGGGACCTTTTGCTTCGTTATCTCGTGGCGTTCAACCATCAAGTTGCTTTTACCGCACTTTCCAATGCATCCCATACGATCGATGTTCGGCTGGCGCGATGGATATTGATGTCGCAGGATCGGATGCAAAGCTCCCAGATCGCCCTGACGCACGACTATCTTTCTCTGATGCTCGCCGTACGAAGGCCCTCGGTCACAATTGCGCTGCACATGTTGGAAGGGCAACGTCTTATTCGATCAGAGCGCGCTTTGGTTGTGGTGCGGGATAGAAGCGGTCTTGAAGACTATGCAGGGGACGCATATGGCGCTCCCGAGCGAGAGTACCGTCGATTGATGGACATAGACCAGGTCAAAACCACACCAAGGGTCGGTGCTGTGGCGCCGCTGATCTAGAGTACGAAATGACGGGCAGCGTGCATGTAGATCGCACGCGATTGCGATTCCTTTCATCACCTGCAACAGCGCCAACGCCCCTGGCAATTCGGATATAGGTCTGCTTAAATCCACTGTGTCCGTCATTCTTTAAAAACAAGAATTCTACTATCGAATCCGGTCATAGCGGGTGGCATGCCTGAGGGCCGCACGTGCGATGGCGGCAGAGTCCTGTTCTTCGCTTAATGGCTTCATGATCACTTCGCTGGATCCAGGCCGGCTCTCAAACCTTCCGGCCTCGGTTACATAGATGACCTCCAGTCGGAACCTGTCGATGAGCTTGCGCCCCAGAGACGCTCCGTCCGTCCGTCGGCAAGCAAGGTCGACCAGTGCGATATCTGCCGTGCCGCATAGGCGAGAGCCTGCTCCATTGTCAGCAGCGGACCGACGCTTGATGCCCCGCCGCCTCGGCAACGACAGGAGGTCCTTGGCAAGGATGTGATCGTCTTCAACGATCATGATGTTCATCTTTTTCATTCCTCCCCAACCATATGTAGATCACTGGTCACTTCGCGTCAGCGGTCGACACCGTAGACGTGCCGCAAAAGCGCTGGAGGGCTGTATTCATTAAGCAGACTGCCCCTTTCAATCGTTAGGCCTGGCGCGCCTTTCAATCACCAATAGGGAACTTTGCATGTCCTTTCCCGGTTAGCACATCAGGCGGAGGCGCCAGACTGGTGCGATCATTCCTGCCGGACGGAAAGGAAAGGCCATGATTTCGCCAGCTCAGTCCTCGGTGACAAACAAGCTGCTGAACATCCTGCCTGAAAGCGACTACGGCCAAATTGCGCAAGATCTTGAATTCCTCAAGCTTTCGCGGGGTACTGTCGTTGCCCATGCAGGGCAGCCTATCGATTACATCTATTTTCTCACGTCAGGTATCGGATCGATTATCGCGTCGACGCCCGAGGGCAACCGGGCCGAAGCAGGAATATTCGGCTCCGATGGCTATGTTCCAACCTCTGCCGTGGCGAGTACGGAAAACAGCCCCCACGAAGTGGTGATACTTCTCGATTCGGAGGGCTATCGCATGGATTATGGGCGTTTTCGCGGATGGATGGACCAAAACCGGAATTTTTCCAAAGTGATGATCCGTTCGATTGAGGCCTTCTCGGTCCAACTGACCTACACCGCCATTTCAAACGCAATCCACGACGTTACCGAGCGACTGGCACGCTGGATTCTAATGTGCCATGACCGTGTGCCGGGCGATGAAATTGGGCTTACGCATGAATTTATCTCCCTGATGCTCTCGGTTCGACGGCCGAGCGTCACCACATCATTACACATCCTCGAGGGCAACGGCTTCATCAAGTCGGAGCGGAGCAATATTATCATGCGCAACCGACCCGCAATGGAGGAATTCGCCCACGACGCTTATGGCAAGCCGGAAGAGGAATATCGCCGGTTGATGAAAAACCTGTTCTGAACGGAGAGCAAAGACGCAAGCGCCTGATCAGAGATCGCCGATCAGGCGTCGGTATTCGTCTTCTGGCTTGCCGTAGGCATTTCCTGCAAACTCTTCCATTCCACGCCTGTCCCGGATCATGATCCGTCCGCGCTCGGATCGGATAAATCTTTTGCCCTCGAGTACATGGAGGGCAGTTGTCACGCTTGGTCGCCTGACAGAGAGCATCAAAGAGATAAAGTCGTGGGTCAGAGCGATTTCATCGCCGTCAACGCGGTCATGCGACATGAGTAGCCAGCGCGCCAATCGCACGTCAATCTGGTAATTTGCGTTCGACAGGGCAGTGAACGAGATCTGCGATGCAAACGTCTGGATAAAGCGCGCCAGAAGATTGGCGAAGGCAGGATTTTGAGAAATCGCCTGCAGTGCCGCATCCAATGTCATTCGATATCCGTATCCTTCTACCTGCATCAACACCTCGTGGACGCTGATCGTGCCCCCGACACCTGCCGACGTCGGCGAAAAGCCCTCGCGTCCAAACATCCCCGCTTCAGCTCTTTGGCGGCCTGAGGACACTGTAATGACTGAGCCGATCCCCCTGCAGAGGAAGTAGACATGCTCGATGAGAGTCTCGGCCTTAACAATGACGAAGCCCTGACGAAGATGAACTGGCTCAAGGGATGGCACGATGGCGCGGAACTCCTCTTCAGGAAGGCGGGCCAGGAGCCGATTTTGCATGGTGGATCGATCAGCGACGGACATTGGACTTAGAATGAGAGGGAACACGAACGACAGGATCGTCGCTGCACGATTCAGCTTCGCCTGGGTATTGCCGGCTGTATAACATCCTGTTGTTGCCTATGTTTTTGCGTACGCTGGCAGACCGTCGACAGGCAGACACGGCTCAGACAGGCAGGCTTGGCGCCGGGTCCTTGGTTTTGAACCGGCTTGCGCAAGGAAGGTTTGCCGAGCGATGCGCGGCGACAAAAGCATATGGGCTTTGAGGCATCTCACCAAATCCAGTTGGCATCGGAGCGACGCGTCGTCTTGCGAGGCAGTTTTGCTGGCGTGCCAAAGGGAACAACCTTCAAGATCGGAGGTTGTCTCAGTCGAGCACGGAGGAAAAACCGATGAAAGTACGAGAAGTGATGACCACAAAAATCGTCACAGCCGACCCCGGCGCTGCGATCCGCCGTGTCGCGCAGCTGATGTCGGAAGTCGATACCGGGATAATCCCGATCATTGACGGAGACGCCATTGGTGTCGTGACCGACCGAGACATCGTCATACGGGCTGTGGCCGAGGGAATATCCTGTGATCAACCCGTTTCCAGTATCATGACGTCTGGAATAGAGGGCTGTCTAGAGGAGGATGATCTCCTGGAAGCGGCCGGACGGATGTCGGAGCTTCAGATGCGTCGGCTTGTCGTGTTCGATGCAGCCGGAACCGTTTCCGGGATTCTTTCCCTTGGCGACATCGCAGTCCGACAGGAGGAAATAGCCGGTGTCGCATTGGAGGAAATATCTGATGACACTCAACGTCGGGACTAGGCCTGAGTTTCAGTGAGAAGCGCCTTCCTGACAGTGCTCTTGCGATTTACGAAGCGGACCGTGTCCAGGCAAGTTACAGGGGAGTTCAATGCAGGGTTCAACGAACAGAGACGGTTGGTTGCCAGTCGACGAAGAGGACCTTCAGACGGCAAATCCTCCCTCGCGGGCTCGGTTTGAAAAGACGGGACGCGAACAAGCTCTCCTTTTTGCTCAGGAGGAAATTGCGCGGTTGCGGCGTGAGATCGACGAGGTCGCACATGCCGTGGACAACATGGCGACCACGGTTTCGACGCCCCGCAGGCCAGTGATCCGGCTCGCCCCCCTAATCCTTTTGACCTCGATCGCAGCCCTTTGTTCCAGGAACAGATAAGGTCAGCCGGCCGGGCCAACGGGAATTGATCTTTGCCCATCCCTTACCGGTAGTCGTCGCAGCATGTCCGAACGAAACACATGAACTCTGCCGGTTGCCAGGCTCCGCCGAAATCGCGAAGTGAAACCCGCAATTCACTTTTTTCTAAGAGTTGGCTGTCAAACAGAGATCGCGTGATTTGTCTGGCGTTCGCGCCCAAAGGTTTTTCTATGACGCTCAAGCCCGCTCTTATCGGTGTCTGGTTAATGGCTGGTGTCTTGTCGATACTCGTCGCTATCAATCCATTTGGGCGTCATGACATTGACGCGTCCATAACCGCGTCAATTCCCGACCGGTAGATCGGTTGACGCCGGACTGAGCGACGCGTTTGTCCTGCCGAGCGACTATCAATGGCGGTTCGACTGCACGGTCGACACTTGGGGAGTTTTTGCCTGCTGGAGGGCTTCCTTCAGCTGGGCCTGCGAGAACGGTTTGGTCAGTCTGATCAGTTCAGTTAGCTCCTGATCGTCGGGCAACTCAGCATAGCCGGATGCCAGTATGATCGGAAGCGACGAGAAGGAGTCGAGTATAATTCGGGAAAGCTCGGCGCCGGTCATGCCGGGCATGGAATGGTCGGTAATCACAATATCAAAACGCTTTTCTTCCCCAAGAAGCTGCAAGGCCTGCGATGCCGAGGTCACTTCAACGGCGATGTGACCGAGGTCCTCAAGCATCGCCACGGTTCCCATACTGACCAATGGATCGTCGTCAACCACAAGGACAGTAAGCTCTCCTGTCACCGGCGGGGCATCGGAGGCATCGTCAACACGCCCAGCCGCCACCGGATCGCTCGACGTGCCGGCAACCGGTAACCAGACACTGACGGATGTCCCCGCCCCCGCTCTGCTGGCGAGCTCAAGCGCCCCACCGGATTGGGCGGCAAGACCCTGGACCATCGATAGTCCGAGACCAGTGCCTTTTCCCGGCCCCTTCGTCGTGAAAAACGGCTCAGTTGCCCGCGCAAGCGTTGGTTCGTCCATTCCAGGGCCATCGTCCGTGACGCGGATACGCACGTAGCGACCATCGCTTAGTGATCCCGGATGATCGGCAGCATCTACCTGGAGGATGATTGAGCCCGCCCCATCCATTGCGTCGCGGGCGTTGACGAAAAGGTTCAAAAGAGCAAGTTCGAGCTGGTTGGCATCGACAAGCATGCTTGGCAGGTCCGGGGCGACCTCCAGTTTGATGTCAATGCCCTGGCCCACGGCCTTGACGAGGAGATCTTCAATGTTGGCAAACAGCTGTTCGAAATTGACAGTGGTCGGCTTCAATTCCTGACGCCTGGCAAAGGCAAGCAGGCGCTGGGTCAGGGCCGAACCACGTTCGGCAGCCTGGATGGCATTGCCGAGCAGTCGCTCGCTGCGATTGTCCTCGGGCAAGCGCTTCTTCAAGAGGCTCAGACTTCCAAGGATTGCCATCAGGAGGTTGTTGAAATCATGTGCCACACCGCCGGTCAGCTGACCGATCGTGTCGATCTTTTGAGCTTCGAACAATTGCGCGAGAGCCTCCTCACGCTCGCGTGTCCTTTGTTCGATGCGGTGCTCCAGCTCCTCATTCAACCGGCGCAGTTGCTCCGATGAGGCCTCGAGTTCGGCGGTGCGCTGGCTGACCCTTAGTTCCAACTCGCTGTTCAGCCTCTCGAGCTCCTTGGTCTTGCGATAAAGGTCGGTAAAGACCCGCACCTTGGCCCGCAGGACGTCGGGCACGATTGGAACGGAGACGTAGTCGACAGCACCTGCAGCGTATCCTCGCAGCCGATCAGGCTCGGTCATCATGACCGCCGAAACAAAAATGATCGCGGTGTTCTGGTAGCGCGGATGTTCGCGGATCATGCTGACAAGCTCGAAGCCGTCCTGTTCGGGCATGCACACATCGGCAAGAATGACCGCTATATCGTTGCGAAGAAGATGCTCAAGTGCTTCCCTGGCGGACTGAGCTTTGATCAGGTTTTCACCGAGGTCCTTAAGGATGACCTCGTAGCTCAATAGCTTCGCCGGCTGATCGTCCACGAGAAGGATGTTCAATCGTTCCAATCCCGCCTCCCTCACCTATGCAGCCACATGCGCAAAGCAGACAGCAATTGCTCGGTATTGACCGGCTTTGCCAGGTAGTCGGAGGCGCCGGCCTCCAGGCATTTTTCGCGATCGCCCTTCATCGCCTTTGCGGTCAGCGCCAGGATCGGCAGCCTCTGAAAGCCCGGCTTGGCACGTATCGCCATCATTGTTTCGTAACCGTCCATGCCAGGCATCATGATGTCCATCAAAACAATGGCAACCGAAGCCCCCCTTTCCAGAATCTCGATCGCCTCGCTTCCGGTGGTTGCTGTCAGAACCTTCATGCCCCGGCGCTCGAGAACACTGCTGAGAGCAAAGATGTTCCGTGCGTCGTCATCAACAAGCAGTACCGTCTCGCCAACCAGACTTTCGTCTGAACTATGGAGCTCCTGGAGCATTCTTTGCTTTTCGCTCGGCAAGTCAGCGACGACGCGGTGCAGGAAGAGCGCCGTTTCGTCCAACAGCCGTTCGGGCGATTCAACGCCCTTGACGACGACGCTGCGCGCCATGCTGTGCAAACGGCTGTCGTCGTCGGGAGACAGTTCCCGACCGGTAAAGACAACCACGGGAACTTCGGCGATATCGCCATCGGCGTGCATCTTCTCGAGGACGTCAAAACCGGACATGTCGGGCAGGGTGAGATCGAGAACGACACAATCGGCCGGATCACGCTTCAGGGAAGCCAGGGCGTCGCCGCCTGACCCGACACTTTCAATCTCGATATCGTCATGACCAAGGAGCGCCGCCACGCTTGCGCGCTCGGCCTCGTTATCGTCGACGACGAGCAGTCGCCGACGCCGTGACTGCGCATAGGTTTTCAGCCGCGACAAGGCCTCGCCAAGCCCCTCCGACGTGGCCGGCTTTTTGAGGAATGCAAAGGCACCCCGTGTCAACCCATGCTGCCTGTCGTCGTCGAGACTGACAATCTGAACCGGGATGTGCCGCGTTTTAACGTTCTGCTTAAGCTGGCTGAGAACACTCCAGCCGAGCATGTCAGGCAGGAAAATATCGAGCGACATTGCCGTCGGCTGATATTCCTGCGCCAACGCCAGCGCTTCACTGCCACGCTGGGCGACGATAACCTTGAAGCCACGATCGTGGGCAAGATCCATCAGGATACGCGAGTAGTGGGGATCGTCTTCGACCACGAGGAGTACCAGATCGCTGGCCGCGACTTCTTCGCGATCGTCCAGCAAGCGTTCAGCCGGTTTGTCGCCCCGTCTGACGGCCGCGACCTCGGCAAGCTGCACGACATTGGTCTCTTCGGCCACTACCCTTGCCGTCGTTGAACCGGCATAGGTGAGCGGCAGGAAAAGGGTGAATGCACTGCCTGCTCCCGGATTGCTGCGAAGCTGAATTTCTCCTCCAAGCAAATTTGCGAGCTCACGGCTGATGGCAAGTCCAAGGCCCGTACCACCGTACTTACGGCTCGTCGACGCATCGGCCTGCTGGAATGCCTCAAAGATGATGCGCTGCTTTTCGAGTGCAATGCCAATGCCGGTATCCGTCACCTCAAATGCGATTACCGATGCCGCGGCTTTCAGGGATGGGTGGTCTGGCGACCAGCCATTTTCGACCATGGCGACTTTCAGTGTCACCCCGCCCTCGGCAGTGAATTTGAACGCGTTCGACAAGAGGTTCTTCAGGATCTGCTGCAGCCGCTTGGCGTCCGTCATGATGCGGTCGGAAACGTTTGCCTCAATCTCCACGGCGAAAGAAAGTCCTCGATTGTCGGCTTCGTGCCCGAAGGGTCGCGCCATGGCTTCCAGAAGGCTGCTGATCCTTATCTCTTCCGCATCGACCGATACTGTTCCCGACTCGATCTTGGATAGATCGAGAATATCGCTGATCAGGTTCAAAAGGTCGGTACCGGCAGCATGGATCGTTTTTGCAAACTCGACCTGTTTGCCCGAAAGGTTGCCTTCCGGATTGTCACCGAGCTGCTGGCCGAGGATCAGGATGGAGTTGAGAGGTGTCCGCAACTCGTGCGACATGTTGGCGAGAAACTCGGACTTGTATTTCGATGTCAGGGCAAGTTCCGTGGCCTTTTCCTCAAGCGCCCGGCGTGCCTGCTCGATCTCCTGGTTCTTGCCTTCTACCTCGACGTTTCGCTCCTCGAGTTGCTGTGCCTTCTGCTCGAGCTGCTCGTTTGTCTGCTGCAATTCGCGTTGCTGCGTCTGAAGTTCTCCCGCCAGCTGCTGCGATTGCTTGAGCAAGCCCTCCGTCTGCATCGTCGCCTCAATGGAGTTGAGGACAATACCGATCGAGGTCGTCAATTGATCCAGGAACGACAGTTGCAGCTCGCTGAAGGTCCCGGCCGAGGCCAGTTCAATGACGGCTTTGACCTGACCCTCGAAATGAACCGGAAGGACCACGGCGCTGCGTGGCAATGTTGAAAATACACCCGAACTGATCGGAACGACGTTGCTTGGCAAATCGGTGATGACGATCGCCCTTGCATCACTGGCGCATTGCCCGACGAGGCCCTGCCCGAATTCGAGCCGCTTCGGGTGTTCTGTCCCGAGGCCCTGCGCATAGACGGAAAGAAGCGACAAGACCGGACGATCTGTCTCTGCGTCGACCTGATAAATGACACCCTGATGTGCCCCGACCAGCGGCGCCAACTCCGAAAGCAGCATTTTGCCAACCAGAGTGAGGTCGCGCTGGCCCTGCAGCATGTTGGTGAAGCGTGCAAGGTTCGTCTTCAGCCAATCCTGCTCGGTATTGCGCTCGGTGGTGAGACGCAGGTTGTCGATCATCGTGTTGATATTGTCCTTGAGCTCGGCGACCTCGCCTCGCGCGTCGACCTTGATGGAACGCGTCAGATCACCCTTTGTCACCGCGGTGGCCACTTCTGCGATGGCGCGCACCTGTGTTGTCAGGTTGGCGGCAAGGAGGTTGACGTTGCCCGTCAGATCCTTCCATGTGCCGGCAGCGCCTGGAACATTCGCCTGGCCGCCAAGGCGGCCCTCGACGCCGACTTCGCGGGCAACACTCGTCACTTGATCGGCAAAGGTCGCAAGGGTGTTGGTCATATTGTTGATCGTTTCTGCCAGCGCGGCGACCTCGCCTTTTGAAGCCACGGTCAAATTCTGCTTGAGGTCGCCGTTTGCGACAGCCGTCACGACCTTGACGATGCCGCGGACCTGTTCGGTGAGATTGGCACCCATGACGTTGACGGTATCGGTGAGGTCCTTCCAGGTGCCAGCGACACCGGGCACCTGCGCCTGGCCGCCGAGCTTGCCTTCGGTCCCGACCTCGCGCGCCACACGCGTCACCTCGCCGGCAAACGCATTCAGCTGGTCCACCATGGTGTTGATGGTGTTCTTGAGTTCGAGGATTTCGCCCTTCACATCGACAGTGATCTTGCGAGACAGGTCGCCGCGGGCGACAGCAGTCGTCACTTCGGCGATGTTGCGGACCTGGGTGGTCAGGTTGGCTGCCAGAAGGTTGACGTTGTCGGTAAGGTCCTTCCAGGTTCCAGCAACACCTGGAACCACGGCCTGGCCGCCAAGACGGCCGTCCGTTCCGACCTCGCGCGCCACGCGTGTGACTTCGCCGGCAAAGGAGCGCAGCTGATCCACCATCGTGTTGAGTGTATCCTTGAGGAGCAGGATCTCGCCGCGAACATCGACGGTAATCTTGCGCGACAGATCACCGTTGGCGATCGCGGTTGCAACTTCGGCAATGTTGCGAACCTGGGCGGTCAAATTCCCGGCCATGGAGTTGACGCTGTCGGTAAGGTCCTTCCACGTGCCGGCGACACCCGAGACCTGGGCCTGTCCGCCGAGCTTGCCCTCGGTTCCGACTTCACGGGCGACACGCGTCACCTCTCCGGCGAAGGCGTTCAACTGGTCCACCATCGTGTTGATGGTGTTCTTGAGCTCCAGGATCTCACCCTTGACGTCGACGGTGATCTTGCGAGACAGGTCGCCTCTTGCGACCGCGGTCGTGACTTCTGCGATATTGCGCACCTGACCGGTCAGATTCGAGGCCATGAAGTTGACGTTCTCAGTCAGATCTTTCCAGGTTCCGGCGACACCTGGAACCTGCGCCTGTCCGCCAAGCTTTCCCTCTGTTCCGACTTCACGGGCGACACGCGTGACCTCCGAGGCGAAACGGTTCAGCTGATCGACCATTGTGTTGAGGGTTTCTTTAAGTTCAAGGATTTCCCCGGACACGGAAACGGTAATCTTCTTCGACAGGTCGCCATTGGCGATCGCTGTCGAGACCTCGGCGATATTGCGCACTTGCGCCGTCAGGTTGCCCGCCATGGAATTCACGCTGTCAGTCAGGTCTTTCCAGGTACCGGCAACGCCAAGCACATTGGCCTGGCCACCGAGCCTGCCTTCCGTCCCGACCTCGCGCGCAACGCGAGTGACTTCGCCGGCGAACCCGTTCAGCTGATCTACCATGGTATTCAAGGTTTCCTTCAGCTCGAGAATCTCGCCGGAAACCGGAACGGTGATTTTCTTCGATAGGTCGCCCTGGGCAACGGCGGTCGCCACCTCAGCGATATTGCGCACCTGGCCAGTGAGGTTCGACGCCATGGAGTTGACCGAATCTGTCAGATCCTTCCAGGTTCCTGCGACGTCGCGGACATTGGCCTGGCCCCCAAGCCGGCCTTCGGTACCAACCTCTCTTGCAACGCGGGTTACCTCTGAGGCAAACGCGTTAAGCTGGTCGACCATCGTGTTGATCGTTTCCTTGAGTTCGAGAATCTCTCCCTTGACGTCGACGGTGATCTTTTTTGACAGATCGCCATTGGCGATCGCGGTTGAAACCTCGGCGATGTTTCGGACCTGGGCTGTGAGATTTCCGGCCATCGAGTTGACGTTTTCGGTCAGATCCTTCCAGGTGCCAGCTGCACCGCGGACATTGGCCTGTCCGCCAAGGCGCCCTTCGGTTCCGACCTCACGCGCAACACGGGTTACTTCGGAGGCGAATGCGTTAAGCTGGTCGACCATCGTGTTGATGGTTTCCTTGAGTTCGAGAATTTCGCCCGAAACGGTGACCGTGATCTTTTTCGACAGGTCGCCGCTTGCGATCGCCGTCGAGACCTCGGCAATGTTTCTGACCTGAGCAGTCAGATTCGAGGCCATGGAATTGACGTTGTCGGTCAGATCCTTCCAGGTGCCGGCGACACCGGGCACCTGCGCCTGGCCGCCAAGACGGCCCTCGGTTCCCACTTCACGCGCGACGCGCGTGACTTCTCCGGCAAATCCGTTCAGCTGATCCACCATGGTGTTGATGGTTTCCTTCAGCTCGAGGATCTCACCCGACACGTCAACGGTGATCTTGCGCGAAAGATCTCCACGCGCCACAGCTGTGGTAACCTGGGCGATATTTCTGACCTGCGCAGTCAGGTTGCCGCACATTGCATTGACGCTGTCGGTCAGGTCCTTCCAGGTCCCGGCGACGCCCGGCACCAGGGCCTGCCCGCCAAGCTTGCCTTCGGTGCCGACCTCGCGTGCAACGCGGGTCACCTCGGAGGCAAAGGAACGCAGCTGATCGACCATGGTATTGATCGCTTCCTTCAGCTGCAGAATCTCGCCCCTGACGTCCACTGTGATCTTCTTTGAGAGATCGCCATTGGCGACAGCGATTGTGACGTCGGCAATGTTGCGCACCTGGGCCGTCAGGTTCGATGCCATGGAGTTGACGCTCTCGGTCAGATCCTTCCAGACGCCCGTTACCTCCGGCACTTGCGCCTGCCCGCCCAGCTTTCCATCAGTACCGACCTCGCGCGCCACACGCGTGACCTCGGATGTAAAGAGGCTCAACTGCTTGATCATCGTATTGACGATGTCGGCCGATCGAAGGAATTCGCCCTTGAGCGGACGGCCCTCGACGTCGAGCGGAACGGTCTGCAACAGGTCGCCTTTGGCGATGGCCGTTATCGTGCGGGTGACGGCAGTGGTTGGCCACAAAAGATCATCAATGAGGTGATTGATAGATCCTTCCATCGCAGCCCACGAGCCATCCGACAATCCAAGGCGCACGCGTGTGCTCGTCCTGCCTTCCCGCCCGACGACCTCGCCGACGTGATCCAGCTGTTGAGCCAGGCGTTGGTTGGCAGCGATGATGTCGTTGAGGGCATCGGCGATCTTGCCAGTCTTGCCGGTCAGATCCGGGCGCATGCGAACGGAAAAGTCACCTCGCCGGACCGACAGAAGGACATCGAGCAGCGCTGCGAAATCCTCCACCGCCAAGGGCGCGTCGTCCGGAAAAACATTATGGCTCACAGGATCGATTGCGTGCTTATGTTCACCTGAAGTGGTCACCACAGAGCCTCCCTCAAACCAGCGCGTAATTAGCGCGCTGGAAAGGAAATTCTATGTGCGCCATCAAACCGATAGGCTGCATCGGGGGCTAGGGAAGCGTATTTCCTGACCCGACGCCGCTGAGCGTACGCTATGGTACAAAGATTTCAGGGTGGAATTGATCAGAAAGCGCTCCTTCGCTGCTTCCATTCCCGATAGGGAAGCAGAAGCATCCCCGGGTAGCGCTTCTCGATTTCGCTTTCCGTCAGCGCAATTCTCGCCAGGACATCGTCGAGATCCCGTTGCTGAGGGTTCTCGCTTGCCTTTTCGAGCAGTTCCATGACAGCAAACAGTTCATCGTCGATCATCGCCCCAAGGCGACGGGCAAGGCGCGGCAAGGATTTTCTCTGACATAGGCCGTCCAACTCTCATGATCCGGGTTCAGACGCGCGGCAATGCCGCGCGCGTTTCTAGCTGGAGCCGAGCGCGGCCCAAACGACGATACAAAGGTAGAGGAAGAAGAACATGAGCCCCACACCAGCGATCAGAATGATCGCAAGCCGGCCAGCTCTTCGCTTGGTCTTTCTTTCGCCTGGCGAACTGGGCGGTCGCCTCGATTGGATTTCTTGAAACGTTCATCATCAGCTCTTGGCGGAAACGACTGGTTCGGGCCTAACCCGTGCGGCGGTCCAAAGTTCCGCTGATCTCGGGGTTGCGCCCGGATCGACGCCATTTTCCCGGCGGCGCCCCGATGCTGGACCCGGGAACAATAGCCACCGGCTGCGGTTTATCAGTCCACGACGTGATGTAAGGCATGGGCAGTCGCGGGCAATCGCGCAAGGACGATCGGGCGGAGGCCACGCCCGTCCAGGATCGCGGTTGCCAACCGCCCGCAACTTCGGAGGTTGGCATGATCTCAGGTGAGCAAGTAGGGGCAGCACGAGCGCTCTTGCGATGGCGCCCGGAGGATCTAGCTGAAGCTGCGGGAATTTCTGTCGCGATCGTCAATGGAATGGAAGCACAACAGGGTCTCCTTCCTGAGACCCCGTCGGTTCGGGCAATCGCCGATGCAATTGCTGCAGCAGGTGTCATGATGTTTGGCGAAGGATCCGTCGACGGGGGCCCCGGCGTGCGGCTCATGGTAAAGCCGTCAGCGACAATCGACGTCAACGTAACCCAGACTGTCCAGTACAAGGAATTCCTTGAAAACGATGCTCCTCCCGGTGTCGGCGGATGAGCTGGACTCTCCCGATGGGAACGGTACGCTGTCAGACCTCGCCGTTATTTTAGGGGTTGCTGATTGAGCTATAAGGCAAAGTCAGGGTGAATGGTGGCAACGTTTGGCGGAGGAGCCGACCATGTTGTTTGCCGACCTACTGGGCAAGTATGTGCTGGTGATGAGCAAGAATTGGTCGTGGGACCTTCTAGTGACCTGCGCGGGAGGGTTTCAAAGTCCTCGATGAGGCACACATCGACGCCGCGGTGCTCACGCTTGATGAGCTTTGAGCCGAATAGCGGCACATCTCGACTAGCGTTGAGGCGGCCTTGCAGCTGTGCCGCTCCTTGTGTTTCAGGAGTCTGAACTCGCGGATCGGCAGGCAGAAGTTGATTTCGATCAGCTTACCGCCTTCGACGTGCTGCAGCCGTCGAGCATTGCGAAATCGCTCGCTACAGTACTCTGATCGCATCGGCGGACCAGCTCGGTCTGAAGATGCCGTGCCATTTCTGCAATCACCTCTTGCCGAAGAAGAGGCCACTGACAAGAAGCTCATGCAGCCTGCTCAAGTCGGCAAGCAGCACGCAAAGGCCGTCCTCGGGCGGCCTTTGCGTTTGAAAGGAATGGCTGGTTCCAACGCTATTTGGTCGGGCTTGAACCGACGACGTTAGTGAATAGACGCGGAAGTCGGCGTGTTCACCTTCGTCGAACAGATCCCAACGTATGTTCCGATGAGGGCGGCCGCGATGGCGTCAACCGTCAGGTATCCGTCGTGATAAAGGTCGATCGCCGCGTTGCAGAGGACCTGGGATGCATGATTTTCAGCTGGCTCTGCATAGAAACGGTACCAAGCCTGGACAGCTTTCGACATCAATCGGAAGCCAGTATCCTGCTTTGCCATGAACATCTCCTTGCGCGGAAAGCAAGCTTCTGCACAACGGTGTCAATTTCGGCAGCTGTCCACCTTCCGCTACGAATTAAGTCACATTCCCTTACTGTTATTTGACCGCAACTATTATTTATCTCCCGATAATATTTCTGGCCGCTTCTATCAAACAATGCCAATTGGTGCTATTCAGGCGGCATCAAGCGCTGCGCCCGCAGAAAGATCCCATGACATACCGCCACTTCGCGACCGCGTCGTCCTCCGACGCGCCGAAGATGATAACCTGATACGAGGGCGGGATTTCCGATGCCGCATAGGAAAAATCTCAGGAAGGCGGTGATGTCACTAATCACGCCTCATGACAAAAACGGAAAGCCCGATTTCAATTGAGAGGATCGAACCAATGGCCAAAGGACAAATGCTAAGCAACCGCGAGGCGCGGAAGCCTAAACAGGAAAAGGCGCCGGTGAGGGTTGAGGCGACCTTCGCCAATCAGAAAAAGGACCCCACGAAAAGCAGCCCTGCAGGGCGGCAAGCACAAGAGATAAAGCCAAAAGGAAACGCGCGAAGCGGCCGCGCACCATTTATCAAGCGAGCGTCCCTACGACAACGTTCCGAACCTAAGGAGATCCAGCAGCGATGAACTCATTTCATCCAATCTATCGCTTCGACTACCCGCTTTTCCTCATCAAATCCGCCGTTTTGATAGCACTTGCCTTCTCTTCATTCATTGCCATTGGTGGAACTATTCTTTGACCGAGCCCCTCCACCGCGATCGAAGCCCACCCCTGTCCGATGAAAAGGCTTGGCTCAAAATCCTCGCCATGTATCGCCAGCCGCATCTCAGACGCAGCGTTTTCGAACTTGCAGTAACCGCCATTCCATTTGCGTTCTGCTGGGCTGGTGCCTTGGCGGCGGTTCACTACGGCTTCTGGGCCGGGCTGGTTCTGATTGTTCCCGCAGCCGCCTTTCTGCTTCGCTTGTTTATGATCCAGCACGATTGCGGCCACGGCTCCTTCTTTGCGCGTCGCCGCATCGACGACTGGACGGGCCGCGTGATCGGCGTCCTGACACTTACGCCCTATGATTACTGGCGCCGGGCGCATGCGGAGCATCATGCCTTGGCGGGAAATCTAGAGGGGCGCGGCATTGGCGATATAACAACGCTAACGGTATCGGAGTATGACCGCCGCTCCTGGATCGGTCGGCTCAGCTATCGCCTGTATAGGCATCCGGCAATCATGTTTGGCATCGGCCCCGCATGGCTGTTCCTGTTCAAGCAGCGGCTACCCTTCGGCATGATGCGATCCGGTTCCTTGCCTTGGATATCCACCATGGCGACAAATCTGGCGATCGCGCTCAGCTCCGCGATATTGATATGGGCAATCGGAATCCTGCCCTTCCTGCTAGTGCATTTGCCCGTCGCCCTACTGGCCGCAACCGCGGGCATCTGGCTCTTCTACGTGCAACACCAGTTTGAAGAAACCCATTGGTCGAGAGAACCGGAATGGCAATTTCCACATGCGGCCCTTCATGGTGCATCGCACTACGACCTGCCGTTGGCTCTTCGCTGGATCACGGGCAACATCGGTATCCATCACGTTCACCACCTGTCGAGTAGGGTCCCCTATTACAGGCTTCCGGAGGTGTTGAGAGACCACCCGGCATTGGCCGGTATTGGCCGCATCACCATGATGCAGAGCCTGCGCTGTGTAAAGCTGGTTTTGTGGGATGAGCACAGGCGACGCCTGATCTCATTTCGAGACGCCGCGCAGTTGCGTCAGCCACAGTAGTCTCGTTCGTCAAACAGCAATCTGGCGTTCGGAGCAGGTCAGCCGTCAGATTGTGGCACCGAAGGCTGACCCCCATTATATGAGCGTAAGCCTTTGATCTACAGATCAGAAAATTGAAATGTGGCGGGGTCAGGATTGGGGCCGAAGATGACCCTCCTATGGCCGACGTACGTTCGGCGAGGTTGTCACCTTTAAGCTGGAGCATGGTCGTGCAGGGGATGAAGACACAATCTGGGGTTCAAAAGGAGGATGTCGCCGAATGGCGAAGCGCCCGTTCCACCCGATAGCAGGGGTTACGCGCCTCCGGTTCCGTCGCGTGACCTGCGCTGCCCCTCGATACATCTCAAAAATGTAATGTATCGCGCCCTTGGTGCGCCCCGTCTCCCATTGCCCGGTGCACGTCTAAGCCTAATCGCGAAAAGAACCTTAGACCTGCCAGCTAATTTAGAAACCAAATTTAGCCCGCGCGGTCTGACAAGCATCATCACCAGGAACACAAGCTCGGCAAACATCCGGCCGAACTTCATAGACAAGGCATGCCGTGCTTATGCCTACTTCACCCGCCAGCGCGGAACATCGCGAGCCTTCGCAGCGCATCCCGCCTTGATCAGCTGCCACATAGTAGCCGGGGACCAAATCCAGATCGTCATCGGCTTCCGTGGTGAACCTGGGCCACTCGGACGAGTATGAGCAGCACGCTCCGCAGCTTTGGCAATCGACTTCGTCGATAAACGTCACGCTCGCCCTCGTCGCGCGAGGGAGATTTCCGTGCTTCACTTGTGCTTCAGAAGCCAAAGCTTGCCCGCCATGGTAATACCGTGAGGCGAATGCGCCGCACCATCGGATCGGTCGAGAGTGCGAAGGAGGTCAAGTTCCGTAAGCCGCTCCACCGTCGCCGTTGTGACCGACTTCACCTTGATTGGACGCTCTTTGAACCGGTCTGACCTTGCGTAGGTGATGGTAGCGTTAAGATGTGTCCAGGACTTGCCATCTTGGGAATGCAAATCGCCATCCTTCGCAAGCTTCAAGGCTCTAACGTGAGACGGCGTCAACTCCACCGAAATGGCTTGGGAATTTGCGCTGACTTTCTCTTTCGTACTCAGAAACGGTCTCCTTCAATTTCCTTGGCTCCCAGATTTTTGTAATTTCGCCCTTAGCTTTAGCGTGCCTAAACCGCAGCATGGAACCGGACATAAATCCGGCTCCTCTGTGCTTCCATCTCATCTCCATGCCAGTACATCCGTGGTCAGGGAGGCGAAAGGTTAGGCTGCCGGCGTTCTAAGGCTTCCTTTTTCTGGACGGCTCTACGACAGGCTGCGCCAGTCTGAGCGCTCGGAGCTTTTGCGTTTTCTTGTCGCGTTCCGCCACTTCGGCTTCGAGAATATTGCGAACCGTCGCATTCATCTGCGTTGCTTTCGCGTCGGCAGAAAGTTTGGCAGGGTTGAAAAACGCTTCTTTCGTGATGGTCATGATCTACCTCCCATTAAAGCTACCTTCTCCAGCAAGCGATCAAGCTTTGCGGGAATTTTTACGGCTACCGTCGGACTTGCCTTTGGCAGATGATGTCTTCGCATCGTACGATTGGCCGAAATTCGTTCCGCCAAGGTGACCGCCGCCACTGGTGTTCTTCACTTGACGGAGGGCCCGCTGGATTTGCTGGTCGGCATTTGTCTTTTTCATTCGATCACTATCTCTGAAAACGAGGAAAGGAAGGGAGTCCCGACTTTTGAAATGTTCGGTCGATGCCAGTACGTCCCTGGCAAAAGACCGATGGTTTCTTTAGGCGGCTTGGAGGTTTTCAGCGGCGCTCTTGCCCGAACGGGTATCCTCGACGACGTCGAAGCTGAGCTTCTGGCCTTCAGACAGGAAACTCATCCCTGAGCGCTCGACGGCGGAAATGTGAACGAAGATGTCCTTGCTGCCGTCCGTAGGCTGGATAAAGCCGAAGCCTTTAGTGGTGTTGAAAAACTTAACGATACCTGTGTTCATGACGATTATCCTTTTCAATCGCACGAATAGTTGCTGCCCGACGAGAGCCGTCGGCAGTCAATGATCGATGTCTGTAAGAAAAGGTTCGCCAGCTGCGTCATATAACGCAAAGCAAAGCTCAAAAAGCAAAAGTCGATGCCCTATATATAATGAGCAATACGTCGTATTCAAGACGAGAGACCCCGCCCCCAATTTCTCTGTGATGTTCGAAAGCCTTCGGCGGCTTCAAAGGAAAACGTAGACGTGCTTTTTGATGCCACGCTGCGACGAGATCACTGAATTTCCTTGAAGGAGCGCAATCCAGCTCCTCCCAAAGCCTATGCGGCGCAATTCGGCCAAGACGTAATTCGGGTGCCCTTGTACTTCTTCTGGTTTGGGGGCAGGCCAAATCCGGCGTCGAGAGTGTGACGGGCAATACCGGTATTTGCTTTTTCGCTCTGGCCGCTATCGGCGATCGTTCCAAGTGAGCCGCACGGTATTCATCCGCCAGCCAGCCCCAGGCCGTCGCTTCGATGTCGAGGGAAGTACAGTTGAGGGTCGGACGCGTTTCGCTCGGTTATCGTCTACGACGCCCCTGGCGATATGGCGCAGCATACTTTGACCCGCCGCCCGCATCTCGACCTGGAAGGTTGCGAGCGCCGCGATGAGTGAGAGGACGGCACCCGCAAACAACAAATCATCATCAAAAGTCTCGCTGAAAATTGACCGCGCTCAGTCGGCCGATCATCGAAAAGTTATTATCAGTCTAGGTGTGTAGTCCCTGAGTGTGATGGTGCATCATTGAACCTGAGTCGTCAGGAAGAGGATGCATTATGGGAAGTATTCTTCACGGCAGCGCCCGCACGACGCCGCGTCTTCGAGCCGAACTCCAAGCGTCGCAAGAAAGTACCCGG
>NZ_JBFTQH010000007.1:0-223225 GCF_056398905.1 Rhizobium sp. 01T417 | reverse complement strand
GCAAAGGGTTCTGCTTTTTTACGAACGAAAGTTCAGGCCCGCTAGGACCAACCGCTCTGCGCATCGTCACTGCGGTGTTGCAATCACCTCAATGGCAAACGAGGCCGGTGCATCATAACCGATGCACCGGCCTCGCAATGTATAAGCCCCGCACAAGGCGGGGCTTTCGTAAATTTCAACTGGCCGAAGATTACTCGGCGCCTTCCTCGGAAGCCTTCTTCTTCGGAGCTGCTTTCTTCTTCGGAGCAGCTTCTTCGCCTTCAGCAGCTTCTGCCTTTGCAGCAGCCTTCTTCTTAGGAGCGGCCTTCTTGGCATCCTTCTCGGACGCTTCGCCTTCTTCGTCGGCGAGCAGTTCTTCCTTGGTCACCTTCTTGTCCGTGACGTCGATTTCGGTCAGCAGATGGTCGATGACCTTTTCTTCGAAGATCGGAGCGCGGATCGAGGCTGCCGCACCCGGCTGGCTGCGGAAGAAGTCAAGGATCTGCTTTTCCTGGCCCGGATACTGGCGCAGCTGCTCGTAGATGGCGCGCTGCATTTCGTCTTCGCTTACTTCGACGCCGGCCTTTTCGCCGATTTCAGAGAGAACGAGGCCGAGGCGAACGCGACGCTCAGCGAGCTTTTTGTACTCTTCGCGTGCCTTCTCTTCCGTCGTGTCTTCGTCTTCGAAGGTCTTGCCGGACTGAGCGAGATCGTTGGCGACCTGGTTCCAGATGCCGTTGTACTCGGCGTCGACGAGCGAGGCCGGGGTCTCGAACTTGTACATTTCGTCGAGCTGGTCGAGGATCTGACGCTTGACCTTCTGGCGGGTCATCGAGCCGTACTGCGACTCGATCTGGCCGCGGACGATTTCCTTCAGACGGTCAGCCGATTCAAGGCCGAGCTTCTTGGCCAACTCGTCGTTGATTTCAACGTCGGCCGGAGCAGCAACGTCCTTGACCGACAGGTCGAAGGTGGCTTCCTGGCCAGCGAGGTTCTTGGCCGGGTAGTCAGCCGGGAAGGTAACGGTGATGGTCTTCTCGTCACCAGCCTTGGTGCCGACCAGCTGGTCTTCAAAGCCCGGGATGAACCGGCCGGAGCCGAGAACGAGTTCGGCGCCCTGGTCGGTGCCGCCCTCGAAGGCAACGCCGTCGACCTTGCCGACGTAGTCCATCGTGATGCGGTCGCCGTTGGCGGCCTTGCCCTTCTTGGTTTCGTACGAACGGGCGCTTTCAGCGACCTTCAGAACCTGTTCGTTGACTTCCTCTTCGGAGATGTCGACGACTTCGCGCGTGATCTTGATGCCCTTGTTGGACTTCAGTTCGATCGGCGGCAGAACTTCGTAGGACAGCGTGAACTCGAAGTCCTTCTGAGCGGCGAGGATCTGTTCTGCCTCGTCCTTGTCTTCCGTCATCGCGATTTCCGGCTGCGTCGCGGACTTTTCGCCGCGTTCGGCCAAGATGGCGGTCGGCTGCTCGCGGACGATCTCGTTGACGAGGTCGGCCATAATGGACTTGCCGTAAACCTTCTTGAGGTGAGCGGCCGGAACCTTGCCCGGACGGAAGCCGTTGATGCGGACCTTGTCCTTCACGTCGGCAAGACGCTCATTCATCTTGACTTCCATGTCCTTGGCCGGGATTACGACCTTGATTTCGCGCTTCAGCCCTTCAGCGAGCGTTTCGATAACCTGCATGTCTTCCTACCTCATTCGTGGCGGCCGTGCCCAGACGCCGTTCGTTTCGATGAGCACGACGCCGGAAAGTTGCCGAGCGTGGCTTGTTCTCAATTCTTATTCATTCCGCCCCTGGCGGAACGGCGCCTTGCTGCCGGGTAATCGAGGAACACCGGTTCCGGTCCCCCCGCCTGCAAGCCAGCTTTTGGTGCGGGTAGAGAGACTTGAACTCCCACGCCTTGCGGCACCAGAACCTAAATCTGGCGTGTCTACCAATTTCACCATACCCGCGTTCTCAAAAACCGCATGCATATGCCTGCACATGAGGCCTTCCGGAGCGCGGCGTCTCTATAACACCCGATTTGGGAGAGGCAAAGGAAAAATGAAGGGCAAATGACAGTGATTTCGCCCGCGCTCGCAGGCTTCCACACCATTCGGCGTCAACTTAATAAAGAGGCTCGTCGTAGGCGGGCTTCCCGTCGACGAGCAGGCTGCGTATCTGTGGCGTTCCATCCGAGGCCACGCGAACGGCAATGGAGACGTCACCGCCCTGGCGCGCCTTCTCCAAGGCCGTGCCTTGGCCTTCCGGAACGTAATAGCGTTCGATGCCATACTCGACGCGGATGTGGTCGGCGGAATTGGGGCCATAACTATAGAAAGGCCTGCTATGCAGAACCACGGTGCCCGGTTGCTCGGCCAAGCGTTCGAACGATGCTTCGACAATGCCCCAGAATCCGCCATCGCCAGGCTTCAGCCGCACCCATAGGCTCTTCTTGCCCTGGTCCTGCGGTACACCGCCAACAATCGATGCTACCGGGACCGAGGAGATCTCGTAGTTCAGCACGACATAGTCACCGCGCAGAAAGTCGCGCGGATCGACGGGCGCGGTCTTCAGCAGAGCGTCGGTACCGCTGCGCAGAATCGACGCACGGCTCTCGATCGCATAGCCAAGAACGGCGGTCTGCAGCGCCGCTACGATGATTGCAGCGACGATGTAGCGGCTGCCTGAGCCTTGCGGCGAGAAAATGCTCATACGCTTGCCTCCGGAGTTCTGAGGGCAAATCGCCGCTCGAGGCGAATGACGAGCCACGCGACGGCCGCAACGAAGAGCCCCGAGAACAGGAAGAGGCTCGATGTCCCGAGAATCGACCCGACGGTCACCGACGCAAGGTAGAGCATCTCAGCGGCAAAGGCGGCGTAGGCCAGATAGCGCACCGCACCGTTGTTTCGTCCCTGGAGCGCAATGGCAACAACTGCGGCGCCCAGCGTCACCAGCGCCAATGTCACGAACTGCCAGCCATGCTCCAATTCAATATGGAGCAGAAGGAGACCGATGATGGCGACGAGGAAAGTGTAAAAGGCAGGAGCCGATCCGGCAGTCCTGAGAAGCGCGGAACGTCGTGCTACCGGCAGGCTGACGAGAACAAAGGTGAGCATGCCGCCGATAGCATAGGCGAGCGCGAGCCAGAAATTCTCGTTCACCGCATAGAGCCAGGTAAGCCAGGCGACAAGCAGCAGATACGCGAGATGGCGCGCGCGATCCGCGCCGGTGAGGTGGACGAGACCAATGACAACCGCTGCCATGAGCGGCACAATCCAGGGATCGAGGCCGACCCAGCGCGTATCGTAGGTATCGAGATAGGCCGCGAAGCTGCCCCAAGACAGAAAGCCTGCCACCGCGGCGACGACGCCGGAGCGAAACAGCACCGCCGAAACCACTGCCATGCCAAACCACAGGTACATGACCGTCAGTTGGTCTCCCGACAGATGATACATCTGCCCGATCAGCGAAATCGCTCCACCGAAGGCCAATGTCCCGATCACCAGCAGTCCGCCCGCTGCGCCGGTTGCGCCGCGCCTGAGCATGACCGCCGCGCCGAGATGCACGACCCAGATGATTGCAAGAATGACGGCGACGCGCACAAGACGCGGGATGGCTTCCCAATTCGAAGCGACAACCAGCAGGATCGCCGCCCCTAGCAGGATTGCCGCGAGGATCATCAGCACGTTGCCAAGGCTGAAGCTTGCCGGGCGCGCGTCATATTCCTCCAAGAGCGCTCCTGCAGTTGCCTCCGGCAAGAGCCCCTTTTCCACCCAAAGCGAGAGGTCTCGCTCCAATCGACCGCGATACATGCCCTACTCCGCCAAACGCGCGACTACGCGCTTCCTCTCTTTGCTTTATAGCCGTTGATCGAGCACGAGGGAAATATTCCCATACGAATTCGTCATTGGGCGAATTTGGGGTGCTTTTTAACCGATCCATAACGGCAGGTTGCTAATATACACTCCATACTCGCAAGCCATGCGATTTCTGCATGGGCAGCATGATTATATTGCACTGCAAAATACCAGTAAGACGATTTATATTACTAATCAGAAGGCAAGGGGACGGCGCCCTGCCCCGGGTTACCGGAAAAGCCTGCGAAGATGATCTTCGTAACGAAATTCGGAGCAGCGCACTCCTCCTCCCAGCGCCCTCCGATAGACTGACGACACTCCTCCTCCTCCCGGTTGTCAGTCACCCTAACGACGCCCACCGGATCCTCCCCCGGTGGGCGTTTGGTTTTCGACAATATCGCAGCGTGGTTTTCCAATGCCTGTTGGACAGCGGTGGCGGATGTGCCTCCCGCAGGTCGCGCCGGTCTAATGGCCTGGCAGCAGGCTCATCGGAGGCAGCAACGACCCCGCAGCCGCTGACCGCCGAACCAAATTTTGCTGCGACCTCCTTGTCGTAGCTGAATATGCCAACCGGCGGCCACTCTGCCTCGCAAGGAGAAAAGGCAACGCGGGCCGGCATACACCAACCATTCTGCCTAATGATTAACCACATAGGCGCGAAATCACGGCGACTAGCACTTGAGACTTGCGCTTAGTGCATAGGTGATCTGAAATCTTGTCTCTGCTACGACTTCGCAGCGCAACATATATTGCAGTCATCAAATAGAGGTCAGCGCCGATCGGCGGCAGCTGGCAGATCGCAAGCCCTAGGAAAGGGGACAAAAATGAACTTCTCTCGCTCTTTCAACAACTGGCGCAAGTATCGTCAGACTGTTTCCGAACTCGGCCGCATGACCAACCGCGAATTGCACGACCTCGGTATCGACCGTTCTGACATCCATCGTGTTGCTCGCGAGGCTTCTGCCCGCTAATCCAAGCGACTTGCTATCCTCCCAAGCAAGATCGCCTTGATAAAACGCCCGCTGCCCCTAGCAACGGGCGTTTTCTTTTGCCTGGCTACCAGCTTCCGCGATAGTTGCAGTCAATTCCCCGTCCCTTTTGGCGTGGCTCAGAAAACAATCGCTGCATTCGGAATGAGCATCACATGCACAATTGCATAGCAGATGCCGCTTCTTTGCACTGCACAATATGACAGAGAAGACTTATATGAACGTCAACGATGAGACGGCGATGGGGCCGCTCTGACGATCATTCTGAGGAAAAGAACATGAACCCGATCCGCATTGCAAAGAACTGGATGAGCTATCGCCGCACGCTCAGCGAACTTGGCAGCCTCTCCAACCAGGCGCTCGCTGACATCGGCGTTACCCGCTACGACATCCGCAATATCGCTTCCCGCTCGTTCCGCTAATAGCGGCAAGCGTGAAGCTTCCAAGACGGCGCCTTTGGCGCCGTTTTTGATTCTGAGCCCCTTCACGGCGAGCGCGCCCGCCACGGGCATGGCTGTTAATACCGCACTTCCATCATCCTTTAGGATGGACTCATATTAGTCATTGTGAAAGTATCCGGCATTACCCAAGGGAGACATGCGTAATGTGCCGATATAATCTTCGCATGGAGGACGGACTCTGGACCGTTGTCGATGCCACGACACAACGGCCGGCGGAGTTGAACAACGTGCAGATGGCTCGGATGACGTGGCGCGAAGCATGCGATATGGTCGATATCCTGAACAACCTCGATCGTATAAGCTCCCTGTCCGAATGCTACGAAGCCTCGGCCAAGGCCATGGCATAAATGCCGCCTTTGCGGCACAGCGTATCGGGCTGATATCTACCTCGACATCGGTCTGCCTCTAGAGGCCGAGCGCCTTTATCTTCTGAACAGCAAAGTCCACGAAAGCACGTGTCTTGGCTGAGACGTGCCTGCCCTCTACGTGGACCACGTGGATCGGCAGTGGCTCTTCCTCGTACTGATCGAGCACCGTCCTCAACCGACCGGCAGCAAGATGCTCCGCCACCTGATAGGACAAGGTCCGCGTCAGGCCCCACCCCGTCAACGCCGCGGAGATCGATGCATCGACGGTGTTGCAGTACATGCGCGGGTGAAGCTTGACGGGCGTATGGTTGGGCGCGAAGTGCCAGTCCAACGGCGCCGATGATCCCGTATTGACGATGGTCACGTGCCGGGTGAGATCCGCCGGCGTTACCGGCTCGCCATGACGCGCGAAATAGGCCGGCGCGCCGCAGACAACGCGGCGCACGCCGCCGACTTTGTTCGCCTGCTGGTCCGAGTCCTGCAGGTGGCCGATACGAATGGCGACGTCGATGCCCTCCTCCACGAGATTGACCATCCTATCGAAGAACAGGACGCGCCCGGTGACCGCCGGGTGCGTGCTGAGAAACGCGGTCAAAATCGGGACGACATGGATCTGACCGAACAATACCGGCGCAGTGATGCTGAGGATTCCGGATGCCGTTGAATGGGATCCACCGGCAGAGGCTTCCGCCTCGTCGATATCACTGAGAATCCTTCGGCAGTCGTCGGCATATCGGCTGCCTGATGGCGTCAGCTTCACCGAGCGCGTTGAGCGCACGAACAGCCTAGCACCTGTAGTTTCCTCCAGATAGGCAACTGCGCGCGTAACGGCCGGAGCGCTCATGTGAAGTTGGCGTGCAGCCTGCGCAAAGCTTGCCGTCTCGGCGACCTTGACCAAAACCCTCATGCATTGAAGCCGATCCATAGGATATCCCGCAATATTCCACAAATTGAAATAGTGACTTTCATATTATCGCAATTCAACGCGCAGCAGGAAACAATTATTGTTTGTTCACCTCAATCGGAGATCAGATCGATGAAGCTGTACTCGCATCCTCTATCGGGCCATGCCCATCGCGCCCGCCTCTTTCTGTCGCTTATCGGCGTCGATGCCGAAATCGTGGAGGTCGACCTAGCGGCGGGAGAACACAAGAGCCCCGATTTCCTGGCGCTCAACCCATTCGGGCAGCTGCCGGTGCTTCAGGACGGCGACACCGTCGTCAGCGACTCCAACGCCATTCTTGTCTATGTCGCCAAGACGTATGCGCCGGAGGGATGGCTGCCGGAGGAGCCGGCAGCGGCGGCTGCGGTTCAGCGGTGGCTGTCGGTCGCGGCGGGCGAGATCGCCTATGGTCCATGCGCGGCCCGTCTTGTGACCTTATTCGGCGCGAAATTCGATACTGAAGAAGTGATCGCGAGAGCTCATCGCATTCTTGGCCTTGTCGATGCCCAACTGACCGGTCGTGAATGGATCGTCTCAACGAGACCGACGATCGCCGACATCGCCCTCTACAGCTACATCGCACGGGCGCCTGAGGGGAACGTCGACCGGTCTGCCTACCGTAGCGTAACGACCTGGCTCGAGCGCATAGAAGCTCTTCCCGGCTTTCAGCCTTTCCAGAAATCACCCGTCGGCATTGTCGAGGCCGCTTAAGGCGCCGCATCGCACCGCACCCGACCAAAAGCCGTGAAGGAGCCAGTTATGCCCACCGAGGCACAGAGCACCACCTCCTCTCCCTGGCATGCCGGAGAGATCGCACTGCAGGAGAAGGTCGGCGTCGCGAAGCGAATGGACGAAGTGGGCCGCCGCGTGCTGCGAGATCACCTGATCGATCAGCATCGGCAGTTCTACCCGCAGCTGCCCTTCATCGTACTTGGGGCGGTAGATGAAGACGGCAACGCATGGGCGACACTCCGTGCCAATCGTCCGGGCTTCCTTCAGAGCCCGGACGTCCACACACTGAGTGTCGACCTTCCCCGTGAGCCGCTCGACCCGGCCGACGCGGGAATGGACGACGGCAAGGCCATTGCCATGTTGGGCATCGAGCTCCACACGCGCCGTCGCAACCGGCTGAATGGCACTATCCATCGAACCGGGCAGGACGGCTTCGATGTGCGTGTTGGGCAGGCCTACGGCAACTGCCCGCAATATATCCAGCTGCGCGATTTCGAGTTTACACGGGATCCAATGCAGCCCTCCGGGTACGACCCGGTCAGTTTTGGCAATCTGGAGGGTCGGCCTGCCGAAATGATCGCCAAGGCGGATACATTCTTCGTCGCCTCGTATGTCGGCCGCGACCATGAAGGGCGCCAAATCGATGTTTCGCATCGTGGCGGCCGGCCCGGCTTTGTCAGGATTGGCGAGGACAGTGTTCTGACGATCCCGGACTTTGCCGGCAATCTCTTCTTCAACACGCTCGGCAACATTCTTGCCAATCCGCGGGCGGGGTTGGTCTTCGCGGATTTCGAGAGCGGCGACCTGCTGCAGTTATCGGGCAGCGCCGAGGTCATTCTGGAATCGCCTGAGATAGCGGCGTTCCAGGGGGCGGAGCGTCTGTGGCGCTTTCGCCCGACACAGATCGTCTACCGGCAGGAAGCGTTGCCGCTGCGCTGGCGATCGCGCGCCAATGGTCCATCTCCCAACTCCCTGATGACCGGGAGTTGGGATGAGGCTGACGCGCGGCTTCAGGCGATTGCCCTCGCCAAGAGCTGGCGGCCCTTCCGCGTCACCCGGATCGTCGAAGAGAGCGCCAGCGTGCGCTCGTTCTATCTCGAACCGATAGACGAAGGCGGGATCATTCCGCATGTCTCCGGCCAGCACCTACCGATCCGCATCAAGCTCGAGGGATCGGATGTGCCGGCGGTGCGCACCTATACGATCTCCTCGGCCCCCTCCGACAGTATCTATCGCATCAGCGTCAAGCGCGAAGGGCTTGTCTCGGCGCATCTTCACGATGCCATCCGGCAAGGAGACATCATCGAGACACGCGCCCCGACAGGCGCGTTCACGATCGACCCCGGCGAGAGACGCCCTGCCGTCTTGCTGGCGGCGGGCATCGGGATCACCCCCCTGCTCGCGATGCTGCGGCATGTCGTCTACGAGGGGCTGCGAACCAGGCGGATACGACCGACCTGGCTGATCTATTCAGCGCACAACGCGTCGGAACGTGCATTCAATGCCGAGCTGCAGGCACTCGCCGCAGTGTCCGGCGGCGTCGTTAAGCTGGTCCGGTTGCTCAGCGATACTTCTGATACGGTCGCTGGTGAAGACTATGACAAGCAGGGGCGGGTCGACATGACCCTGCTCAGCAGCGTGTTGCCGTTCAACGACTACGACTTTTATCTGTGCGGTCCAGCCGGCTTCATGCAGTCGGTCTATGATGGCCTGCGTGGATTGAATATCTCCGATAGCCGCATCAATGCCGAAGCGTTTGGACCCGCGTCTCTCCAGCGATCGGGAGATGCGCTCCCGCGATCGCCCGCGCGCGCCGCCGCTGAAGAACCGCAGCCGGTCTATTTCATGCGCTCCGGTAAGGAAGCACGCTGGGAGCCAGGATCGGGCACGTTGCTCGAGCTTGCCGAAGCGCGCGGCTTGGCGCCCGAGTTCAGCTGTCGCCTTGGCAATTGCGGAAGTTGCAGGACGAAAATCCTGTCAGGCTCCGTCGCATACACGAAGGAGCCGACCGCCGACACCGCCGATGACGAAGCGCTGATTTGCTGCGCCGTGCCGGCGGCGAGCGACACGGGCGCTCGGCTGAAGCTGGATATTTGACGGCATCGGTGCCGGCATCGATCAGTCGCCAATTCTTCGGTTTCCTGCGCCAGCCCAGCGTGGTAATCAGCCGCGCATGAACAAGACCTTTTCCCATTCTCCCATCCATGTGGTCGGCGGCGGGCTCGCCGGCTCCGAGGCAGCCTGGCAGATCGCAAATGCCGGCGTGCCGGTTATCCTGCACGAGATGCGCGGCGTGCGTGGCACCGACGCCCACAAGACCGACGGCTTGGCCGAGCTCGTGTGCTCCAACTCCTTCCGCTCTGACGACGCGACCAGCAACGCGGTTGGCGTTATCCATGCCGAAATGCGCATGGCGGGATCGCTGATCATGGCGTGCGCCGACAAGCATCAGGTCCCCGCCGGTGGCGCGCTGGCCGTCGACCGCGACGGTTTCTCGGACGCCGTTACCAAAGCGATCCAAGAGCACCCGTTGATCAAGGTCGTTCGTGAAGAAGTAACCGGCTTGCCGCCGACAGAATGGGATCTCGCCATCGTTGCCACCGGCCCGTTGACGGCACCTTCCCTTGCAAGCGCCATCCAGGCCGAGACGGGCGCGGACGCGCTGGCCTTCTTCGACGCAATCGCGCCGATCGTTCATCGGGACAGCATCGATATGGATATCTGCTGGTACCAGTCGCGCTATGACAAGGTCGGTCCCGGTGGCACCGGCAAGGATTACATCAACTGCCCGATGACCGAAGAGCAGTACAACGCTTTCGTCGATGCCCTGATTGCCGGCGATACTGTCGGATTCAAGGAGTGGGAAGGAACGCCTTACTTCGACGGCTGTCTTCCGATCGAGGTGATGGCAGAGCGCGGCCGCGAGACGCTGCGGCACGGCCCGATGAAGCCGATGGGCCTGACCAATGCGCACAACCCGACGGTCAAGGCCTATGCCGTCGTTCAGTTGCGCCAGGACAATGCGCTCGGCACGCTCTACAACATGGTCGGCTTCCAGACGAAGTTGAAATACGGGGCCCAGGCCGAGATCTTCCGCATGATCCCGGGGCTCCAGAAAGCCGAATTCGCTCGCCTCGGCGGCCTTCACCGTAATACCTACATCAATTCGCCCACGCTGCTCGACCCGTCGCTCACGCTCAAGTCCCGCCCGGGCCTGCGCTTTGCCGGGCAGATTACTGGCTGCGAAGGCTATGTCGAAAGCGCCAGCGTCGGCCTCATGGCTGGCCGGTTCGCCGCTGCCGAGCGAAAGGGAGAAGGAGTATCCCTGCCGCCGGCCACGACGGCGCTCGGCTCGCTGCTCGGCCACATCACGGGCGGACACATCGTCAACGACGAGGAGCCGGGCAAGCGGTCGTTTCAGCCGATGAACATCAATTTCGGCCTGTTCCCCGAGCTGGAGCCCGGCTCGATCGTCAAACCCGAAGGCGTGAAGCGTTTCCGCGGCAAGGACAAGACGATCATGAAGCGGCAGCTGATCGCCAAGCGGGCGCTTGCGGATTGTGCCACCTGGCTCGGGCAGGACGTCAAGCTCGCGGAGAGTGCGTAATCGAGCCGGGAGCCTACCGATCTAGCCATCGACAGGCGTCTCGTCGCTGTCGAAATTCTGTGTGGTGAGACCTCCTCGGGGGCGTGACATGGCAGCATTGTTTCAAGGCACGTCCATGCCGGACAGGGATTGGTGGTCTGTGCTGTGGCCTGATCCCCAAGGGCTGCTTCAACAGATTGGCATCCGGCGGGGCATGAGCGTTCTCGACCTTTGCTGCGGCGACGGTTACTTCACCGGCCCGCTCGCAGCACTGGTCGACGGACGGTTGGCGGCGCTCGATCTCGATCCCGCCATGATCGAGCTGGCAAAGGCCGAAGTTGAGCGCAGCGGCGCGTCAGTTCGCCAGTGGATTTGCGCGGACGCCACGTCGGCGCTGGCGAAACACCTTGACGAACCGGTCGATTTTGTCTTGATCGCCAATACCTTCCACGGCGTTCCTGACCAAATAGGTCTCGCATGTTCCGTAAGGGAAGTTCTGAAACCGGACGGCCTGTTCTGCATCGTCAACTGGCACCCGGCTCCGCGAGAGGAAACGGTGGTCCTAGGCAAGCCCCGGGGACCGCGAACCGAGATGCGCATGTCGCCCGAAGCGGTTCGTACCGTTGTTGAGACTGCTGGCTTTTCCATGCAGCGGGTCGTCGATCTGCCGCCCTATCACTACGCGGCCCTGTTCGAGGTGGCCTGACAACACCGCGAGATCGCGCGGGTTTGGATCGGCGGGCACGGAACCGACCCGTATGAGCAAAAGACGCAGCAATCGCCGTGCTTCGCCTTAAGCGTCGCGCCGCAGCCCTGGCATTCGTGGAACCAAACGCAGGCATCGACCGGCACCGTTTCCACTGATCGGTGCCCTCAGATCGGACAGGTCAGAATCGATTGCCGCTGCACCATTGCATCGCTTGCCATAGGGCGCTCGTTAATGCGCGATCGGTCCGTCCGCCTTCTTCCAGGCGTCGATGCCGCCTTGAATATGAAAGGCCAGCGGAAGACCGGCGTCATGCGCTGCCTGCACGGCCATTGCCGATCGTTCGCCGAACGCGCAATAGAAAAGCAGCCTCTTGCGGGTTGAAGTTGCCAGCTCATGCAGCGTACCGCCAGCGCCTATGCTTTCCTCGAGCGAGGGATAGGGGACGTGAAGAGAGCCCGGGATCGTGCCGTTTCGCTGCCGTTCGGCATTCTCGCGCAGATCGACCAAGGCGACGTCGCCGAGGCCGACGACGCCCAGCGCTTGCTGCGCCGTCAGCGCCCAGCCATGGCGCATTACGTTGTCCTGGTTCATCCCGACCTTCATGTTAGCCGGAACGGCTACGTCCATCATCTTCGGATTGGCCAGTTTCAGATTGTTCATCAGATCGGCATATTCATCGGCGGATCTTACCTGCAGGCGTGGATTGAAGGCCTTTTCCTCGCCGATGGTCGAGACCGTATCGCCCTTGTAGTCGTGTGCAGGGAAGACCATCGTCGATTCCGGAAGCTTCAGCAGTCGGCCAAAGATCGACTCGTATTGCGCCCGGGGATCTCCGTTCTGGAAATCGGTGCGGCCGGTGCCGCGAATGAGCAGGGTGTCGCCGGTAAAAACACGGTCGGGCAAAACGAAACTGTAGGAATCGTCGGTGTGTCCCGGCGTATAAATCACATCGAGGGCGAGTCCCTCGATGGTCAGCTTCTCATTGTCCGACAGACGCATCGAAACGACGTCGGCCTTTGTTTGCTCTCCCATCACGGTAATACAATGGGTCTTGTCGCGCAGCGCGCCAAGACCTGTGATGTGGTCGGCATGGAGATGGGTATCTACGGCCTTCACGAGCTTCAGATCGAGCTCGCGGATGAGCTGAAGATAGCGATCAACCCTTTCCAACACCGGATCGATGATCAGCGCCTCGCCGCCATTCCGGCTTGCCAGCAAATAGGAATAGGTGCTCGACACCGGATCGAACAGCTGCCGGAAGATCATCCCCACCTCCTTCGTGGCGGCTTGCTTTGCGATTGCCTATCCGTGCGGTTGCGGCACGATCCTGATATAGGGCTTCGGTGCTCGCCAACCTTGCGGGTACTGCTTCTTTGCGTCGTCGTCGGAGACTGAACCGGCGATGATCACGTCCTCGCCGTTCTTCCAGTTCACTGGCGTAGCGACCTTGTGCTTTGCGGTAAGCTGCAGGGAATCGATGACCCGCAGCACCTCATCAAAGTTGCGCCCCGTGGTCATCGGATAGACCATGACCAGTTTGATCTTCTTGTCAGGCCCTATCACGAAGACGTTGCGGACGGTCTGATTGTCGGCTGGAGTGCGCTCGGTCGGATCGCCGGATACGAGCGCGGGCAGCATGTTGTAACGCTTCGATACCGCGTAATCGACGTCCGCGATCATCGGATAGTTTGGACGATAGCCCTGCGTTTCCTCGATGTCTATCATCCAGCTGGTGTGGCGTTCGAGCGGATCAACGGAAAGACCGATAATCTTCACACCGCGCTTGTCGAATTCGGGTTTGATCCGCGCCATGTAGCCGAGTTCGGTCGTGCATACGGGGGTAAAGTCCTTCGGATGCGAAAACAGCACTGCCCAGGAGTTGCCGATCCACTGGTGAAAACTGATCACGCCTTCGGTTGTCTGAGCTTCGAAATCCGGAGCGGTATCATTGATTGCAAGCATCACGCACCTCCATCGCGTTTGTGAATACAAACTCAAACTAATGCCGGATAGCGTAAATCTTGCGCCTATTTCGGACCGTAGGCAACGGCAAAACGGCCGCGGCGACGCATCGCGCGGGCCGCGCCGACGAGGATCATTGTGAATGCGGGACGGCCGCAGCGAAGGGATATCCCGGTTCGCCAGAACCTTTGCTACTGGCCGTTTGCGACCGTGGGATTGTGCGACGGCAATGCCTTGTCAGGCTCGGCCACGTAGTTGCCGAGCAGCCAAAGTGCGACCTCCGACGCCACCCTGGCGGACGCGAATTCAAAGGTGCCGCTGTGATGTGGTGCGTCGAGGAACTCTATGTTGAGGCCTCGCCCGGTTTCGGAGCCGAGCACACGCGCCCTTCCCGGCTCAAGAACATGGCACGAATAGTGCCGCTGCATATTCCGCATGATGCCGGCCTTGTTGTCATGCAAACGCACGAACACCGCCTGCCCATCGGCAGTCGCCTGCAACTGGCGGATTGCTTCGTTGGGGAAAGCCCGGTTGAACTCGATGATCGCGAGCCCGGTATCGTGCAGGCCATCTTCCTTGTTCTGCGCCGCCATGCGCGTCGAAATGAAGGCGATGAAGATGACGATCGCGAATATAACGCACCAGACGATTATGCTCACATCCCTCTCCGATCAAATCGACAACGGCGTCTTTATAACGCACGAGCCTTGCGCGAGTTTAAACAGGGTCAGATTTTCTTGCGCATCAGCGCAAGCAGCATGCCGGCCTGGCGCCGAAACTGCGATCGCTGGATCTGCCGATCGAACAGTCCCGCGCCTACCTTCTGGGCGTTGGAAAGAACCGGCTCCGCCATGGTGACAGGCAAAAAGGCGGGAAACACCGACTGCGGTATTGCGACACGTCTCGCCTTGGCAAGATGGTCGCGTCCAAGTCCCGCAAAGGCTTCGATCGCGGCAGAGATTCGCGGCTTGTCCTCGCCGGCGAGAAACGCATCACGATCGAGCCCGGTAGCGGACAGGATTTCAAGGGGAAGGTAGAGCTGGCCGCGGTGGCGATGCAACGGCATCAGGAGCAGAAGACCGGCGATGGCCTGCGCAACGCCCGCGTGCCCAGCAGCCTCAGCAGATGCGGTGGCCGCCTCCGGCGCAAGCACGAGACTTGCCAGTTGGATCAGCGCAGACGCCGTCTCGCCGGCATACCCCTCAAGTGAGACCCGCGTCACCATCGGATCGTCGTAGAGATCGAAGATGCGGGCATCGATCATGTTGACGAGTGTCTGCGATGGCAGGCGGTGGGTTTCAATCGCCGACAACAAGGCGGCGGCAATCGGGTTTGCCTGGGTGGAGCCGTGCGCGCCGCCCTCCAGCAGATCGCGCCAGTACTGCATGCGAACCTCCCCTGGAAGGGGATCGTGCACCAGATCGCGAATGCGCGCGAGCTCGGCGTTGAAAGCGTAGAGAGCTGCCAGAGCGCCCCGCCTTACTTCCGGCGCCAGCAGGCAAGCCAGATAGCGGTCGCGGTCGTTGTCACGCAGCGTCGCCAGGCAAATGTCCTGGTTCGTCAAAGACTGCTCCGCCATTGTCAAACCGCGATCAGTGCCGCGGCGACAGCGCGGGATTCCATGAGCATGATATTGAAGGTGCGGACGGCCGCGCCGGTGTTCATGGGATCCGAGGAAATACCTGCAGCCTTGAGCGCGGCCTTCAGATCAGGCGGGATCGGACGCATGTCGTCTCCCGTCCCGATCAGCAGAACCTCAATCTCGGCTGCTTCATCGAGCACCTTTTGAAAATTCTTGATCGACAGAGGCTTCGACATGTCCATGTCCCAGCCATAGATGCCGGACGGCAGGCAAAGGATCGACCCGCGATGAGACATGTCAGCGAAACGGAAGCCGCCATTGCCGTAGGTATCGATGGGCGCACGTCCAGGAAAATGCGCCTCGCGGATTTCTATGCCTCTTGCCATATTCTCACACTGCCGGATTGCCGGGGTTCGTATCCGGCTCGGCCACTTTCTTGTTCTGATCGTTGTCAATCGCGTCCGGGCGGAGCTTGAAGGCTATCAGCACGGGCGCGGCTATGTAGATGGAGGAAAAGGTGCCAATGGCAACGCCGAACAGCATCACAAAGGCGAACGGGCGGATCACGTCGCCACCGAAAAGGCAGAGCGCCAGCAGCGCCAGCAGCGTCGTTGCCGCCGTCAGAACGGTGCGCGACAGCGTTTGGTTGATGGAAGCATCGATCAGGATCGGCATAGGCATCTTGCGATAGCGCTTCAGATTCTCGCGCATCCTGTCGTAGACGACGACTGTATCGTTGAGCGAATAGCCGACGATCGTCAGGAGGGCCGCAACGCTTGTGAGATTGAATTCCATGCCGGTCAGTACGAAAAGGCCTAGCGTCAGGATGATATCGTGGAGCGTCGCGATAATCGCGCCGATCGCGAATTGCCATTCGAAGCGGAGCCAGATGTAAAGCAGGATGATAGCGAGCGAACCGAGTGTGCCCAACGTCGCGGCCCTGGTCAGTTCGCCTGATACGGCGGGGCCGACAACCTCGACACGCCGGATCTCATAGTCGTCGCTCAATTCATCACGCAGCAACGTCATGGCAGACTGTTCGGCATTCTCGCCGCCGCCTTGCGCCTGGATGCGGACCAATGCCGTCGACGGGTCGGAAAGGCGGCGAGCCTCAATGGCCCCGATGTTCAGATCACCGAGGCGAGCGCGGATATCATCACGATCGGCAGCACCTTGCTTCGCCTTGACTTCCACCAGCGACCCGCCCGCAAAGTCGACGCCAAGATTTGCACCGACTGTCGCGAAGCCGACCATGGCGAGAATGGAAAGCACGGCCGACACCGTGAAGGTGTAGCGCCTGATACCCATGAAACGGATGTTCGCGCGGTCGAAAATGCCCGTCTGAACATCCCTTGGCAGATGCCGCGGGTGCTTGCGATGCAGCCAGGTAACGACAATCCAGCGCGTCAGCGTGAAGGTAGTGAAGACCGTCGTCAGGATTCCCGCGGCCAGTGTCACTGCAAAACCGCGGACGGTATCGCTGCCGAGATAATAGAGAATGACGGCCGCAATGACGATCGTGACGTTGGCATCAAGGATCGTCATAAATGCCCGGGAGAAGCCGTTGTCGATCGCATCCGCGAAGGAGTGACCGGCTTTCGCCTCCTCGCGAATTCGCTCGTAGACAAGCACATTGGCGTCGACGGCCATGCCGATGATCAAGACGATACCTGCGAGGCCGGGCAGCGTGAGTGTCGCGCCGATCACGCTCAGCACAGCAAGAATCAAAAGCAGATTCAGGACCAGCGAAATGCCGGCAATGATGCCCAGCTTGCGATAGAAGGCAAACATCAATCCGGTGACAAGGATCGCAGCGACGAAGCCGGCGATCAGACCGGCGCGCTTTGATTCAGCGCCGAGGACGGGGCTGACGGTGCGCTCCTCTACGGTCGTCAACGTCGCCGGCAGAGCGCCGCTTCGCAAGATCAGCGCAAGATCGCGGGCTCCGTCCTCACTGAAGCTGACCGGCACCTTCCCGGTGCCGTCCAGGATCGGCGCATTGATCAGAGGCGCCGCCATGACCTGATCATCGAAAAGTATGGCAAGGTGCCGACCGATGTTCTGGCGAGTCTTCTGCGCGAGGCGTTCGGTCCCTTCAGCATCCAGCTTGTAACTGATTGCGACTGAATCCGTGTTCGCATCGGCGACGGCCTGAACGTCAACGAGATTGTTGCCCGTCACGAAATCAGTGCGGTCCACGAGATAGGGAACGGGCGGATCGTCGAGCGAGTAGAGAACCTCTGACGTCGCGGGCCAGCGACCGGCAAGGGCCTCCTGCCCCGACATGCTTTCATCGATCAGCCGGACGGAGAGCTGGGCCGGCTCGCTCAGAATATTCTTCAGGCGCTCGACGTCGACCGAGCCCAGTGCCTTGACGTCGATACGATCGCGCCCGTCTCCGCGGACTGAAAAACTGCTAATCCCAATGCCGGCGATGCGACGCTCGACAACCTCGATGGACTGCGTCTGAGCGGCCACGATACCTTGGTCGATGCTAGCGTTCGAAATTCGTAGCGTAAGCTGTCCGTCATTGCCCTTCTGCAGGGAAACATTCTGAACCGAGCCACCGAACCAGCCACTTTTCGTGCTCACGGTCAGCGCGCTCAACGCACTGACGGCAGCATCCACCTGGCTGGCAGCGGTAATCTTGACGGTGATCTCCTGATCGTTGCCGGTCAGGCCAGTGTAGCGAATATTGGCTTCGCGCAACTTACCGCGAACATCCGCGACTGTGCGTTCGAGCTGGTGCTTTACGATATCAGCGCGTTCTATCTGGAAAAGCAGATGGGAACCGCCCTGAACATCGGGGCCAGGAACAATGTGGCTATGAGCCAGCCACAGGGGCAGCCTCGAACGCTGCCCTTCAGACAACAGATTTGGGGCCGCGAGTATCACGGCCACCACCACCAAAACCCAGATCAGGACGGCCTTCAAGCGGGAAAAACGGTGCATTTTCTCTCGACTATTTCCGACCCGGCCTAATCCGGTTCACATCTTGGTTTGCAATACTATGCAGCGTCCGCCTTGACTGGCTCACCCTTGACGCGAACTTCCGAAATGCCGGTGCGGACGATGCGAACGCGAACGCCGTCTGCAATCTCCACTTCGAGTTCTTTGTCGTCAACAACCTTGGTGACCTTGCCGACGAGGCCACCGCCGGTCACAACCTGATCGCCACGACGGATCGCCTTCAGCGTTTCTTCCCGCTTTTTGGCCTGGGCGCGCTGCGGACGGATCAGCAAGAAATACCATACAACCATCAACGGCACGAAAAGAATGATCATTTCGAAGCCGGAACCGAACGGCGACGCCGCGGTATCGGTGGCAGCCTGGGCAAATGCCGGGGTGATGAACATGCTAAACTCCTCAAACTTTCCGGAGGCGGAACTCCGCCTTTTCTCGGGTGGCCGGACTATAATTGCGGTCTTTGCGAATGCAACAGAAACAGCTGGAAACCGTACCGATTCCGCTGCCTCATAACCTTTCCGCTCGTAAAAGGCCATGCTACGCCGCAGGCAAAAGACACAGTACACTGGTTGCAAGCAGAATTCAGGAGGAAGGCCCATGGCCGGAGACGTCAACAACGCCATTCTGACGGAGCTGCGCCGGCTCACAGATGCGATCGATCGGTTGGCGGGGCCGCCGCCCGCATTGAACGACTGGAACGCGGCCGACTGCTTCGTCTGGTCCCCTGCCCGTCAGCATCTTCAGCCGGTTGCACGGCCGAACCGCGTGGCGCTGAAGCTCATCCGCGGTGTCGACCACGTGCGCGATATCCTGCACGAGAATACGGTGCGCTTCGCCGAAGGCTTTCCGGCCAACAACGTTCTCCTCTGGGGTGCGCGCGGCATGGGCAAGTCGTCGCTGGTCAAGGCTGTTCACGAGGATGTGCGGCGCGAGAGCGGCGTGTCGATAAAGCTGGTGGAAGTGCATCGCGAGGATATTGCGAGCCTCCCGACGCTGCTCGATCTTCTCAAGGACACGCCGCACCGTGTCATCGTCTTCTGCGACGACCTTTCGTTCGACCATGATGACACGGCCTACAAATCGCTCAAGGCAGCCCTTGATGGCGGCGTGGAAGGTAGACCGGACAACGTCCTGTTCTATGCGACCTCGAACCGGCGCCACCTGCTTCCGCGCCACATGATGGAGAACGAGCAGTCGACGGCGATCAATCCTTCGGAGGCGGTCGAGGAAAAGGTTTCGCTGTCCGACCGGTTCGGCCTTTGGCTGGGTTTTCACAAATGCAGCCAGGACGACTATCTAACGATGATCGACGGCTATGCCGACCACTTCAGGCTGCCAATCGATCGCGAGAAGATGCATGCGGAGGCGCTAGAATGGGCCACGACGCGTGGCGCACGTTCGGGCCGTGTTGCCTGGCAGTACATTCAGGATCTCGCCGGTCGGATGCGCATTGCACTCGACCGTGCATAATGACAAAAGCCCGGCTTGAGGCCGGGCTTTTGAGTATCCTCGGACGCAATACCTATTCGAGGAAGGTAATCGGGTTGACCGGCGTCGCGTCCTTCCGAACTTCGAAATGGACCTGCGGCTGCTTGACGTTGCCGCTCATGCCGGAGACGGCGACCGTCTGGCCGCGCTGGATCTTCTGGCCGCGGGCAACACTCAAGGTATCGGCGTTGCCGTAGACGGTGACCGTACCATCGTCGTGGCGGACGAGGACCGTATTGCCGAGCTCCTTCAGGCCGTTGCCAGCATAGATGACCACGCCGTTTTCGGCCGCCTTGATCGGCGTACCTTGGGGCACGGAAATGTCGATGCCGTCGTTGCGGCTGCCGTTGACGTTGGCGCCGTAGGCGGCAATGACAGCTCCACGAACCGGCCAGCGATACTTGCCGATGCCGGTAGCCTCGGGTGCGGCGGACGCCACTTCCTTCTTGGCAGCCTCATCCACCGTCTCGGTGGCGACAGGAGCCTTGTAGGTTGCCGGCTGCGCGGCAGCAGTCGACGTTGCGGAGGCGGGCTCGGCGACTGGCTTCGGCTCTGCCTTTGCCGGAATGGAAGCCGTCTTCATGCCATCCTGAGAACCACCCGGAAGATTAAGCTCCTGACCGATGCGGATAGAACCGGCCGACAGGTTATTGGCGGCCTTCAGATCGTCGATGCTGGTGCCCGTCGCCTTGGCGATCTTGGCGAGCGAGTCACCCGGCTTGACGACGTAGGTGCCGCCAGCGCCCTTTGGCCCCTTGCCTGCACCGGCCGCAAGTTTGTTGGACGGATCGGCATTTGCGACTGACTTGTCACGGGCGGAGTTCGCACCCGGAACGACCGCAACGTTCTGTTCCTGCTGCTTGTTCGGTTGCGGCAGATGCCCACCCTTGGAGAGGTCGGCGCTTTGGGCGGCTGCCTTTGCTGCATTGCCTCCGTTGAAGGTCGGGATCAGGATGATCTGGCCCGGCTTGGCGGCAGCGGCAGTCTTGAAGCCGTTGACGCGAAGGATCTCCTTCTCCGGCACACCGTAGCGGTTGGCGAGTGTCGCGATGCTTTCACCCGGGCGAAGTGTGACGGACGGCGCATTGGTTGCCGACCAGCCGGAAACCTTGGGGTTCGTGCCGGTGACGATCGAGTCTGTCTTCGGTGGAACGAGAATGGGCGCCGACTTCTTCGGAGCAGTGGCGGCAGGGAATGGCTGGGCGAGTGCGACTTGCCTTTCACGGGATGGCGCTGCCGGTGCAACGGCGGAGGGAGCCGCAAGTTCGGAGCGCTGGACGGAAACAGGTGCCGAGGCCATGCGGGCGCTGGAGGCGCCATAAGCGGGCTGCGCGGAATAAGGCTGGCTCATTGCCTGGCTACTTGGCGCGTAGCCGCCCTGTGCCAAATCCGCCTGCGGCACCGGATCGGCCTGCATACCTCTACGAGGGATTGAGTTGGTCGTCATCTGATCCTGACCGGATGACGAGAAGACACCACCGAAACGTGTCACATCGGAACTGCAACCCGTTGCCGCACTCGCCAGCAAAGCCGCTATCAGGACATTACCGGCAGACTTGCCCACTCTTGGCGAAAGACTGAAACGCATGACTCGACCCACTGATTAACGCAACCATTTGTGGGTTTATTAAAGCGCGTTAGTATTACCACGCGGTTAAGGTGCCGGAATCCGCGAGATTTTTTTGAGGGATTGCTAACCATAGCAACGCTTGCGAGCCGATCGCCCTAGAGTTGAGATGCGAGACGAGGGACGATCGGAAGATAGGGTGTGTCGAACAGCTCCTCGCGCTCGAAGCGGCTGCCCGTTTTCGTGAGCCGCACGAGGCGACACTCCTTGTCGGAAATCATCAATGGAGCGATCATCGAACCGCCGGAAACGAGTTGGTCGGTGTAGAACCGTGGCATCGAATTGAACGCAGCGGTTACGACGATACGGTCGAAGGTCCCCTCTCCCTGCAGACCGGCGCTGCCGTCAGCCTGGCGGATGATGACGTTTCGCAGTCCGAGCGAGTCTATACGGCGCTGCGCATTCGTCGTCAGTGTCTTGTAGCGGTCGATCGTCAGCACGCGCTCGGCCATGCGAGCCATGACGGCGGTCATGAAGCCGCTGCCGGTGCCGACCTCGAGCACGCGTTGCCCGGGTTTGATTTTCAGGTGATGAAGGATCCTGACCGCGAGATCGACGCCTTCGATGAAGGAGCCGCATTCGATCGGGATCGTGCGGCGCGAATAGGCCTGCTCGGCAAATTGTGCCGGCACGAACAGCGACCGCGGCGTCTGCTCGACTGCAGTCAGCAGGTCCAGATCGGACACGCCTTCGGCTCGCAGCCTCAAGACGAGCGCCGCAAAACCTTCCTTCTCCACCAGCCGTGCCGTCAAAATAGTCTACTCCGTACCCGAAAGCGCCCGCGCGACGCGGTCCTGTACGGAATAATCAGTCAGATCCAGTTTCAAAGGCGTTACCGAAATCTTGCGGCTTCTCAGGGCGTGAATATCCGTGCCTGCGACGAAGGCGCCGGCGCGTTCTCCAAACCGGAGCCAGTAATAGGGCAGGCCGCGCCCGTCGGAACGGGCATCGACCTGCAGGTTGAAGGCAAGCCGCCCTTGCGCCGTCACTTCCACGCCCTCGACCTCTTCCGGCCGGCAATTCGGAAAGTTCAGGTTCAGGAAGGTGCCGTCAGGCAGGTCGAGCGATATGAGCTTGTCGAGAAGTGCCGGCGCATGCGCCTCGCAGACCTCCCAGGGGACCACCCTTGCCCCGTCTTGGTGCAGATAGGCTTGGCTCAACGCAAAGGAGCGGACACCCTGCAGCGTGCCCTCGATCGCCCCGGCGACGGTGCCCGAATAGGTCACATCATCGGCGACGTTAGAGCCTGAATTGACGCCCGACAGCACCAGGTCGGGCCTGACGTCCATAACATGCTTGACGCCCATGATGACGCAATCGGTCGGAGTTCCGCGCAGCGCGAAATGCTTGTCGGAAATCTTCCGAAGCCGCAACGGCTCGGAAAGACTCAGCGAATGCGCAAGGCCGCTCTGGTCCGTCTCCGGCGCGACAATCCAGACATCATCGGACAGCGTCCGCGCAATCCGCTCCAGCGCCGCGAGGCCTTCCGCGTGAATGCCGTCGTCGTTGGTGAGCAGAATGCGCATCGGCTCAGGCCGCCCGTTCGATCTTCGTCAAACCGCCCATGTATGGCAGCAGTGCATCGGGAACGGTCACGGAACCATCCTCGTTCAGGTAGTTCTCCAGAACCGCAATCAGGCAGCGGCCGACCGCCGTGCCGGAACCGTTCAGCGTGTGAACGAACTTCGTCGCCTTGTCTTCCTTGCCGCGATAGCGCGCATTCATGCGACGCGCCTGGAAATCGCCGCAGACCGAGCAGGACGAGATTTCACGATAGGTGTTCTGGCCGGGCAGCCAAACCTCGAGGTCGTAGGTCTTGCGCGAACCGAAGCCCATGTCGCCGGTGCAGAGCGTCATCGTGCGGAAATGCAAGCCGAGGCGCTTCAGCACCTCTTCGGCGCAAGCCGTCATACGCTCGTGCTCGGCAAGCGAACTCTCGGCATCGGTGATCGAGACGAGCTCGCACTTCCAGAACTGATGCTGGCGCAGCATACCACGCGTGTCGCGTCCGGCAGAGCCTGCCTCCGATCGGAAGGACGGGGTCAGCGCGGTGAAGCGAAGCGGCAGTTTCTCCTGGTCGAGGATTTCGCCCGAGACGAGATTGGTGAGCGTCACCTCGGCGGTTGGGATCAACCAGCGGCCATCCGTGGTCTTGAACAGGTCCTCCGCAAACTTTGGCAGCTGGCCGGTGCCGAACATGGCATCGTCACGAACCATCAGCGGCGAGCTGACTTCGGTGTAGCCGTGCTCGCGCGTATGCAGGTCGATCATGAACTGACCGAGCGCACGCTCCAGCCGCGCCAGCGGGCCGGTCAGCACGGTAAAGCGCGATCCCGAGAGCTTCGCAGCCCGTTCGAAGTCCATGTAGCCGAGCGCTTCGCCGATTTCGAAGTGTTCCTTCGGCGTATGATTCCAGCGGGGCTTTTCGCCGACGACGCGGGCAACGGAATTGTCGTGCTCGTCCTTGCCAACCGGCACGTCATCGTGCGGGATGTTCGGAATGCGCGACAGCGCATCGTTCAGTTCGTCCGTCGCCTGCCGCTCGCCCTCTTCCGCGGCCGGAAGCAGCGACTTCAAGTCGGCTACTTCGGCCTTCAGCTTTTCAGCAAGCCCATTGTTTTTCTGGGCCATCGCAGCGCCGATCTCCTTGGAGGCGGCATTGCGGCGGGACAGCATGTCCTGGACGCTCTGGATGGCCGAACGGCGCTTTTCGTCGATCGCGATCAGGTTTTCGGACAAAGGCTCGGCACCACGCTTGGCAAGTGCCGCATCGAGGGCTTCGGGATTCTCACGGATCCATTTTATATCGAGCATCGTCGTTCCAGGTCGTTGTAAAAAAGATAACCCGGCCAAAGCCCGGCTAGGCCTCGACCGGATGCTTGGAAGCGCTCATTGAGGGAGATCGTCAGACGTTGTCCGTCTTGGCAACGTCCGTGTTTCCTTCAGCCTCTTCGACCGCCTCGCGGGCACGCTGGCGCTCCACGAGTCGCGCCGCGTAGATGGAAATCTCGTAGAGAAGGATGGTCGGCAGTGCAAGGCCGATCTGGGACATCGGATCGGGCGGCGTCAGCACCGCTGCCACGATAAAAGCGAGCACGATCGCGAACTTGCGCTTCTCGGCCAGCCAATCGGAAGTCAGCAGCCCAACACGGGCGAGCAGCGTGGTGATGACAGGAAGCTGGAAGACCAGGCCGAACGAAAACACCAGCGTCATGATCAGGCTGAGGTACTCAGAGACCTTCGGAAGCAGCGAGATCGCGACATCGCCCTCACCCGGCGCCTGCTGCATGGTCAGGAAGAACCACATGACCATCGGCGTGAAGAAGAAATAGACGAGCGAAGCACCCATCAGAAACAGGACCGGCGACGCAATCAGAAACGGCAGGAAGGCCGCTCGCTCGTTCTTGTAGAGGCCAGGGGCGACGAACTTGTAGATCTGCGCGGCGATAATCGGAAAGGCGATGACCAGGCCGCCGAACATGGCGACCTTTACCTGCGTGAAGAAGAACTCCTGCGGCGCGGTGTATATGAGCTGCGCCTTGGACACGTCTAGATGCGCCCAGGTCACCGCCCACTTGTATGGATAGACGAGCACATTGAAGAGATGCTTGGCGAATATGAAGCAGGCGATGAACGCGACGAAAAACGCACCGATCGACCAGATCAGCCGCGTACGCAACTCCATCAGGTGTTCGATCAGCGGCTGCGGCTTGTCTTCGATTTCACCGCTCATGCGTCGTCCTTCTTCTTCTTTGCTGCCGTCTTCTTCGGAGCGGCTGTGGCGGCAACTGCCGCAGGCTTCTTGGCGGCCGCTGTCTTCGTCGAAGTCCGCTTGGGCTTTCCGACCGGAGCAGCAACTGCGGCAGGCGCAGGCTCCGCCTTGGCGCGCGGTTTACGGGCCGCCTTCGGCTTTTCCTGGGCTGCCGCATTTTCAACGCCTGCTGCAACAGGCGCCGGTGCTACGACCGGCGGCGTCTCTGGCAGGCTCATCGACGGCTCAGGAACCAATACGGCAGCTGGCGGAACTTCGGTCTTGTTATCGACCGTCGTCGCCTTCTGCAGGTCAGCCTTGATTTCGTTGCCCATCTGGCGAAGCGGGTTCATTGCTTCGCGCAAGGTGTTGACGGGGTTCAGCTTCTGCGCATCGGTCAGCGTCTGGCGAACTTCGTCCAGATCCGCTTCACGCAGGGCCTCGTCGAACTGGGCACGAAACTCACCGGCGACCTTACGAGCGCGCTGCGTCATCTTGCCGAACGCACGAAGCATCGGCGGCAAGTCCTTAGGACCAACCACCACGATCAATACGACCGCGATGACAAGCAGCTCGGTCCAGCCAATATCGAACATTCAAGGCTCCTGAACGGGAAACGTGGGGGCTACGTTGCCCGGAAGTGGATTACTTCGTTTCGTCGGCCTTGTGATCGACGGTCTTGGCAGTCGTGGACTCAGGCGCGTCTTCGTCGTTCATGCCCTTCTTGAAGCTCTTGATACCCTTGGCGACATCACCCATCAGCTCCGGAATCTTGCCGCGACCGAACAACAAAAGCACGATGACCAGAACGATCAGCCAGTGCCACATGCTAAAAGAACCCATTACGCTAACTCCCTGTTGCGATGTTTCCAGATGTAAGAGCTTCCTACACCAATTCCAACATCAAAGTTCCCCTTGGATTGTCGCTTAATGTCACGGGATCGCCCTCTGTGACAAGAGAATACACATCCGAAAAACTATGATCGGCATTGTTTTCGCGATGCGTGGCGGAACCAAGACAAATCCGATTAGTCTTCGGACCCGCCGCCCGGTGCAAGCAGGCCGAGTTCCTCAAGATCGAGTTGCGTTATTGGATCTTCGTCCTCGGTCAACTCGTCGCTCATCATAGGCGATGGTACATTGAAATTGGCCGGTATGCGACCGGAGAGCAGCCCTGCCCCCTTCAACTCTTCAAGCCCCGGCAGGTCGCGGAGTTCTTCCAGGCCGAAGTGATCGAGGAAATCGCGGGTGGTGCCGAGCGTGACAGGCCGGCCCGGCGTGCGCCTGCGGCCGCGAAACCGAACCCAACCCGCCTCCATCAGCACGTCGATCGTGCCGCGAGAGGTCTGCACGCCCCTGATGTCCTCGATTTCGGCTCGTGTCACCGGCTGATGATAGGCAATGATCGCCAATACTTCCAGGGCCGCGCGCGAGAGCTTCTTCGTTTCGTTCTCGTCGCGCCGGATGACGAAAGAGAGATCAGCGGCCGTTCGAAACGCCCACGCATCGTCTACCTGGACGAGGTTGACGCCGCGATGGGCATATTGCTCCTTCAGGCGCAACATGATGGCGCGGACGTTGAACGTGCGAGGCAAGCGGTCTGCGATGAAGCTTTCGGAAACGGGCTGGGCGGACGCAAAGACCAGTGCCTCGGCGATGCGCTCTGCCTCGGTCTCCGCACGAACCTCGTCGTCTGAATTTTCCACCATTGCGCTATCGATGTGTTCTTCTTCCAGATCGGTCACGCCGGTCGCTCCTGTTCGACGACCTGCAGCGTCGCATGCTTGGGGCCTCGCCGCATGTAGAGGGGCTGGAAGGCTCCATCCTGCCGGATTTCGACTTTGCCTTCGCGGACCAGCTCCAGCGAAGCCGCAAACGCACTGGCAATCGCCGTGACCCTGTCTTCCGGAGACGACATGTAACGCAACAGATAGGATTCGAGTGCAGTCCACTCGCTGACCTCGCCGATAATGCGGGTCAGAAGCTCGCGGGCGTCCGTCAGCGACCAGACGTTGCGGCGCGCGATGGTGACCTGCGTCACGGCCTGACGCTGCCTGAGCGACGCGTAGGCCGTCAGCAGATCATAGAGGCTTGCATCATATGCGGACTGATGCCTGTCCGGGATGTGCTCTGGGACGCCGCGAGCGAAGATATCCCGTCCGAGGCGGTTGCGATTGACAAGACCGCTCGCGGCCTCGCGCATCGCTTCGAGGCGTTTCAGGCGGAAGGCGAGCGTCGCCGCCATCTCCTCGCCGGAGGGCCCGTCGTCCTTGGCCTGCTGCGGGATCAGCAGACGCGATTTCAGGTAGGCAAGCCAAGCGGCCATCACGAGATAGTCGGCAGCAAGCTCTATCCGTATCCGCCGCGCGCTTTCGATGAACTGCAAATATTGCTCCGCCAGCGCAAGAACAGAGATGCGGGACAGATCGACCTTCTGATTGCGGGCGAGATAGAGCAAGAGGTCGAGGGGACCTTCGAAGCCGGCAACGTCGATCAGCAGGGCCGGATCGGAGGTCGCGCGCTCAGCACCGCTCTCCTGCCACAGCTTGTCCATCGGCGTAGCCGCCGTCTGTGGCAGTTCCGTGTCCTTGGCCGTCGTCACCCTGCCCTGTTCCTTTCGCAATCAGACCGTTGCAAACATCGCATCGAATTCGGCCCGAAGCGAGGCCTCGTCGGCCTTGTCAGCTGTCGGGAAGCCATTCAGCACCGCTTCTGCCCGCAAATGCGACTGGCCTTGCAAGACCGGTACGTTTGCGACCACCTGCTGCATTTCGTCCATGTGGCCATTGCAATGCAGCACGATATCACATCCACCGCCGATGATGTTGGCGGCGCGCTCACCGATCGTACCAGCAAGCGCGTTCATCGACGTATCATCGGAAAGCAACAGTCCTTTGAAGCCGATATGGTCGCGGATGACGCCGTCAATGACCTTGCGTGAGGTCGTTGACGGACGCTCCGAGTCGATGGCCGCAAAGACAACATGACACGTCATCGCCATCAATTCGTTCTTCATGGCAATGAACGGCGGGAAATCGTGCGCCTCGAGTTCCGTGCGCGAGACGGTGACAACCGGCAGTTCGTGATGTGAATCCGCAAAGCCGCGCCCGTGGCCAGGCATGTGCTTCATCACAGGTAGAAGGCCACCCGCCTTCAAACCGTCGGCAGCGGCACGCCCCATGGCCGTCACAGTTGCTGGATCACCGCCATAGGCGCGATTGCCGATCACGTTGCTGCTGCCTTCCACCGGCACGTCCAGAACCGGCAGGCAATCAACGTTGATCCCGAGGCCCGAAAGATCGAAGGCGTGCAGCCGCGACATCAGCCATGCGGCTCGCAGGCCCTTTTCTCTGTCCTGCCGATAGATATCACCAAGCTGTTGCCCCGACGGATAATGCTGGAAGATTGGCGGCCGGATACGCTGGACGCGTCCACCCTCCTGGTCGATCAGGACCGGCGCGTGCCAACCGACAGCGTCTCGCATTTCCGCGACGAGGTCACTGATCTGTTGCGGCTCGGAAATATTGCGCCCGAACAGAATGAAGCCCCAGGGGCGCTCGGTGTTGAAAAACGCCTTTTCATCGGGAGTGAGGGATAGGCCGCTACAGCCAAAGATCATTGCTTTTGATTCGGTCATACCCGAATCATAGAGGTGCCTTGCGGAATTACGAGCCGCGTCAATCGGCATTCACAAAAAAAGCGGCGGACCAGAGGCCCGCCGCTTTCATTGAATGTTTGCAGAAACTTACTTCGAGATAAGGCAGCTGCCGCCTGCAGCACGGTACTTTTCGCAAATGGCCGCGGCTTCGTCCTTGGAGCCTGCCGGGATACGAAGGCGGTAGAACGTGCCCTTGCCCGCAATATCCGCCTTGCGGATCTCGTAGCTGCGACCGGCAAGCACGCTCGCGAACTTCTTCGAAAGGCTAGCGAAGGTCTTCTTCGCCTCTTCCTCGGAGGGAAGCGATGCGATCTGGACGCCATAACCGCTAGCCGATGCAGTCGGCTGAGCCTGGGTCGCAGCCGGCGAAACAGCGGCAACGTCCTTCGGCTTCTGGGCTGCCGGCGCTTCAACCGGTGCCTTCGCCGCATCGATCACGGGGCGCGCTGCGGGAGCCGGTGCAGTGTCGCTAACCGTCGAGCTCTTCACGGCGCGAACCGGCGGATCGACATTCGCCGGAGTGGCGGCAGCCGCCTTGGCCAGCGCGTTTTCAGAGGGAGCCTGAGCCGCCGTCGGCTTGGTTGCTTCAACCGGAGTCGAACGGATGTCAGCGGCAGCAACCTGTCCCGACGCCGGGAAATTAGCAGCTGTGCCGCCAGCCGGCTTTGAGCCAGCCGTGATCTTCTGCGTCTGAACCGGCGTTGCCTTCGGCAGCGTCGGGGCCGCTTCAGGAGCCGGCTCGTCGCGGGCAACCAGAGTGCCGTCCGGTCGGACGATCATGGTGCGGACCTTGCGGGCGGAAACCGATGGAGCCTGATTGGCATTGTCTGCCTCGTCGGCAGCGGCCGTATCCTCGCTCGGCAGCAGGCGCGGATCCTCGGTGTCTCCGACAGGTGTCGCCATGGGCGGCGTCGCGATATCGCTGTCGTTGTCCTCAGGCAGCGTTTCCGGTGTCAGCGTGCGCTGCACGACGTCCACCGGCTGCTCGTCACTGGATACAAGCGCCTTCTGCTTAGGCGCCTCAGCAGCGGCCCCACCAACGCTGTCGTAAACAGCCTTGTCCTGGTTCGGCACGGTCTTGCCACCGGGGTTTTCCGGTACGACCTTAACCGGCTCGTTGTCCGCCGTGATCACGCGCGGCTCGCCGGAGGCGATGCCGAGGCCTCCATCGCGGGCCAGGAACGTGTAACCTGCATAGGCGACACCGCCGAACACGACGATTGCCGCAGCGGCAGCCAGCATACGCTTCATCGAGCGTGCGCGGCTCATGTCCTCGGCTTCACTCGCCGACTGGATCTGTACCTGAGAAACGTTCTCGCGGCGCTGTACCGGCTCGTTGACGCTCCGGCGGAAGTCTTCTTCCAAAGCGCGCTCGAACTCGTCCAAGCCCTGCAATGGTGCCTGCTTGGCGACGGACGCTGCCGGTGTTGCAGTCGGCGCGACGGATACGGGCGCACGGGTCCGCCATTCCTCGACGACCGGTTTCGCGGGCATTTCCACCGGATTTGCGGGTGCAAGAAGGTTGGCGATCTCGGCGTCGACGTCGAAATCGAAATCGGAGGTCGCTACGACCGGCTCCGGCTGCTCAATAGGCGGCAGCACGGGCACGTGCATCTCTTCGACGGCTTCCGGATGATATTCCGCATCCGAGATCATCGACGGATCGAACGGGAGATCGTCTCCGGCATCGGCCGTGAATGCGGGTGTAACAGGCGCCTTCGCGACGAACGCAGCCTCGGCCGGGGCCTGGTGGATCGGGGCGGCAGCAACGACCGGAGCGGGCACCGGCTGGAAAGCGGGCACCGGGGCAACCGGCTGAGGTCTGACCACCTCGACATGCTGTGCCTGAACTCGCGCCGGCTCGACCGCTTGCGGTTGCACCTTCACGGGCTCAGCAAAGTCAAAGTCGGCAAGCTCCAGCTCGATACCTTCAAGATCGAGTTCAAAGTCATGCCCAGCGAAAGGATCGTCACCTTCCGGTTCGGCCTTGGCCGTGGGAGCGGCCAGAGGCGGCTCGACCGGCTTCGGCAACGGCGCCACTACGCGGGCGGGCTCCGGCGAGTGCGGAATCTCTGCGACATCGGCCGCAGGCGTGTTCTGACGCTCAGGAACAGGGTAATGCGATACGTCGGCGAGGAGTTCGTCGATATCGAAGGCAATATCGTCGCTCTCCGTCGGCGCGGCTTCGGTCAGCGCGGCATCGGCCTGAAGGGCACCGTCATCCTTCGCTGCAGCAGCCAGATCGAAGGCGCTGTGATCGATGACAGGTTCATCGAACGGCGCCCCTTGAGGCACCTCAGGCGCATCGTAAACCGCCTCGGCTTCTTCGTGCCGGTCGATTTCAGCAGGAAAGCCTGCGGCAACGGGCACTTCGAAAACAGCAGCACTCTCCGACGCAGCGGCGACTGGCTCCGGCGCTACAACAGGAATAATCGGCGCGGGTGAAGGCTCATCGCGACGTGCCGGATGGAAGTTGGCGATCGGCAACCGAATGCTGGCCGCAGACCACTGCGGCGCCTTGGCGGGGGCCACCGGAGCAGCGGAGGCCGGCGACGCGCCGATCGACATCTCGAGTTCTTCGATCAGATCCCGTGCGCCACCAGAAATCTGCTCGCCCTCACGGACGGCATTCGACGCCCAAGCGGCAGGGGTCAGGTTGGAAGCCGCGTCCAAAGACCGATGGGCCACCGGCTCGCTCGCGACTTCAGGCTCGACAGCAAATTCGGGCTCGGCCTGGGCGACCGGCGAAAGATCGGCTTCGACAAGAGCCTCAAAGGCAGCCGGTTGCTCGAAAGGGGGTTCAGGCAGATCGAAGGAAGCCTCAGACTGAGGCGCATCGTAGCGCTCGAATTCGCGCAACAATTCATCCTCGAGATTGAAGGCCGGCTCCTGTCGGGGGGCATCTTCGACGGTATTTGCTGCTACCCGCGGCTCGAAGCCGACGATGCGGGCAAGTTCCGCCAAAGGATCATCGTCAGCAAAGAGGTCCGTATTCTTACGCGTGTCATACGCCCGCTGTTTGTCTGCCATACTCATCCCACTCGCAACTGCTAAGGTTTATGCCAGAGCATTGTGGGTAAATGGTGACGCTACCGCATCTCATCCGGCGCAGCGGTACCCGCAATGGCAAGTCCCGACTTCAAAACCGACGCAACGGCGTACACCAGCCCTAATCTGGCTATACTCGATTCTCGGTTCTTATCGTTAATAAATCGTAAGTCTACTTGATCCTTACCTTTATTCCAGTGCGCATGGAAAGAACTCGCCAGATCATAGAGGTAAAATACGACGCGGTGAGGTTCCTGTGACTGCGCCGCAGACTCGACCAAGCGTGGAAACTCCGCGGCCTTCGCAACCAGCTGCAATTCCGCGGGATCCGAGATGCCCGCAACAGCGTTAGCAAGGTTGGCCGGGGTCACGTCGAGGTCAGGAAATGCCTCCTTCGCCTGCCGGAAAACAGACATGCAGCGCGCATGTGCATACTGCACGTAGAACACCGGATTATCCTTCGATTGCTCCGTTACTTTGGCGAAATCGAAGTCCAGCGGTTCCGAACTCTTCCGGTAGAGCATCATGAAACGAACCGAATCGCGACCGACCTCCTCGACGACGTCGCGGAGCGTGACGAAGTCGCCCGAGCGCTTCGACATCTTGACCGGCTCGCCATTCCGGAACAGCTTCACGAGCTGGCAAAGAAGGACGGTCAGCTTTGCCTTACCTTCGGAAACGCCGCGAGCGACCGCTTCCAGGCGCTTGACGTAGCCGCCGTGATCAGCCCCGAGAACATAGATCATCTCGTTGAAATCGCGGTCGAATTTGTTCTTGAAGTAAGCAACGTCGGCAGCAAAATAGGTGTAGGAACCGTCCGACTTGATCAGCGGGCGATCCATGTCGTCGCCGACTTCCGTCGAGCGAAACAGCGTCTGCTCGCGATCTTCCCAATCCTCGGGCAACTGGCCCTTCGGCGGCGGCAATGTGCCCTTGTAGACGTGTCCCTTGAATGTCAGGTCGTTGATCGCCGTGCGGATCGCGGCGGCGCCATTGGCATGCAGCGTGCGCTCCGAGAAGAAGACGTCGTGATGCACGTTCAGAGCATCCAGATCATCGCGGATCATCGCCATCATCGCATCAATGGTGCGATCCTTGACGAGTGGCATCCACTGCTCTTCCGGCATGTTGTGCAACTTGACCCCGTAATCATTCGCGAGCGACTGACCGACCGGGATGAGATAGTCGCCAGGATAAAGGCCGGGCGGAATCTCTCCGATCTTCTCTCCGAGCGCTTCGCGGTAACGCAGGAACACGGAGCGCGCCAGCACGTCGATCTGCGAGCCGGCATCGTTGATGTAGTACTCCTTGACGACATCAAAGCCGGCAAAAGAAAGCAGGTTGGCTAGGGCGTCGCCGACAACGGCGCCGCGGCAATGGCCGACATGCATAGGACCAGTCGGGTTTGCCGACACATACTCGACGTTGACACGCTTGCCAGCGCCAATCGTCGAGCGGCCGTAGTCTGTACCGGCCTCAATCATCGAGGCAAGCAGGCGCTGCCAGTAACCGACGGAGAGCCTGATGTTGATGAAGCCGGGTCCAGCTACCGAGACGTCAGCGACGTCGGCGTCTTCCTTCAACTTCTCCGTGATGATCTCAGCCAAGGCGCGCGGATTGGTGCCGAGCGGCTTTGCGAGCACCATCGCGGCGTTGGTTGCAACATCGCCGTGGCTCGGGTCGCGTGGCGGTTCGATCGCGATGCGGCCGAAATCCACCTCGGATCGCTTCTCCTTGACCAGATCGATCTGTTCAAGGGCGGTTTTAATCCGGGCGTCGAAATCGGTAAAAAGGTTCATCGCACTCTTCCATGCATAGGCTTTGCCACAAGGCATTTGTCCGGTCGTAGCCGGGCGACCGCTGCCTATCGCAAATCTGGAGTGTGGTCAAACAATCGCCTGTGGGCACTGATCGCGTAGGTGTCGGTCATCCCCGCCAGATAGTCGCCGACATGGCGCGCCCTCGCCGGTTCGGCAAGCCCTGCGATGTGATCCACCCAATAGTGGCTCTGCATCTCCTTTGGATTGGCCATATAGGCCCCGAAGAGATCGGTCACAATCTGCCCAGCACCGGCACGAATACGCATGATCTCGGGGTGCCGGTAGATGCGCTTGAACAGCATCGCCTTGATCTGCCGGTCAGTCTCGGACATTTCGTCGGAGAATGTCGCGATTACCCGATTGGCCAGGCGAACATCCGTTGCGCTTTTCGGCTTGATCTCCGCAAGACCCCGTTGGGCAACGGAAATGACGTCTTCGACCATCCGTGTGATCTGGCGGCGCATGATCTCGTGGGTAAAGCGGCTGGGCTCAAGGTTCGGATAGCGTTCCCGTACCTCGGCCATCAGACCGGCCAGAAACGGGATCTCCTCCAGCATCTCAAAGCTCAGGTAGCCGGAGCGAAGCCCGTCGTCGATGTCATGCGTGTTGTAGGCAATATCGTCAGCGATGGCGGCCACCTGTGCCTCAAGGCTGGCATAGGTATCCAGTTCCAGGTCGTGGATCTCGCAATAATCCAGGATCGGCTGTGGAACTGGCCCGCGTGTGCCGGCACCGTCCTTCGTCAGAAGCGGGCCGTTGTGCTTGACCAGCCCTTCAAGGCTTTCCCATGTCAGATTGATGCCATCGAAATCGGCATAGCGGCGCTCCAGCTTAGTGACGATGCGCAGCGATTGGGCGTTGTGATCGAACCCGCCGTAGGGCAGCAGAACCTCGTGCAGCGCATCCTCGCCGGTGTGACCGAAGGGCGTGTGGCCGAAATCATGGACGAGCGCCACGCCCTCAGCGAGATCTTCGTCCAGCTTCAATGCCCGGGCCAGCGCGCGGGCAACTTGCGCGACCTCGATCGTGTGCGTCAAACGGGTGCGATAATGATCGCCATCCTGGGCGATGAAGACCTGCGTCTTGTGCTTCAGCCGGCGAAATGCGGTCGTGTGAACAATACGATCCCGGTCACGCTGAAAATCCGACCGTGTCGGGCTGAAATCCTCGGGATAAAGCCTGCCGCGAGTCTTCCAAGGGTCCGCTGCATAGACGGCCCTCTCGCTGTCGCCATAACCCAAAGCATGCCTGTCGATCGTCATTCGTCACCATTACTTATATGCGGCAGCCCGCCCATTGACGCCGCCCTGCACTCTTCATACCTATAAGAGCATAAACGGCAAAGTGATGCTTTAGCAGTCACTTTGCCCGAACTGGCGCTTTCGTGGTATAGAGCGCAAGTGGCTATGAAATCAGCCGCTTGAAACGAGCGGCTAACAGATATTCTCTCCGGATCTTGACCCCGGCAGGAGCAAACATGACGGACACAAGTGTAACCCTTTCCGATGCCGCGGCAAAACGAATCGCAGCGATCGTCGGCACCGAACCCGGGAAGAGCGCGCTGCGCGTTTCCGTAGAAGGCGGCGGCTGCTCAGGCTTTTCCTACAAGTTCGACCTTGCAGATGACCCGCAAGACGACGACACGATCGTCGAAAAGAACGACGCCAAGGTGCTGATCGACAGCCTCTCGTTGGTCTACATGGCCGGATCCGAGATTGACTTCGTCGACAATCTCCTTGGCCAATCCTTCCAGATCAAGAACCCGAACGCAGTTGCAAGTTGCGGCTGCGGCACAAGCTTCTCGATCTAATCCCTATCCCTGGTATCCACATCGAACCGCCGAAAGATTCCCTTGCGGCCGGTTTTATCGTCTTGTCCGCGATCGAAAGAGCGCGATACAAGAAGCCGACGAAGCGGAATAGGACACCCCATGAAGATCGCGACCTGGAACATCAATGGCGTCAAGGCGCGCATCGACAATCTCACGCAATGGCTGAAGGACTCCGATCCCGATATCGTCTGCCTGCAGGAAATAAAGACGATCGACGAGGGCTTCCCGAGGCTCGAAATCGAAGCGATGGGCTATCATGTCGAGACACACGGCCAGAAGGGCTTCAATGGCGTCGCGATCCTCTCCAAGACCAAACCTGACGAAGTGAGCCGCGGGCTGCCGGGCGATCCGCTCGATGAGCAGGCTCGCTTCCTGGAAGCCGTCTTTTCGCTGCCGGGCAACCGCGTCGCCCGCGTGTGCTGCCTGTACCTGCCGAACGGCAATCCTGTTGAAACCGAGAAATACAGCTACAAGCTCGCCTGGATGGAACGGCTGCGCTCATTCGCGGCCGACCGTCTGGCCTACGAGGAAATCCTGATCCTCGCAGGGGACTACAACGTCATCCCGGAGCCGCATGACTGCTTCGACCCGAAGGCCTGGGAGAACGACGCGTTGTTCCTGCCGCAGACGCGCCAGGCATTCCGCAAACTAGGAGGCCTTGGACTGACGGATGCCGTGCGCGCGACGACCGATGCCGTTCAACTCTACTCGTTCTGGGATTATCAGGCGGGTGCCTGGCAGAAGAACAACGGCATTCGCATCGACCACCTGTTGCTTTCGCCCGAGGCTGCCGATCGCATGACATCATCAGCGATCGAAAAGCACGTTCGTGCCTGGGAGAAGCCGTCAGACCACGTGCCAGTCGTAGCCTACTTCGATTTCGCGGCCTGAGCTTTTTCGTTCAGATTGGCGACAGCGCTCAGCGCGCTTTAATCGGCGCCGTTGACAGCGATCTTGTGAGAAAGCGCCACGGCCGAGCGGCGATCGCTTTCCGTTGCGACGGAGAAAGCCTGCTCCTGCAGGGTCTCCATCCAACCGCAGTCCGTGGGCTTGCAGCGGTCGAGCGCCGCGGTCATTAGCGCGAGCCCGTTGGCTGCCTGCCCTTCCTGGAAGAGGATATTGCCGAAGACGGCCATGGCACCGGGATGGCCGCTCTTGCGGGCCTGGTTGAGCCACTTCTTTGCCTGCTGCGTGCTGGTGCTGCCGCCTTCGCCCGCCAGCATCATCTGTGCCAGCTGGAACTGCGCCTCGGGCACCCCGAAGGTAGACGCGACCTGGAAGTAGAGTTGACGCGCCTGGTTGAGATCGGTCTTTACAGGGCTACCGGGAATTCCGTGCTTGTAATAGTTGGCAAGCGACAGAAGGGCGTTGACGAAGAAGCCTGTATCTTCAGAGCCAGGCTCGACGCCCTGCTGCGCAATCTCGCTGTAGATCTTGAAAGCTTCGAAATCATCCTGCGCGACGCCATCGCCGTCGGCATACATGTTGGCGAGCGCCCAGCGTGAGCCCGTGTGTCCCTTTTCCGCCGCGTATTTATAGGCTTCGACCGCCTCTTCCTTCTGGCCGTTCTTGTAGGCTTTGAAACCGAACTTGAAGAGGTCGAACGGGCCAGACTCCTTCGATACACCCGACTTTATGTCGAATGCACCCGCTGGGGAGACAATTGCCGCGCAACAGGCAATGGAAATCCCCATGAGCATCATTCTGAAAGGTCTGAACTCGGACGTCAGCATTTCACTCGGTTTCTTTCGATTCCACCCGTGCGGACTTTCGATCCGCGGATGCATTCCTCCCGGCGAGCGATCCCGCGGTGGGCTCAATGGCCCCTTTGCCCGCGTCGCATCCAGCCTTCCGCCCTCCTGCGAGAGCTTCAATTCCAAGCGCATCGACACTGTCCGCCCGCTGCCCGGCGCGGCTCCCCCGCGATGCCATTCGCCTCACTCCCGCGGCCCGGCTCCGCGCCTTTCCGCAGTCGAGAAAAAGGTAATCACCAATTGTGACCAAACCTGTATCGTTGTTACCGGAAGCCGATTCCGACAACGCCAATCGGTTTGAATGCGAGAAGAAAGAGAGGTTCGGAAGCGCAACGTCAGAGCGAAGTTCTGAGACGGAATAGCCTTGCGGGAAAAGGGAAATCGCGCTGGCCGCGGCATCGTTGCCGCAGGCCTTACCCACCCTGACTGTATCCGCTACGAATTCGCTCATCGTACTCTTTTACGCGCACCTTACGCCTGTCATTCCCTCGCCCGCATATAGCGCTGCGCCTAGTTTGTGGCGGGAAATGGACAATTTCAGCTTGGCATCATCTTACGCAAATGCTGGTAAAAAACTGTTGCTGAATCGTCACAAAACGAGACAGGGAAACGCCATGCTTAACGACCCGTACACAAAGAAAAGCCCGGCAGTTTTGCCGGGCTGATCTGCGGTTCATCTTTGAAACCTAGAATTTCACCTTGATGCTGGTCGAGACAGCGGCCACGAGATCATTGCCGAAGTCGTAAGAGACGTCGGTTCCGTAGGGAACACCATTCTCCACAAGCACTCCGGAGGAACCGCTCGTCAGAACGCCGAGGGCACCGGCAAGGCGCCATTCAATGTTGTCGGTCGGGTTATAAGCAGCGCCGACCCCAACCGTCCAGCTGTCCGTCTGCGAGCCATAGCCGTGGCTCGTACCGCGGTCCCAAGTCAGGCTGACAGCGCCGGTCCACTGCTCATTGAACTTGTGACCAATGCCGCCGGTAATGGTCCAGCCATCTTGATAGAGCAGATCAAGAGACGTGAGCTGAGTTCCGCTCGTGGCAGTGCAAGCCCTGCCCTTCGTGTATGTAGGGCAGAGTGAGATCGACTGGAGGACACTCCAGTTGGTCCATTTCACAGAACCAAATGCCAGCCAATCTGGCGCAATACCACTCTGAAGCTTTAGCTCCAGCGAGTCGGGAGCTTCCGCCTCGCCGAAGACATTCGTGACTGCGCCATAGGGCGCGGCATTCAGCGGTGCGACTGGCGCCCGGACCTGCGTCAGGTCAACCGTACCACTCAGGCTGTCATACTTCACACGGCTGTTATAGACCAAGCTCGCGCGCATCGCGTATTCTGGAATTTCATATGCGATGCCAGTCCGCCATCCCCAAGCATTGTCTTCAAGGTCCAACCGACCTACGCCCGTTCCGGTGCCGAATGCGATTGGAACCGTGCTAACTAGGCGCTCCTTGAAGCCTTCCACTTCCTGATAGAAGGCGCCGCCAATCAAGCGAAGCTGGCCAGGGCCCACATCAAACTTGTACGAGCACGTCGTGGCATAGTTATGCGTCTTGATCTTCGTTTCGATGTTGTTGTTGGCACCTGCCCAATTGATGCCGGGATTCGTGTGTGCGCCAAATGGCTCGGAGTAGTCGAAGAGGCAGTCCACATCTTCATACCCGGCCTTGAAACCGACGTAGGGGACTGCATAATTCTCTGTGTCGTCCGCCGAGTGGGACCGATTGTTCAGGTTTCCGCCGCCGGGCCGAATGGAAGGATCAGTGTCCCTCACATTCTTCAATTCGCGCTGCGGCATGACATAGATCACGGCCGACTGCGCTGAAAAGCGCGACTGATCAAACAGCAGATCGATATTATAGCCGCTGCGGTCAAGACCGCCCGCGAAGGACGGCTGCGCCAGCGTTGAAAATAGAACCAGCGACACAATGCTGGCCGAAGTCATACGAGATGCCAAGGTGTCTCCCCCACTCGGGCAATTGCAATGGCGGGACTGTGCCGACGATGCCGATAAATGGCAACTTTGTGATCGGGCGTGATTAGAAACTGCACCAACAGATGCTTTACGTAAAAATTTGACGGGCACGTCAATATTCCAACAATTTAGAAGAAAATTCCACGAAAGGTAAAACTACCCAAGCAATTGAGGTCGACCATTCCACGATAACGCCGCCCTGTAACAGAGAAACAACAGTCATATTTTTCGCCAAACGGCTCAAGAAAACGTGTGAAATCAAGGATTCCCGTCAGCGATCCCGGCAAGCCTGGCCTTGAAATCCATCAATCTCGACCGAGCCTGAAAAAAGGCGCCCGATTCGCAATCGGACGCCTTAGAATATATTACTACCAAGCGTTGATTTTATGCCGCCTCAGACACACGCGATAGTGCAACCCGCAGGCTGGCGATCTGGCCTTGCAATTCCTCGAGGCGATCACGTTCAGCGGCGACCACCTCAGGGTTGGCATTCGCGACGAACTTCTCGTTCGAGAGTTTGCCGTTGATGCGGGCGATCTCACCGTCGGCCTTGGCGATCGCCTTCTCGAGGCGAGCTTTCTCCGCGGCAAGGTCGATCAGGGTGCCGAGCGGCAGGCAGACAGTTGCCTCGGCAACGATGATCTGCGCGGCTCCCTTCGGTGCCTCGCTGCCCAGCGAGATGGCGTCGACACGGGCAAGACGCTTGATCGCGGCGTCGTGCCGAACGAGCCGCTCGCGCGTCAGGCTGTTGGCGTCCACAACGACCAACGGAGCAACGGCAGACGGCGGAACGTTCATTTCGGCGCGAACCGAGCGAATGCCGGAAACCAGATCGATCAGCCAGTTGATCTCATCGGCCGCCGCATCGTCGGCGTAGGACGGCGCCGGCCATTCGGCATGGCAAACCAGCGTGTCGCGTTCGATGCCCTCGCCTGCGGTGTGCGCCCAGAGTTCTTCCGTCATGAACGGCATGAAGGGATGCAGGAGCTTGTAAATTTCTTCCAGGATGTAGGCCGCGCAGGCCTGCGCTTCCTTTTTAGCACCCTCGTCCGTGCCGTTGAAGACTGGCTTCAGCAGCTCGAGATACCAGTCGCAGACCTGATTCCAGACGAAGCGATAGAGCGCCCCTGCTGCATCGTTGAAGCGGTAGGATTCCAGGGCTTCCGTTACGTCACGTTCCGTGCGGGCAAGCTCCGTCAGGATCCAGCGGTTGATCGTCAGTTCAGCTGCTTCCGGCACGAAATGCGGATCGCTCTTGGCGCCATTCATCTCGGCAAACCGCGTCGCATTCCAAAGCTTTGTGCCGAAGTTGCGGTAGCCGGCAATGCGGGCTGGATCGAGCTTCACGTCACGACCCTGGGCTGCCATGATCGCCAGCGTGAAGCGTAGCGCGTCGGCGCCGTATTCATCGATCAGTTCCAGCGGATCGATGACGTTGCCCTTGGACTTCGACATCTTCTGGCCGTTCTTGTCGCGGACCAGCGCGTGGACATAAACCGTGTGGAACGGCTCGACCGGAACGCCATCGTCATCCTTCATGAAATGCAGGCCCATCATCATCATGCGGGCAACCCAGAAGAAGATGATGTCGAAGCCGGTGACCAGAACGTTGGTCGGATAGTAGCGGTCCAGCTCCGGCGTCTGTTCCGGCCAGCCGAGCGTCGAGAACGGCCACAGCGCGGAGGAGAACCAGGTGTCGAGAACGTCTTCATCGCGCGTCAGGATTTCGCCGGGCTTGAAGTTCTCGAGCAGGTCTTCGACGTAGGCCTTCATCGGGCCTTCGTGCGAGAGATAGTGCTGGATCGCCGCCTGCAGCGCTTCTTCTTCGGTCTTTTCAACGAAGACCTGACCATCCGGACCGTACCAGGCCGGGATCTGATGGCCCCACCAGAGCTGACGGGAAACGCACCACGGCTGGATGTTCTCCATCCACTCGTAATACGTCTTGTCCCAACTGCGCGGAACGAGCTTAGTCCGGCCTTCACGGACCGAGGCGATCGCCGGTGCCGCGAGCGTCTTGGCGTCGACGTACCATTGCTCCGTCAGGCGCGGCTCGATCGGGACACCACCACGGTCACCGTGGGGAACCATGTGTTTGTGCGGCTCGACCTTGTCGAGCAGGCCGCCTTCTTCAAAGATACGAACGATGATCTTGCGGGCCTCGAAACGATCCTTGCCCTCAAGTTCGTCCCAGGCGCCGTGCAATGCGGCGGCATCCGGAATCCCCTCCAGGAAATCCTCATTATCCTTGAGCGTGATCCGAGCGTCGGCAGTGAGCACGTTGACGACTCGCAGACCGGCACGCTTGCCAACATCGAAGTCGTTGAAATCATGTGCCGGCGTCATCTTGACAGCGCCGGTTCCGGCCGTCGGGTCCGGATAATCATCGGCGACAATCGGAATTCGCCGACCAACGATCGGCAGGATGACATGCTTGCCGACGAGCGGCTTGTAGCGCTCATCCTTCGGGTTCACCGCGACGCCCGTGTCGCCAAGCATCGTTTCCGGGCGAGTGGTCGCGACGACGATATAGTCACGCGCTTCCCATTCCGTTGCCTTGCCGTCGTCATCGAAGGCGATGGGATGCTGATAGGTGACGCCGGGCTCCAACGGATAGCGGAAGTACCAGAGATTTCCGTTGACCTCGTGCTGCTCCACCTCGATGTCGGAGATCGCCGTCAGGAGTTTCGGATCCCAGTTGACAAGGCGCTTGTCCCGATAGATTAGGCCTTCCTTGTAAAGCGTTACAAAGACTTCAAGAACGGCCTCCGAAAGCCCCTCGTCCATCGTGAAGCGCTCACGCGACCAATCGCAGGAGGCGCCGAGGCGCTTCAACTGGTTGAAGATAAGGCCGCCCGATTCCGCCTTCCACTCCCAGACCTTATCGATGAAGGCTTCGCGCCCCATGTCGCGGCGACCTGGCAGCTGCTGTTCCATCAGCTTGCGCTCGACAACCATCTGGGTGGCGATGCCAGCATGGTCCATGCCCGGCTGCCAGAGCACATCCTTGCCACGCATGCGCTCGAAGCGGACCATGATGTCCTGCAGCGTGTTGTTCAGCGCGTGCCCCATGTGCAGCGAGCCGGTCACGTTCGGCGGTGGGATGACGATGGTAAAAGTCTCGGCGCCCGGCTTGGCGTTGGCGCCCGCGCGGAAGGCGTCCGCCTCATCCCATTTCGCAGCGATTTTCGGTTCAACGGTAGCGGAATCGTAGGTCTTGTCGAGCATTTGGGGACCAAAATCTGGAGGTTCTTAGATGCGGGTTGTAAATAGGATGGCTACGGGCAAGTCAATAAAAAAGCCGCCCCGGAGACCGGAGCGGCTTTTGAGCAAAGGCGTTTCCGATCAGCGGCGCGGGCCACGCGCCACGCGTTCGATCTCTTCGCGCACGAGACGTTCGACCAGCGTCGGCAGATTGTCGTCCAGCCATTCGCGCAGCATGGGGCGCAGCATGTCTTCGGCGATCTCATCAAGCGACCGGCGCTCGGCACCATCGATTGCGGCGGCAAGCTCCTCAAAGGAACGAGCGATCTGCAGTCCGGCGTCGTGCGAGAGCAGCGCTGGCTGCTGCTCGTGCTCAACAACGCTTGGCATTGTTTCTTTCGCAGCCTCGGCGACAGCGGCAACTGCTACCTCGGCCGCAGGAACGACAGCTGGTCGCGGCTCCATGGCAACGACCGGAGGTAGCTCGAATGGAACCTCTACCGGCGGGCGAACAGCAACAATTTGCGCCGCAGGAACTGAAAAGGGTGCGGTAACGGCTTCCGTAGGGCGCGGGGACAGCGGTGCCTCGCCGACAGCGTCCGGCGTTTCAGTCCTCACCTCGGTGGCTCTTGCTTCCGGCGGCCGAAATGCCGGCGGCACTTCGCGCTGCAACTGCGCAGCGTTCCTCTCCGAGGCGGCACGGACGCGCGCAGCGACATCGGCAAGAGACATGGCGCGCGGCTGTGCCTCCGGCACGGGAGCCGACCCTGCCGAGTTGGCAGCGACGAAACGCGGATCGGGCTGAGCGACCGTTTCAGGGAATTCCACGCCAGCGTAGGTCTCGTCCACCGTCAAATGAATGTCCGAGTCGCGATCGTCCTCGTCAGCACCATAAACCGCCGGCAGTGACGCGGAGAGTGCCCTGCCCGCACCGGGGTCATTGCTCTCGATGATCTGGCGGATCGACGCCAGAATCTCTTCCATGGACGGTTCACGCGCTACGCTTGGCTGAGCCATATCTATCCCCGTTACTCCGAAAAACGACCGGATTGCGTGGAATGGGCATCCGAATCACCCATACCTTAGGATAGCCGAGGATTTAAAAAAATCATCGCGAATCAAATGAATGATGCCATGCACAGCTTTTCTGCCACGCTGCCTGGCGCTCGGATTCCATGGCGGGAAAGAAAACGGGCGCCAGAGGCGCCCGTCGAGAATCGGTCATCGGAGCTTTGGCTCAGAATACGAATTCACGCGCCTTGGCAAAGCCGGGCAGCGGCTTCACGGAGGCGTTGAAATAGACGTTTTCGGAAATTGTGCCGCGCTCGCTCACGAAAACCTTCGCACGCGCCGAACCGCCGTAGCCCTGTACGGTGACCAGACGGCCACCATCACGAAGCTGCGACAGCAAGGAGGAAGGAACCTCCTCGACCGAGCCGCTGACGAAAATGAGATCATAGGGAGCGCCTGACGCGTTGCCCGCATTGAGCGGCCCCGTGACGACCGACACATTTGTGTAGGCGGCGAGGTTGGTCTTGGCTTCCGCCGCCAGCGTTTCCTCCTCTTCAACGGCGATCACCGTACCGGCAAGCTGCGAGAAAAGAGCCGATACATAGCCACTGCCAGCGCCGATCTCGAGGACGACGTCATCCTTCGTGACAGCCGCAAGCTGGAGCAGCTTTGCAAGCGGCGACGGCTGCATGAGGTAGCGCGCCGGCTTGCCGGCCGCTGCAGGACAGATTTCAACATCACGATCGATATAGGCGAGCGGTTTGGCCTTCTCAGGAACGAAAGCCTCGCGCGGCACCGTGAGGAAGGCCGTCAGCACTGAATGCGAGGTGACGTCCGTCGTGCGAAGTTGGTTGTCGACCATGTTTGCGCGTGCTGATTCGAAATTCATCATGTCCTCTCGCCCGTAGAAGCGGCTTTGTCTGCACGTCTCTTAATCTCAGCACACCGGCCTTTCAAGGCTTCGCGAATGCCTGCGCCAAGAATTCCAGTCGAGTGTCGCGGAAGTGACCCGACCGCAATCCTTCATGGAACAAACGCGGGCGCCGTGATAGTGTTGCAACCGGAGGAACAGAGGAGGAGTAGGCCATGCCTAATATCATCGAATATCTCTCGTTGTTCGACTTCTTCATCATCGCAACACTGGTCGGCATCTTTTGCTGCGGTCTTTTCGATCGTGAAACGAGCTGACTGCCTGCCTTCAGGCCGTTGTCAGGTTCTGCCCCAATAGTGTCGTTCCCTTGGGATTCGACGGACGGGACATGGCAATCAAACCAATCTTGCTGGGCAGCCTTTTCATCTGCGTGCTGCTCGCGATCATTCTCCTGATTCCCTTTGTGCGTGTCGGCGCTCCGAATGTCGCGACGTCGGGCGTGTCGCCAGTGCCGTCACTGCAGCGAGTGAACTGAACGCCAACGGGGGCGTTTTCGCTGGGTGACAAATGGACCGCCACTGCAAGGTTCTTTTTAGGCAAGAACAAACGACGAAACGTAGCTCTAAGCACCAATAGCGGTCGTCAAACAGGAGCTGTAGCGTATCGACGCCGACCTTGGAGCCTCCCCAGCCCCTCCCCGGTCGACAACCCGGCCGGGGCTCTTGATAGCCGCGGCCGGGGCCGCCCGGCGGGCCTATTGCAGTTCCGTTTCCTCTTCTATGTCGACGAGAATGCCGTAGCGCAGCGCTTCTTCCTTTGCCTCTTTCAGGGCCTCGTCGATCAGTATCACCAGCACGTCGGCGTGCCGCTCGCGCTTCGCCATTTCCCGCGCCACGCTCAGGGCAAAGATCAATTGCGGCATTTGGGTCGCCGGCATGGGAGGCGCTCCTAACAACTCAACACAAGCTTAGGGCCTATCGAAAATTCGGCAATCCGACGATTTGGGTATGGAAGACATGCGCCAGCGCTAGTGTTGTGTGGATTCTCACTATGCCGATGGAGCAATTGCCAAAGCAGGTGAACTTGGCGGCGCGGGAACGGACGCAACAAAGAGAGTGCTGTCGACACTGAAGGCTCTTACGTCGAGGCGGCAACCCAGAAGCCGGGAGGGCCAGCCTACTTGGCTAGCCCCTCCAGCATTTCGGGACAGTGAACATACCCCCGCCGAGTCTGCCACGGGCAATGGACCTGTTCAGCAAGTGGGTCCGGTGCCTCAAAGCCCCACCGTCCTCCGCAGACTTGCAAGAGACACAATAGCCCCGTAGCAGGGGCTATCCTAGACGGACCTAGGTCCTAATCCGATTGGAGTAGGTGGTTGCCGAGGTTAGGCTCGAAGTTTCGTCGGATGAAACCAGCACGTTGAATTCGCCGCTGTTGTCGACCGAATGGCGGCCTGAAGACGCGACCACAACACCGCGGCACTGTGGGAAACACAGCCGCAAAATCAATGACTGCAGAATGTATGGGAAGGTTTGGAGGCCTCGCCCGGAATTGAACCGGGGTACAAGGATTTGCAGTCCTCTGCGTCACCACTCCGCCACGAGGCCTCACGACGCTTCATGACCGAAGCGTTGGCGGGCATTTAGAATGAATAGAAATCGAGTGCAAGGGGGTAGTTGAAAAACCGGCGGTATTTTGGATCGTCATGCCGCCGGTTCCGTAATCAACCACTAGTAGGGCGAATAGCACTGCCGCCGCGGACCGTAATAGGGCTGATAGGTGTTGTCATAGGCCCGATAGGACCGGTAGCGGCTGTAACACCAGTCGACGTGCGAATTGCCCACCGGTCTGGCCTGCGGCTGCGAAGCGATCAGACCGCCGATGAGTGCGCCGGCAGCAAGACCGCCGAGCAGCGCGCCAGTATCGTTGTAATCGTTGCGGTAGTAGCCGTCGCGATAATAGCGATTTCCGTAGTACCGATTTCCGTAGTCGCGATTCCCGTAGTGGCCATGGCGGTAGCCGCCACAACGATAGATGTTGCAGCGGTCGAAGCCGCGGCTGTTTCTGACGCCGGAATCTCCAAACCCACCGCGACTCTGAGCGGAATGCTCATCGCCTGAGTTTTCGGCAAAAGACGGACCGACGCCAGCGAGGCTCGTCGCAATTGCCAACATCAATACCGCAAGTTTTTTCATTCCGGCACCTTCTAATTTCGTACGCACTTCGCGTGAAGAACGCTCAGGATAATAACGTCCAAAAAGCTTCCAAGTTCCGCCTTACGCCTTCCATCTCCGGGCGAAAAGAATCGCGGCTGGTGCAATTGTGACACTTTTATTGCAAGTCCCGCTATTTTATGACGACCTTCAAAAATAGCTATGGATGGATGGAATGCTCAGCTGGTTTCGTAAACTTCTTCCTCGCGAGGATCAGTTCTTTGATCTCTTTGCACAGCACTCCCGAACAATCGTCGGCGCGGCGGAAGCGCTCAACGAATTGCTTGCAGGCAAGGATATCGAACACCATTGCGACCGGATCGTCGCGCTCGAAAACGATGCCGACAACATCACGCGCGAGGTGCTGCTTGCGGTCCGCCGGAGCTTCATCACGCCTTTCGACCGTGTTGATATCAAGGATCTGATCCAGTCGATGGATGATGCGATCGACATGATGCATAAGACCGTCAAGACGATCCGTCTCTTCGAGCAAACCGAATTCGATCCGCGCATGCAGGAAATGGGAGCGGCGATCGTCCAGGCAGCACACCTCATAGCCGAGGCGGTCCCCCTGCTCAGCCGCATCAACTCCAATGCCCCGCGCCTGATGGCGATCACCGAGGAAGTCACCCGCGTCGAAGGACGCTCCGACGAACTGCACGACAATGGTTTGAAGGGACTCTTCGTACGGCATGGCGCGTCGAATGCGATGGCCTATATCATTGGCAGCGAAATCTACGGCGAACTCGAGAAGGTCGTCGATCGCTTCGAGGACGTTGCCAATGAAATCAGCGGCATCGTGATCGAGAACGTCTAGATGGACGCCACCCTCGCCTTTCCATTGCTGGCGGCTCTCATCGCGGTCGCTCTCTTCTTCGACTTTCTGAACGGCCTGCACGATACCGCGAACTCGATCGCGACGATCGTTTCGACGCGTGTGCTCAGGCCGCACCACGCGGTCGTCTGGGCCGCTTTCTTCAATTTCATCGCGTTCCTGTTCTTCGGCCTGCACGTGGCTGAGACCTTGGGGACGGGCATCATCGATCCCAACATCGTGACGCCGCTGGTGATTTTCTCGGCGCTGATGGGCGCAATCATCTGGAATATCGTCACCTGGATCTTCGGTATCCCCTCCAGTTCCTCCCATGCGCTAGTCGGCGGGCTGGTAGGCGCTGGCCTCGCAAAGGTCGGCTTCAGCTCGATCGTATGGGGCGGATTGCTAAAAACAGCCGGCGCGATCGTCATGTCGCCGCTGATCGGCTTCATCCTGGCGCTCTTCCTCGTTCTTGCCGTTTCCTGGATCTTCGTTCGGCAAACGCCGTTCGCCGTCGATCGGACGTTCCGCCTCATGCAGTTCGTTTCCGCCTCTCTCTACTCGCTGGGCCATGGCGGCAATGATGCGCAGAAGACAATGGGCATCATAGCAGTGCTCCTCTATTCGCAGGGTTATCTCGGCGGAACCTTCCACGTACCGCTCTGGGTGGTCCTGTCCTGTCAGACAGCCATGGCAATGGGAACGCTCTTCGGCGGCTGGCGAATCGTTCACACGATGGGATCGAAGATAACCCGCCTTAACCCGATGCAGGGATTCTGCGCGGAGACCGGCGGCGCGCTGACGCTCTTTGCGGCCACGTGGCTCGGCATCCCTGTTTCCACGACGCACACGATCACCGGCGCCATCATCGGCGTTGGCGCGGCACGGCGCGTTTCAGCCGTCCGCTGGGGCCTGGCGGGCAACATCGTCGTCGCCTGGGTCATTACGCTTCCGGCAGCGGCACTCATTTCCGCATTCTTCTACTGGGCTGCAGGCCTGTTCAGCTGATCAAGGGGCGGGTTTCCGCCCCTTCTTCCACCAGACGGACAATCGCCGCCGCATCCGCCGGACGAGAGGAAGGTCGTGCGATAGAATAAGGAACCCCAGCGGAAGCATCCAGAAGCCGAGGACGGGCAGGAATCCCAAAAAACCGCCCAGGATCAGCACAACGCCGATCGACATCCGGGCAAGGCGCGACCGCGGGAATGGGAAACTTACGGACCCCAGAATGAGACGGCCCGTGGTGTGGTCGATGCCAAATCGCTTGGCGGCCGGTTTTCCAGTGGTATCATGTGCTTCAGTCATCCACAGGAGATGGGGTTATACAGAACGAATACAAGCGGATGTCATTTTTTTGAAAAAACCGCTTGGCAAATCGGGCAAGCATTTGTATTAGGCCACTCACACCGCGGCGAGCGGTGATCCCTGGTAGCTCAGCGGTAGAGCATTCGACTGTTAATCGACAGGTCGCCGGTTCGAATCCGGCCCGGGGAGCCAGTTTCAGAGATAAACGCCTGCTTTTGTTGATATTCCAAAAGCAGGCGTTTTCTTTCCCCACTTTTGAAATCGCGTTTGGCCGATTGGTTCCTGTGGATAATCTTCTACGACGTCCACGCCAGGCTGTGGTGGAATCAGAAAATTTGCGTCCGCTGCTCACCGTTCGACCATAGACCGGGAACTTTTCCTCGCCTCAGCGGTTTCCCTCACGCAGCGCTTCCAACACGCTGTGGGACTATGCATCGCCCAACATCCAGGTCCGCGTTAGGCCCGGCGCCGGCTCCCTGCCCGCCGGGCGAGTGCTTGTATGTCCGGTCCGATCTTTCACAATTCTCCCACCCAAATGCGCGCTATAATAGCATTTGCGCACTGCTTGTCTCGATTATCGTGACCGCCAGGCTCCGGCCCTCTTCAATTTCCGCATTCTTGAATCCAATGCGCGCCCTCCAACGGCGTTGCGAGATCGGTGTATTGAAACTGGGGATCTGCAGCATGGAATCAGCAATATACTTCGGAACTGGCGTCGTAGTAGCGAAGCGGACAGATGCATTCCCCTGGGAGGTCAGTGGGTGTTCTTGTCATCGATAACAGCCACTTTCCAGCCCCGTCCCACGGCTTAGGGACGATCCTCTACGAAAAAGACGCCATAGAAGAACTTTGGGAGAAAAGACCAGGATCTCGGTGGTCGCGTCCCGATCTCCAGATTCTGACCGGCGAGGGAGACAAGGCAGAGCTGAGCGGCACTTACGCTGTGCCGATCGCGCCGGGAGAAAAGTATGTTGTCGGCATCTTTGAAAATGGGTCTGGCCCCCTCTCAGACCCACATGTCCGCTGCACTGGCACCATAACAGCGGTGCCAGGCGCGCCGAAAACAACCGATCTCATAACCGACGGTGAGAACGGATCAGGCGGCACCTTCCATGTACACACATCGAGACAACCGTTCATACGGATATTGTATTCGTTGGAGCAACCATGGAGCCGCCAAGTTTTGACAGCGGGATCCCAGTCCTCCGAGACCCGGTCGGTAGGATAAAAATCACTCCCAGTTCTGGCAGAACGCATCACGTCACATTGGATTCATTGGTGCCCGGAAACCCCTTTCATTTCACGATCATGGTCGTCAATCCCGGCGGAAACTGGGACGTGCTGACGAGCAGCTTCGCGACGCTCGGGCGGAGGGTGACGGTGCAATTCCCCCAGATGCGCATTCTCAATGATGGCGACCCATCCAGCGTTGGTGAAGGGGAGTTTTGATTTCGTGTTTCCGCAGGCGATGACCACCGTGCAATGAACACATTGCAGGATTTCCACCTCCCAACGATGGATATTGACGATTGGTCGGAAACCGGTCGCCCGTATTCAATCGGATTCGCTTATGTCGAGAATACATTTGCATCGATCCCAACGGACCGCCCAAATATTTGGGTGGGATCGTGGGGCTTGGAGCATGACGCCCCCCTGGAGTCGGATGAGGGAGCCGGAAACTTTCTAATGAAACTTTCGCTGCCGACCGGGTCCAGGGAGACCGTATCGAGCAGAACTGTAAAGCTGCGATGCCCCACGACCACGACCGGCGATGACTTCGGTTACGAGGTCGATGTGACATTCTCTGTCGAATACGGTCGATGATAGTGGCAGTTCTCAAAGAAAAGCCGCCGACATTCGCGACGACGGCTTCTTTTCGTGGGTGCCACGGTTGGCGCCCGTGGCACTGCTGACTAGAAGTTAAAATACAGGCTCACACCTGACCTACGATTGTAGGGGTAATAGTCGCGATAGCCGTATCGGGGATAGCCGTAATACCGCGGACGGTAGCACGAGCCGTAATACCGACAGTCGCGATAAGCGTACCGCCGATTCTTCCAGTGGCCATTCGCATATCCGTTACAGTGGCCGCGGTGCTTGACCTGCTCGACGTCGGCGGTGTGGATAGGTGCTGCTTTCGGCACGCCAATTGGCGCGGCGTTTAGCGGCAGGGCGAAAGATCCAGCCAGGACCATGGCTGCGAGTGCGGCCAAAATCTTCTTCATCATCGGATCATCCGTTCAGGCTGCGAGCCTGGTTAACAGGCATTAACCTCCGATGAACGGCTGCGCGCTGCGGACTTCGCAATAAAGTCAGCCGGCGCGCTGCTTTTGTTGGAGCAGGTAATGACCACGCCAGCCATTGGTGTAGTTCCCGGAAAATGAGATCGAAGAGCTCAGCCCTAGATGCTCCTCCTAACACCTCGCGCATACAGGCTTCGGCTCAGCATCGGAACAATTTTACCTGCAGAAGAAATAGCCCGCGAAGGTTGGGCGACCGGTGAAAAATCCGCGCGATTTTTGCCGCTGGTCTGGCGACCTCCGCTTTTGCCCAATCCGTTCCCGACCCGATCGGCCCGACCAATGGCGGCTCGAAAAATCCGAGCTCCAGCACCTACCCCGGCGACTAAACGAGCAGTGAAACGGCATGCATCCGATCACTGTCGCTCCGGTTGACCCGATGACAACGCCGAGCATCGCACCACAGCCGAGGCGCTGGATTGCCGAGGCATGCCGCAAGCGAATTCGGGTGTTAATACCCGTGGTAGCGAGAGCGGCGTATCCATCAGTGACGCCTGCCGCGAAAGCGACGACTGATCTGACACGTCGTTGATTTCCAAAGGGCCGGTGTAACCGGCACCGGTGTAACCGGGGTGTAACCGGCCCTTCCCCTTTTGTACTGCCGACCCGCTCGGCGGAGGATGCCACGGTGGCAATACCGCTCCCAGAAGCTGAATTGTCACTGGTCAGAGACTTTTGTTTCTGATTAGACTGCGCCATTCTCCTGCCGAAAGGCGCGAGCGTTTTTGGTCGACATTGGAGCGCATTCGCCTATTTCGTTTTGATGAGCGCTTCAAACGGCCGTTGGGAGTTCGAGTTATTTCGATTGTGAGCAGACTTCCGCACTAGAACATAGACGTTCGCCAGGACGTCTATTCGCGGAGCTGACGAGAGCGGATGGCGGCCCTTTTAGGCAGATGACCTCCTGTCTGGCCGTCATCCGCCTCGTCCTTGCCTGGAAACTGAACATCACTCCGCAGGATGCGGCATCGCCGGACGGGCGTGCTTTTCAAGCGGTCGCTCCCGCCATCCCGTCGAGCGATTGACCAGCCAGAAATAGAGCCCGTAGGGAAGAAAATTGACGAGCTTCATCATGTAGGTGAAGCGCTTCGGGAAGGTAATCTCGAAGCGTTGAGACTTGAGTCCTGCCGAAATCTGTTCGGCGGCCTCCTCGACCGAGACCAGCGAGGGCATCGAGAATTTGTTCTTCTTAATCGCAGGGGTATCGACGAAGCCCGGATTGATGAGCTGAATGCGGATGCCCATCTTGTCGAGATCGAATTTCAAGCTCTCGGCCATGTTGATCAAGGCGGCTTTGGTCGCGCCGTAGGCCGCGCTTGTCGGCAGGCCGCCATAGCCTGATACCGATGAAACGACGGCGATCTGCCCCTGCCCTTTGGCCTTCATGTGCCGCACGGCCGGGATGAGGCAATTCACGACACCCTGCAGATTGACCGCGAAGCTCTGCTCGAAATCGCTGAGCTTCAGTTCCTCCGCGTGGACGGGGAAATAGACCCCCGCATTGAAAACCGCCAGCGCAAGTGCGCCATGTTCATATTCGATTGACGCAAGCACGTGCTCCATGTCTTCGGCGTTGGTGACATCGCCGTCGAGCACGATGATGCTGCCGGGTAGGTCCGAAGCCTCGGCCTGCAATTCCGCAAGCTTCTCGTGGTCGCGAGCGGTGACGGCGACCTTGTATCCGTCTCCGGCGAGCTTCAATGCCAACGCTCGCCCGATTCCGGAACTCGCGCCCGATATCCAGGCTATTCCATGTTCGGGACGGGCGACGAAATCTGGCATGGCACATCTCCTCCGGGCTGTTTTCCAAACGTCAAAACAGGTCCGGGAGTTCCTCGCCATCTCCCGGTTTCAAGGGAATATCACGCCATTGTGGCTGCTTTCAGCCGATCAGGTCTCGGATGAACTCGGGGAAGGAGCCGGTGAGCTTGATCGGCGCGTCAAAAACCGAAAACGCTATGCAGGGACGATCTTTTTCGGCAACAGGTCGGTGGTCGACGCTCTCGTCCGCTACGGAGATGTCGCCAGGCCCGAAATGGCCGCGACTGTCGTTGAACGCGCCGTCCAGGATCAAGGTGAGCTCCATGCCCTTGTGGGTGTGTGCAGGCAAAGCCCGGCCAGCCTTGATCCACATCAGGCTGACTTCGCAGCCATCGATATCGGTCGAGTACTCCTTGAAGCCGGGAAGCTTCGTCTTCCAGGGGACCGTATCCACATCATAGCCGACCAGGTTGCGAATCGCCTTCGGGAAGAACCCCTGTTTTGTCGGCAGGTCGGCTGGCTTTTCAGCTGGCAGCGCAGAGGCGAAGACCGCGGCGAGCCGCACCTGGCGATCGCCCATTGCGGCTTCGGGTGTCTCCTCGAGGGCCTCCCCAGCAAGGGATTCCAGATCTCTCACCAGCAAGCGATGATCGGGCTTCATTTCAAGATGCGATTCGACCAGCACGCGTGCCGGCTCAGGAAGGGATCCGGCGACGTAATGCGCCATCAACGCATCGACCGTGTCGATATGCTCATGAACCATGACGGTTTCGGTTGTTTTTTCTTCTAGAGACTGCTTTGTCGTCATCCCTACGCTGAAAGTCAATCTCCGGATCACAAGGCCGGCGAACGGCTCTGGCTCGAGTGCCTGGACGGCAGCGAAGTCTAATTTTGTCGCTGCGCTCAAAGGGATGGAATAGCATTTCTTGCCAACCTAGCCTTGTGAAGGGAAAAGACCGTTCCTAAACTAAGCGTTCAAAAGAGGCAGAGTCCATGACCGTCCATCCCTCCGTTCTAGAGGCAATCGGCAACACCCCGTTGATCAAGCTCAAGGGTGCGTCGGAAGCGACCGGCTGCACTATTCTCGGCAAGGCGGAATTCCTCAATCCCGGCCAGTCGGTCAAGGATCGCGCGGCGCTCTACATCATTCGCGACGCAGAGAAGAAGGGCGTGCTGCGGCCGGGCGGCGTCATTGTCGAGGGGACCGCCGGCAATACCGGCATCGGCCTGACGGTCGTTGCAAAGGCGCTCGGCTACCGGACCGTAATCGTCATCCCGGAGACGCAGAGCCAGGAAAAGAAGGATGCGCTGAAGTTGCTCGGCGCCGAACTCGTCGAGGTGCCCGCCGTTCCCTACAAAAACCCGAACAATTATGTGAAGGTCTCAGGAAGGCTGGCCGAACAGCTGGCGAAGACGGATCCCGACGGCGCGATCTGGGCGAACCAGTTCGACAACGTCGCCAACCGGCAGGCGCACATCGAAACGACGGCCAGCGAGATCTGGAACGATACCAACGGCAAAGTCGACGGCTTTATCTGCTCCGTCGGCTCTGGCGGGACGCTTGCGGGTGTGGCCGCCGGCCTCAAGGCATTCAACAAGGACATCAAGATCGGCCTGGCCGACCCCGACGGAGCCGCGCTCTACGAATTCTACAAGAACCGCGAATTGAAAGCGTCGGGTTCCTCGATCACCGAAGGGATCGGTCAGGGACGGATCACAGCGAACCTTGAAGGCTTCACGCCCGATTTCGCCTATAGCATTTCGGATGCGGAAGCCCTGCCCTACGTCTTCGATCTCGTCGAGCATGAAGGCTTGTGCCTGGGCGGATCGACGGCAATCAACATCGCCGGCGCAGTACGCCTTGCCAAGGAGCTCGGTCCCGGCCATACCATCGTGACAATCCTCGCCGACTACGGCAACCGCTACCAGTCCAAGCTTTTCAACCCCGATTTCCTGACGTCGAAGGGCCTGCCGGTTCCGGCGTGGCTCGCCAAGACGCAAGACATACAGATCCCATACGAACCAGCAGCGTGAGACCCCATGCCCGTCAATGCCCTCTATCGTGACGATTTCTATCTTTCGACATGCGAGGCGGTGGTAACCGCCGTTCACGACGACGGGGGCATTGAGCTGGATCAAACCTGCTTCTATGCGACATCGGGAGGCCAGCCGGGCGATACGGGATTCCTCGAGCGCGCCGATGGCAGCAAGATCACGCTTGGGCAGACGAAGCATGGAGCGACCAAGGACATCGTCGTGCATGTGCCGCTCGAGGGCCAGGAACAGCCGGCCGTCGGCGAGAAGCTGGTACTGCATGTCGACTGGCCGCGCCGCTACAAGCTTATGCGGATGCACACCGCCTGTCACCTGCTCTCCGTCGTCTGCTCCTATCCGATCACGGGTGCAGCTGTCGGCGAGGATGAGAGCCGTGTCGACTTCGATATGACCGAGACGATCGACAAGGACGACGTCACCGAAAAACTCATGGAACTGGTGCGGCAGAACTATCCGGTCTACCTGCAGTGGATCACCGACGAGGAGCTTGCTGCCAACCCTGGTATCGTCAAATCCAAGAACGTCCGTCCGCCGATCGGGCTCGGTCGGGTCAGCCTTGTCTGCATCGGCGAAAACTCTGCGATTGACAGCCAGCCCTGCGGCGGCACACATGTGTCCGAAACTCAGGAAGTCGGTCAGATTCACATTGCCAAGATCGAAAAGAAGGGCAAGGAAAACCGTCGCTTCCGTATTCGCTTCGGCGCTCCCGGCGACGAAGCCTGAAGCCCCAGGGAGAGCAGAATGAGCGAAGAAAAGAGCCGTTTCGTCGTTTCGGCCGATTGGCTGCAGGCGGAATTGGGCAAGCCGGATTTGCGCGTCCTGGATGCGTCCTTCTATCTGCCGGCGCAGAAGCGCGATGCCGACGCCGAATACGCCGCCGGCCATGTCCCGGGCGCTATCCGCTTCGATCAGGACAAGATCGCGGATCATTCCGTACTGCTGCCGCACACGATCCCCTCGCCAGAGTTTTTCGCAACCGAAGTCGGCAAGCTCGGCATCGGGGAAAACGATCATATCGTCGTCTATGATGGCATCGGGATGTTCGCATCGCCGCGTGTGTGGTGGCTGTTTCGCGTGATGGGCGCACGGAATGTTTACGTACTTGATGGCGGACTGGACGGATGGAAAGCGGAGGGCCGGCCGCTTGAGGCAACCGTTCCGCGCCACGAGCCAAAGGTTTTCAAGCCCACCTATGACGCCTCGCGGGTCGTCAATCTCGATGCCATGCGGGAGATCGTTGCACGCGGCGCGCTGCAGATAGCGGATGCCAGGAGCGCGGGCCGCTTTGCAGCGGTCGAGCCTGAGCCGCGCGCTGGCATGCGCTCCGGTCACATGCCGGGCGCGCGAAACCTGCCATCGGGTGTCTTCGCCACCCAGGGCCGCTTCAAATCCCTGCCGGAACTCAAGCAGACGATTGAGGACGCGGGCGTAGACCTGTCGAAGCCCGTGGTCACGTCCTGCGGTTCGGGCATCACCGCGGCCATCATCACGCTGGCGCTGGAATCCCTCGGCCATACCGACAACAAGCTCTACGACGGTTCCTGGAGCGAATGGGGTGGCCGGGACGACACGCCTGTTGTCACCGGTCCGCCGGAACCGGTCAAAGCCTGACACGATGGTGAAGCCCCCCTCTTCCCTAAAAGCCCATATTACGCGCCTGGAAATGACGGCACCGCCGAAGGCAAGCCTTCCGGTGCCGATCAACATCCAGACGGCGATCATGCGGGCTCCCGACATTCCGCTGCCATTCTATCGCTATCTCTACCGTCAGGTCGGTGCCAGGTGGCAGTGGGTGGACCGGCTGCGGATGCTTGACGAGGATTTGGCCAGGTCGCTGCACGACAAACGCAACAATATCAGCGTGCTCTACGTCAACGGCGCGCCTGCTGGCTTCTACGAGTACTTCGTCGAGGATGAGGACACGATCGAGCTCAGCCACTTCGGGCTGTTCGAGCATGCGCTTGGTCTGGGGATCGGAAAGTGGTTCCTGCTGCAGGCGCTCTACGCGATCTGGACGCTCAATCCGAAGCGGGTGACGACGACGACCAACGATCTTGATCACCCGCGCGCTTTGCAGCTCTACCAGATGTTCGGCTTTTCACCGGTCTCCACCGGTTCGGGCATCGTCCGGCCGCTCAGCGACAAGGAACTTCTGGAGTTGAGCAAGAAGGACTGGTGAGTCGGCCAGGAGCTGGAGCCCTCGAGGGCTCTGGCAGGAATCGGGTGGTTTCTACCCCGATAAAGGCGCATCTCTTGGCAATCATCAAGGAGATCCGCCATGACCGACATCCGCTTTTCCGCCATGCCCACCGCCAACGCGGAGAATCTCTGGAACGGCGGTACAGACGCCTACGGTTTCTTGCCCGAGACGATGGTCTCCGACGGGCCTGGCCATCCCTGCCGTCATTGCCTGAAGAATATCGATGCCGGCGAGGAATTGCTGGTCTTCGCCTACCGGCCGTTTCCGGAGCTTCAGCCCTATGCTGAGACCGGTCCGGTCTTTCTTCACAAGGAGCCCTGCGAGCGCTATGCCGCAGAAGAGGTCCTGCCGCCGGTTCTGACCAGCCCGGATTTCATCGTGCGCGGTTACAATGCCGATAACCGAATCGTGTACGGCACAGGCGCGGTAACTCTGACACCCGATATCCGCTCCTATGCCACCCAGCTCCTCGAGCGGCCTGAGATTGCCTACGTGCATGTGCGGTCGGCACGCAATAACTGCTATCAATGCCGTATAGACAGATGATGGCTGGTCGCAGGAGAATGCGACCAGCCTGCCTCACGTAACGTGATGGGAATTACGCCACGTTTAGTACGCTTTCCGGAGCATAGGCTTCGTAGCCCAGCGCTTCGGCCACCGGCTTATTGGTGACGCGTCCCTTGTGGATATTGAGACCGTTCCTGAGGTGACGATCTTCTGCAATCGCACGCAGGCCGCGATCGGCCAGCGCCAGACCATAAACCAGCGTTGCATTGTTCAGGGCATGTGCCGAGGTGACCGGCACGGCGCCTGGCATGTTGGCGACGCAGTAGTGCACCACGTCATCGACAACGTAGGTCGGTTCGGAATGGGTCGTTGCATGCGACGTCTCGAAGCAGCCGCCCTGGTCGATGGCAACGTCGACGATGACAGAGCCTCGCTTCATCCCCGACAGCATTTCGCGGGTCACAAGCTTCGGCGCGGCGGCGCCCGGAATGAGCACGGCCCCAATGACGAGGTCTGCCGCGAAAACTTCTTCTTCCAGAGCCTGAATGCTGGAATAGCGCGTATGGACGCGACCGACGAAGATATCGTCAAGCTGGCGGAGACGCGGCAGTGACTTGTCGAGGATGCTGACATCGGCGCCGAGGCCCGCGGCCATCCTGGCGGCATGCAGGCCGACGACGCCGCCACCAATAATAGCGACCTTCGCCGGCAGCACGCCGGGAACGCCGCCGAGCAAGATACCCAGCCCGCCATTGGCCTTCTGCAGGGCGGTCGCGCCAGCCTGGATAGACAGGCGTCCGGCCACCTCGGACATCGGCGCAAGGAGGGGCAGACCGCCCCGATCGTCCGTTACCGTCTCATAGGCAACAGCGGTGACGCCGGACGCAAGGAGACCCTTGGTCTGTTCCGGGTCGGGCGCGAGGTGAAGATAGGTGTAGAGAATCTGGCCATCGCGAAGCTGCGCCCACTCGGAGGGTTGCGGCTCCTTGACCTTGACGATCATATCGCACTTCTCGAAGATTTCCTTGGCCGAGGCGGCAATCTTTGCGCCAGCGGCCGCATAGGCCGCGTCATCAGCACCGATGCCGGCGCCCGCCTTGGTCTCAACCCAGACCTCGTGGCCATGGGCGACATATTCACGAACGGATGCAGGTGTCAGTCCGACACGATATTCATGATTCTTGATTTCCTTCGGGCAACCGACACGCATTGAGCGTTCCTCTCTCATTATGTCCGCTTCGCGGAGTGTTTTTGACCGGGAAATCCAACCACCACACCCGCGAAATGTCCTTGCAAAGAAGGTTTGCGCAGCGGGTGATTTTCGAAGAATATTGCGAATTAGAGCAAATAATCGAAAGTTCTTCGAATGTCAGAACCCGACGCCATCGATCTTGCGATTCTGAAGACGCTTCAGTCCGACGCCCGCATTACCAATGCCGACCTTGCAGCCAAGGTTGGACTGTCGCCATCGGCTTGCTCTCGGCGGCTTGATATACTGGAGAAGCGCGGCGTCATCCGTGGCTACCACGCCCACGTCTCTCACAAGGCGCTCGACTACAAGATGATCGCGATCGTGCACATCTCCCTGTCGGGCCAATTTGCGAAGACGCTCTCCGAATTCGAAGCCGCGGTGAAACGCTGTCCGAACGTTTTGGTTTGTTATCTGATGTCGGGCGAATACGATTACATTCTCCGCGTCGCCGCGCGCGACCTCGAGGACTACGAGCGCATCCATCGCGACTGGCTCTCAGCGCTTCCGCATGTCGTAAAGATCAACTCCAGCTTCGCCCTGCGTGAAGTCATCGACAGGCCAAATGTCGGGCTTTGACAGAGAGCTGAAATCGGCAGAATGTCGCAGAATCGGAGCAGCGGCTTCGTCGTCCTCTGCCTGATCCCCCCACAATAAGACCCCGTACGCATGAAATCCAAAACCCAAGGCTATATTTTCGTCCTGCTGGCGATCACCATCTTCTCGCTGCAGGACGGCATCTCGAAGCACCTGGCCTCCGCCTATCCGCCCGTCTTCATCACCATGATCCGCTACTGGGCCTTTGCCGCATTCACCATTGCGCTTGCTTGCAAGATGAGGGGTGGCCTCAAGCAGACAGCCAAGACAAAGAGGCCGCTCCTGCAGGTCTTCAGGGGCGTTTTGCTGGCCTCTCAGGTTGTCGTTGTCATCAATTGCTTCGCCCTGATCGGCCTAGCCCACTCGCAGGCAATCTTTTCCGCAACCCCGATTCTGATTGCGCTGCTCTCGATGCCGATCCTTGGCGAACGGGTGGGCTGGCGCCGCTGGACGGCAATTGGTGCGGGTCTGGTCGGGGTGCTGTTGATCCTGAAGCCGGAAGGCGAGTTTTTCGACGTCAAGCTGCTGCTTGCTGTCTTCTCATGCTTCCTATTCGCATTTTACGTCATCGCTACGCGGCTTGTCAGTCGGGACGACTCGGCGATGACGAGCTTCTTCTATACGGGTGTCGTCGGCGGCATCGCCATGACGCTTGTCGGCCCTTTCTATTGGACCTGGATGTCGGGGTGGGACTGGGGCTGGATGACGCTTGTCTGTCTGACCAGCATCTCGAGCCATTATTTTCTCATCCGGGCCTACGATATGCTGGATGCTGCCGCCGTGCAGCCGCTGACATATCTGCAACTCGTCTATGCATCGATCATCGGCGTGGTGATCTACAGCGAGAAGCTGAGCCTCACCATGATCGTTGGCTCCGCCATCGTCGTGGCGGCAGGCATTTTCACCGTGTGGCGCGAACACGTCGTTGCGCGCAGAGGACGTTTGCAGCGGGGCTCTCCGCAATTCTAGATCGATCAATTAGAGCATTCTTAATGTTCCTCCAGTAGATTTCACTTACATGTTCTGGTGGAGCGTAACATGCAGCGTAATCTGAATATCATTGCCCGAAAGGCCGAGCGGCGGTCCTGCCGTGTATTCGGCAAGGTCCGCTATCTCACCAAAGAAGTTGATGCTCGCATCCTCGATATGTCGGTTACTGGCGTTGCCGTCGAGATCCGGTCGCCGATCCACGCCGCGGCCGGCAGCCGCGTGCAAATCATCGCCGAAGACCTCGGCACGCTTCACGGCATCATCCGCTGGAGCCATAATGGTCGCCTCGGAATTCAGTTCGACCCGAACTCCAATGCCCGTGCGCAGGTGGCCTCATACTTCCGGTTCTTCCACAAGGAAGTAAAGCCAGTCCTCTCGCGATAATTCCCTGTCATTTTCAGGGTTTACTCCTTCGCAAATCACCCTAGTCTCGCCATGGCTGGGCGACGCGTGATTTTCGAAGGAGTTTTCATGTCTTCCATTCTGGATCTGCCACCAGTGACCCGCCGCTCGTTGCTTGGCGGCCTGGCCGCCACGTCAGCGCTCATCCTTCTTCATCCTTTCAGCGCGCGCGCAGCCGCCAATCAGGCGCATCTTCGCCTGATGGAAACGACCGACATTCACGTCAACGTCTTTCCCTACGACTACTATTCCGACAAGCCGAACGACACGATGGGCCTGGCGCGCACCGCGACGATCATCGACAACATCCGGGCGGAAGCTGCCAACTCGCTGCTGATCGACAATGGCGACGTGCTGCAGGGCAACCCGATGGGCGACTACATGGCCTACCAACGCGGGATGAAGGACGGTGACCTACATCCCGTTATCAAGGCGATGAACACGCTCGGCTACACGGTCGGCACGCTCGGGAACCATGAATTCAACTACGGCCTCGATTTCATGTTCAAGGTGCTGAACGGGGCAAATTTCCCGTTCGTCTGCGCAAACCTGACCAAAGGCCAGCTCGCGTCCGATCCGACCAAGGACGAGCTGTTTTTCAAGCCCTATCTCATCGTCGAGAAGACAATCAAGGACGGCGCCGGCAACGAGAGCCCTATCAAGATCGGCTTCATCGGTTTTGTGCCGCCGCAAATCATGCTGTGGGATATCAAGAACCTCGAAGGCAAGGCGCAGACGCGCGACATCGTCGAGGCGGCCAAGGCCTGGGTGCCGGTCATGAAGCAGGAAGGCGCGGATATCGTGATCGCGCTCTCTCATTCCGGCATCGACGGCGCGGCCCCCTCCGAGAAGATGGAGAACGCATCGCTGCATCTTGCCGCGGTCGATGGAATCGACGCGATCTTTACCGGGCACCAGCACCTCGTCTTCCCCGGTCCCAAGACCTGGGATGGCATTCAGAATGCCGATCCGGTGAAAGGCACGTTGCATGGCAAGCCTGCTGTGATGGCGGGCTTCTGGGGCTCCCATCTCGGCCTCATTGACCTCCTGCTGGAAAAGGACGGCAAAGGTTGGAGAATTGTCGACTTCACCTCGGAAGCGCGGCCGATCTACCACCGCGATGATAAGAAGAAAGTCATCGCCGACGTCGCCGACAAAAAGGACGTCATCGAAGCTGCGAAGGCTGAGCATGAGGCCACCCTTGCCTACGTGCGCACTCCGGTCGGCAAGACATCGGCCCCGCTCTATTCCTATTTCGCGCTCGTTGCCGACGACCCATCCGTCCAGATCGTTAGCCAGGCACAGACCTGGTACATCAAGCAGATGCTTGCCGACACCGAATACAAGGACCTGCCCGTGCTGTCGGCCGCAGCGCCGTTCAAGGCCGGCGGTCGCGGCGGCGCGGACTACTATACCGACGTGCCCGCCGGCGATATCGCGATCAAGAACGTCGCTGATCTCTACCTGTACCCCAACACGGTTCAGGCGGTCGCCATCACTGGCGAACAGGTGAAGAATTGGCTGGAAATGTCAGCCGCCATGTTCAACGAGGTGAAACCGGGATCGAAGGACACGGACCTGCTGAACAGTGCCTTCCCATCCTACAACTTCGATGTGATCGATGGCGTCACCTACCAGATAGACCTGTCGCAACCGCGCAGGTTCGATGATGACGGCAAGTTGATCAATGCCGATGCGAACCGCATCCAGAATCTGCAGTTCGACGGCAAGCCTATTGATCTCAAGCAGAAATTTGTCGTCGTCACCAACAACTACCGCGCCGGCGGCGGCGGCAAGTTTCCGGAAATCGCCGCCGACAAGGTCGTCTTCCAGGCGCCGGACACCAATCGTGACGTTATCGTCCGCTTCGTCCATGAAGAGCGCACAATCAATCCGTCGGCCGACGGCAACTGGACCTTCAAACCGTTGCCGGGAACGACGGCCGTCTTCCAGAGCGGTCCGAAGGCCAAGCAGTTCCTCGCTGACGTGAAAAGCGTGAAGATCGAGGACGCAGGTGAAGGCACCGATGGATTCGCCAAATTCCGTCTGGTTCTCTAGGCGTTCAGCTCCCGGCGAGGCCCTTGCGCCTCGCCTATTCCGCCGCTAGGGAGAGATCGCGCGCTGCATACTCCGCCACCTCGGCGGTGAAGTCGGCATGGCTTGGGCATTGCGAAAGCCTGGACCGAAAGGCGTCAACCATCCAGGTGGCAGCCGGTCCGGGCGGGGTTGAGATTCGTCGCATCGCATAAATTGGATACTCGCCTTGCTCGTAGGCCTGGAGATCCAGGTGTACAAGCGCTCCGCTTCTCAACTCGTCTCGAATAAGCGACGCCGGAAGACCACCCCAGCCGAGACCCCCGCGAATAAGAGAGTGCTTCGTCGCGATATCACTAACGCGCCACGTCTTGTAGGAAAGCACATTGAAGTCGCGACCTTTGGTCAATCCCGAAGGGTCGGTGACAACAAGCTGCGTCTCGTCGCGGACATCGGCCAGCGTCAACGGCCGGCCCAACCGCGCCAAAGGATGAGCGCTCGACGCAACCGGCACCATGAAGGAATGGCCGATGCGCTCGGTCACAAGCGAATCATGCTGCTGCAGGATGGCGCCGCCGATCCCGATCGTCGCCTTGCCGTTTGAGACGAGATCCATCACCACGCCGAGTTCACCGACCGCCAGATTGAGCCCGACGGACGGGAACTCGTTGCGAAACTCGCGCAGGACCTCAACCATCGCCTTTGACGGCACCATGACACTGATCGCGACGGAGACCTCGGCCTCCAACCCTTCCTTCAGCCCCTTTACGCGGGCGCGCATCACCTCGAGATCCGAGACGAGTCGCCGTGCGTCTTCGAGGAGTGCCCTGCCCGCCTCCGTCAGCTTCGGTTGCCTCGCACCCGAACGCTCGAAAAGGGGCACCTCCAGCTGCGCCTCGAGGTTGGCGATCGTGTAGCTGATGACCGATTGAGCGCGATTTAGCGTGCGCGAAGCAGCCGAAAAGCTGCCCATTTCCGCAACGGTAAGGAACACTTGCAACTGGTCGAGTGTGGGGTTCGGAAGCATCTTCCATCCAATCTATCGATGATTTTGATCGACATTATCACAGTTTTTTCGATAGTCGGCCAGTCCTATTTTCAGCTTCGAAACAGCGGCTCGAAGCTCCCAAGAACGGCCGCGAACGCAAATTCGAGAGGAAATTCAATCATGCCTTCCATTCTGCTTTTGACTTCCAGCCCGCGTGTAGACTCTCTTTCGACCACGATCGCCGCTGACCTTGCCGAAAAGATCAAGGCTCAGCAGCCGGGCAGCGCCGTCGTTCGTCGCGACCTAGGTGTAAATCCGCTGCCGCACATCGATGATCTCTTCACCGCAGCCATCCGCAAGCCTGCCGATGATCGCACCGTTGAGGAAGCCGCCGCCGTGCAGACGTCGGACGAACTCGTCGCCGAACTGCTCGCAGCCGATACGGTTGTCATCGGTACGGGTCTCATCAACTTCAACATCTACTCGTCGCTGAAGACTTGGATCGACAACGTCGCCCGCGCCGGCCTTACCTTCAAGTACACCGAAAGCGGCCCGGTTGGTCTTGCCACCGGCAAGAAGGTCTACGTCGTTCTTGCTTCCGGTGGCGTCTATTCGCAGGGCCCGGCAGCAGGCATGAACCACGCTGTACCGTACCTGAAGTCGGTCCTCGGCTTCCTCGGTATCACCGACGTCGAAACGATCTACGTCGAAGGCCTCGCCTTTGGTCCGGAAGCTGCCGAGAAGGCAATTGGCGCTGCCAAGGCCCGCGCTGAGGAAATCGCCCTCGCCGCCTAATCGGTGTCGAAATCGATGTTGAAACGGCCGGTTCTCACCGGCCGTTTTCATTTTGTGCCGAACTCGTTCACGAAGGCCTTCACGGTGTCGAGGATCTCGTCGCCAAAGGCTTCATCGTTCGATATCCGTGCAAGGCCCAGCGCTCCACTCATGAGACAGGACATGATGATCGCCTTGCTGCGAGCCTCTGCCTCATCGGTGGCGTCAATGCGCGCCTGCATGCTGTTTACGCTCGTCTTCAGCTGATCTGTCGCAAGCGATCGGCACCTCTCGCCACTGCGGGCCAGATCGGCCGTCAGGGCCGCAAAGGGACACCCGCCGGCTGTATCGTCCCGGTGTTTTCCGCTCAGGTAGATCGCCGCATACTCCTGCAACGGAATGTCCTCTGGAGTCCGCCCCTCCGACCGAACCTTCGCCGACCAGGCGCCGAAGGCCGATTGCATTGCCTCGGCCACCAGTTCGTCTCGGGACGCAAAATGCTTGTAGAAGCCACCGACGGTCAGCCCCGCCTCCTTCATCAGATCCGCGACGCCGACGCCATCCAGCCCCTTCTCACGCAGACGCTTCGATGCAATTACGACGATCCGCTCGTGTGTCTTGCGCTTGTCCTGCTGTGAGTGGCCCATAAAAATCTCTCCCCACACCGGTTGACAGATTTAGATTACGATCATAATCCTTCTGGATTCATATCGTAATCCAGATAGCGCAATTTTCCAAGAGGAGTCATGCAATGCGTCTGCAGAACAAGGTCGCCCTCATCACGGGCGGAAATAGCGGCATCGGTCTTGCAACTGCCAAGGTCTTCCTCGACGAAGGGGCGAAGGTGATCATCACCGGCCGGAATACCGAGACACTCGCCGCCGCCGAGAAGGCGTTCGGCAGCAACGTGCTTGCGCTGAGGCTTGATGTAACGGACGTCGCGGCCACGGAACGGGCCTTTGCGGAAGCCGCCGCCAAGTTCGGCAAATTTGACGTGCTCTTTGCAAACGCCGGGATTGGCGGTGCGACTCCCCTTGGTGGAACGTCGCTGGAGCAATTTAACACGATCATCAGCACGAACCTGACCTCCGTCTTCTTTACGGTCCAGTCGGCATTGCCGCATCTGAACGACGGCAGCTCGGTCATCCTAAACGGCTCGGTTCATGCGGTGCTTGGTGCGCCCGGCTATTCAGCCTATGCAGCGACGAAGGGTGCGGTACGTGCCATGACCCGCAATATGGCTTCCGAGCTTGCGCCGCGCGGCATCCGCGTCAACCAGGTCACGCCAGGCGGCACCAAGACACCGATCTGGCAACCGGTGGCGTCGACGGCGGATGCAATGTCGGCGCTTGAAGCCCGGCTGGGCGGAATGAGCCCGCTCGGCCGAATGAGCGAAGCGGAGGAAATTGCCAAGGCCGCGCTCTATTTCGCGTCAAGCGATTCGACCAACGTCACAGGGATTGAAATTGTGGTCGATGGCGGCGCGACGAGCGCCCCGTCCGGCGCCAAAATATTCCGCGCATCGATCGGCTAATCGAACTTCTCGAGTCCGGACTTGCCGACCACACAATTGCGGCCGCTTTTCTTCGCCTGGTAGAGCCTCTGGTCGGCGGCCGAAAGAACCGTTGTGAAGCTCGCGCCGTCAGTATCGGCTGTCGCCACGCCGATACTGACGGTCACGGGCTCGCCATCCGGCGTCTTGACGCTATTCGCGATCGTCCAGCGCAAGCGTTCGGCCAGCCCCATTCCCTCGGCATGGTCGGTTGCCGGGCAGACCGCGACGAATTCCTCACCGCCAAAACGGAAGACACGGTCGGCCGATCGCAAAATGCTGCCGAGACGAAGCGTGATCGCCTTCAACACCTCATCTCCCTGCAGATGCCCGAAGCGGTCGTTGACCTCCTTGAAATGGTCCGCGTCCAGAATGATGACAGTGGCGGAGTGTCCCTGCCGCAGTGCTTCACGAACCATGACCGGCGCTTCCATCTCCATTCGCGCGCGATCGTAGACCCCCGTCAGCACGTCCCTGCCGGTACGATCAAGCAGATCGTTGTAACGCTCCCGGAAGGTCAGGTCACTGAAGACATCACTGATCGGCCGCACGCTCGCGGGAATGCCTTCGCGCCGTATCCAAACTTCGTAGACGGCGAAGAGCAACGCATAGATGCAGACGGCAAACATCTTGCCCTTCCATCCGTCCCAGAAGGCAGAGGCAGGAATCTCGAGGAAGTAGTGGAGCGCACCGAAGAACCCGATCTGATCGAATGTGAGGATGACGAAGCCGCAGATCATAAAGCGCACGATGATCCAGTGCTTCAGGAAGCGACCGAGGCGCTCGTACAGCAGGATAATGCCGATGGAATCGAGATAGAGGAGCGTCGTCCCCCAAACCATGAGCCATCCCATTTCCTTGAGGAAATCGAAGTTCGCGCTGTCGCCCCGAGGGAGCTCGATCGGCGTATGCAGTTGCATCAGCCACGCTACTGCGACCGTCAGGATATTGCCGACAAACAGGCCGTAGATCGGTTGGCGAACGGTAGCAGCGTCCTCTTGCCGATACAGCATGAGAATCATCATCAGCTTGCCAGTGAAGAATACCGACGAACCGGGCGACGCAATGCCGAACGGCAGCGCGACATAAAAGACTGCCGCCAGGTAGGTTTCCATGAAGTGCATGACACCGAGGGCAGTGAGAAACATGCCCAGGCCGAGGCGCTGGCGGAAGTGCAGTAACGTCACCATGAGCGTGAAATAGCCAACGGCGGCAATGGCAAACAGCAGCAGGTTAAAGGCTTCCATCAGCTGCCCCTCTCACCAGCCAGCGCGCATCCAGAGGCGGTCCACCACACCAGCAATTAATGGCGGCGAACATGAGCGGTGGTCTGTGTTTGTCGTAAGGCACGTGGCTGTCCTGCAAGGCTGCGGACACCAAGATTCCTCGTAATCCTTTAAGATTGCGTGAGTATTAGTATCGTCCTACCGACGCCGCGGAAAGCGAATCAGACCTGGCGAACTTTTGCGCCGTCGTTGAACAATGACGGCCCGTTCTGGTCGATGATCTGCTGCGCCTTGCGCACCGTGCACTCGATCGCATCATCCGAAGATCCGAACATGTCGGCGCGAATGAAATTGCGTACGAGGACCTCGTCCCCGACAGTTTTCTCGATCCGGCCGGCAAGGCGGTACTGGCCGCCTTCCTTTTGCGGCTCGGCATAGATCGTGCAGTCCCCATAGAGCTGCGGCTCGGAAGAGACGCCAACCGGCGCGTCAGGCGATTTGCCGCCGCCTGAAAACATTGAGAAAATACTGGAGAAGATCGAAGCCATATTTCGCCTTATCATGGCAGCGCGTGCCGGAAAAGTTAAATGATGAGGTTTGCGAGGATCTCGTTTTCGGTGATGTCCTCGAAGCCGATGGCCGCATTCTCGAAGTTCGCGATGAGCTGCGCGAAATTCTCGGGCGCCTTGGTCTCAATACCGATCAATACCGAGCCGAAATTGCGAGCCGTCTTCTTGAGATACTCGAAACGGGCGATGTCGTCGTCGGGGCCAAGCAGGTTCAGAAAGTCGCGCAAGGCGCCGGGTCGCTGAGGCATCCGCAGGATGAAGTACTTCTTCAATCCGGCATAGCGCATTGCGCGCTCCTTGACATCGGGAAGGCGTTCGAAATCGAAGTTGCCCCCGGAGACAACGGCGATGACGGTCTTGCCTCTCAGCACTTCCGGATCCATCGCGGCAATTGCGGTCAGCGATAGTGCTCCCGCCGGTTCGAGGACGACTCCCTCTACGTTCAGCATCTCGCCGATGGTCACGCAAATGGCGTTTTCCGGCATCAGCATGACCTGCTCGGTGGGAAAGCCTTCCAGGGCGGCGAAGTTCAGATCCCCGATCCGCGCAACGGCCGCACCGTCGACGAAATTGTCAACCTTCGCGAGCGTCACCACCTGCCTTGCTTCGATGCTTCGCTTCAGGCTCGGCGCGCCGGCCGGCTCCGTGAAGATGAAGCCGGATTTTGGCACAAAATCATCGAGATAACGAGTGATGCCAGCCGCCAGTCCGCCGCCACCGACCGGCATGACGACCATATCAGGTGTGGTCCCTTCGGGCAGTTGCTGCAGGATTTCCGCGGCAACCGTCGCCTGGCCTTCGATGATATCCGGATGGTCGAACGGCGGCACCATGACGCCGTCGATCGCCTCGACGTGATCGCGGGCGGCCTTGTAGCATTGATCGAAGAAGTCGCCCGTCAGCTTGATGGTGATGAACTCCGCGCCAAAGATGCGCGTCTTGTCGATCTTCTGCTGCGGCGTTGTCACCGGCATGAAGACAACGCCAGGCACGCCGAAATAGCGGCAGACGAAGGCAAAGCCCTGGGCATGATTGCCGGCCGAGGCGCAGACGAAGGTCTTGCCGCCAGCACCCTCGGCGATCGCCTTGCGGAAGAAATTGAAGGCGCCGCGAATCTTGTAGGAACGCACGGGTGAAAGGTCTTCGCGCTTCAGCCAGATGTCGGCGCCATAGCGCGCCGACAGGTGCTCGTTCAGCTGCAGTGGCGTTGCTGGAAATAGGCTGCGCATGGCCGCCTCGGCGCTCTCGACATCCTGTCTGGTCACAATCGTTCGTCCATTGCTGTTACCGACCCCCGCTATGGCATAAGCGCGCAACGGGAAAAAGCCCATATCCGCCAATATTCTCCACTTGCGAAGTCATCTTTTGTATCGGCTGCCGCCGTTCGCGCAATAACGCGATTGTGCGCTATCAATTCGCTCGCAATGCGGCTACATCGCCCGGATGATCTCAAGCAAATTTGCAAGACCGATTGCCTGGCTGCTTTTCGCGGCCATTATTTTCGTCACCCTGTCGCCGATCGGGTTGCGCCCGCATACGGTCACGTCAGTCAATCTCGACCGCGCTCTGGCTTATTCGTTGGCCGGCTTCATGTTCGCGCTCGCCTATCCGCGGCATTGGATCGCGGTCGCGCTTCTCCTGGCCGCCGGCGCCTTGGCAGTCGAGTATCTGCAATACCTGTCGCCGACGCGCCATGCGCGCTTCCACGACGCCGCGGTCAAGATTGTCGGCGCATCCGCCGGCGTGTTTGCCGGTTGCCTTTTGAATCGGGTCCGTATTGCAGCGCGTCCCGCGCAAACATGAGGAGCCGCGTCGCTCTTGACTGAATCGCCTCAGTCGTTGAAGGAGATGCCTGCGCGAGCGTGGCGAAACTGGTAGACGCAAGGGACTTAAAATCCCTCACCGCAAGGTATACGGGTTCGATCCCCGTCGCTCGCACCAAATCGAAATCGCTATGTCAAATACATCCAGAAATCCGCCCGGAGTGGACGAACTTTATGTAGGGCGCTGCACATGGCCTGAGGGTGTGGATTAAACCGGCAGGCGCCCGGCGATCGATTGATAACAATGATCTACGGTCATGAGTATAGCAGCGTCCATTGGTCCTCCGGACGAAACGTGAGAACTGTTCCCGGATGACCTATCTCACCTTTTAACATAGGTCATCCGTTGATGCGCCACCTTTGAGCACGGCCTGAGCTTCCTGAATGAGGAATACAACCATTGTCATTCCGGACGCCGGTAAATCCTGAATGTACACACGCCGTAGACAACATGCTGGCGACGCGCCGGTGTCCTTGGCGAGTCCAGGTGCGGCCTGCTGGACAGGCACAGCCTTTGGGTGCTCGTCCGGGCAACGGCACGACGTTGTGATCCGCTTTTTGCATCGCGGTAGCCAGTGAAAGCCTAGATCAGCGCCGTGGCAGTCGTCAGCACGGCGATGGATGCCCGCAGAAGATCGCCCGTGTGTCCCTCAGGGTCGCGATCGTAAGTTTCACCGGTCAGGGCCAGGTGGAGCCCGTAGGCCGCGACCAGGATATAGGGGACCAGGATCATCGAGCTCGTCAACTCAAGCGCCAGATGGAAAGCGTATTCTGCAAACAGCGTCAACACGAGAAAGATCTGGACGACTTGGTAAGCCACAGGGCCATCGAAGGAACGCCGTTCTTGTTTTCGTGGGAAAGAAAGCGCGGCATGGTGTCGTAGTTCGAGGCGGAATAGAGGATTGCAGCCGCGAGGAGCACCCACGTGAGATATGCCCCAGCGACCGAAATCAGCAGGCCGATGCTGACGAAGACGTCGCCCCACCGGCCAACCACGGCCTGCAGCACGCCCGCCATCGAAGGATTGCGAAGGGGGGCGAGATCAGGGCGCAACAGCACGCCGTAGGACAGGATCGTGACCAACACGAGCAGGCACGCCGAGGAAGCCGAACACCGTGGCGACGCCGACATCCGACCGATTGCGGGCGTAGCGCGAGTAGACGCGCCGACGCTGTATGCAGAATTCGGATAACGGAGATCGTTGAAGTCCGGTACAGCCTAGCCCCTCTCGGACGGTCATCGCATCGGGCTGGGCCCTTGGTCGGCATGGCCGGGCTTCACCGTCGATTGCCGTCGGCAACTCGCGCTCGCCAAACGAGGCGAAAACGGTCGAGGCGTTGGCAAAGAACTGGAGAGTTCAGAAAGAAAAGGCCCGGAAGCCCGGGGCCCGCTAAAATCTAGTGCCAGGTCTGGTTTCCGTACCACTCATCGATGTCGCGGCGAACTCGGTCGCGTTCGATGCCGTAGCGCTCCTGGATCTTGCCCTCCAGTTGTTCGCGCTTACCGGCGATCTGATCAAGGTCGTCATTCGTAAGCTTGCCCCACTGCTCCTTGACCTTGCCTTTCATCTGCTTCCAGTTTCCTTCGACGCGATTCCAATCCATTGTATTTCCTCCTATTGTGGATGAGGAAGTAACGGGCTTCACCGCCAAGTGTTCCCGAAGCGTCGATGCGGCAACCGGTAAGGATCAGTGCAGGCATGGGCGGGCCGTTGGCCTGCGCGTTGAGCGATCTACGGCTTCGGCCAACTTGTTGCACCGAAGATAACCTGGCCGCTCCACCACGCCGCACTCAACGGCCATGTCGGCAAAATGAGGTTTCGGGATGCCGTCAAGTTGAACTGGTGCCACAAGGCATCCTTGTCATATCGGGTCACAGACGCGAGTTCCCGCTCAGCGAGCTTATCTTGGAATGATCCCTGCCCTTGCTATCCGGGCGTCGTACTGCCTTTCGGCCGGGAGTGCCGGTTTTCGACAAGGCGCGAAAGCAAATTCCGCTTTCTCTTGCGCTGGAGAAGATCAATATCACTGACAAGCTTTGCGCCGCCCTCCCGCCGTTCCAATGTAATTTTGCGACTGTGGAAGGCTTCCAGCTCAGCTCGATGCGCTACGCTTATGATCGTGATCTGCGGCAATTCATGGATGATCATCTCCATCATCTTGTCCTGGCTTTTCTCATCGAGTGCCGACGTTGCCTCATCCAGCACGATCGTATCCGGACTGTGTAGCAGGAGGCGCGCAAACGCGAGCCTCTGTTTTTCACCACCCGACAGCGTCTGGTCCCATGGCGCCTCTTCCTCGATCCTGTCGTTCAGATAGTCGAGTCCCACCTTGTCGAGAGCCGCTTTGATCTTATCGAGCGGCCAGCTATCGGCGGCGCCGGGATAGGCAACCGCCCGGCGAAGCGTCCCGGAGGGGATGTAAGGCCGCTGCGGCAACATGAACAGTCGTCTGTCGCCATGAAAGTTGACGCTGCCGTCACCCCACGGCCAAAGGCCTGCGATGGCCCGCACCAGCGTGCTCTTGCCCGAACCGGACTCTCCGGCCACGAGGACCCGCTCGCCTGGTTCGACCGTGACCTGGGTCTCCTTGACGACGGCGGTACCGTCGTCAAGCGACACCGAGAGATCATTGAGGCTAAGCATCGCATCGCCTTCAGTTTCACCGTGCTGGATGCGCCCCAAGGCATCACTCTGTTCGGCGCGCTCCAGGCCGTCGAGCGACATCATCAGCGAAGCGACGCGCCGAGCGCAGGCGTGCCAATCGGCAAGACGCGGATAGTTGTCGACCAGCCATCCAAACGCGCTCTGAACGATGGCGAAGGCAGAGGCAGCCTGCATCACCTGTCCAAGCGTCATGCTGCCTTCGAGATACTTTGGTGCGCAAAGGAGAAGGGGTACGACTGGCGCAAGCAGGCTCGACCCCTGGGACACGAGCGTTGTGCGCATGTGTTGGCGTGAAAGGAGCGCCCACTGGCGAAGAACATGGGTAAACGTCTTGTCGAGGTCGCTACGTTCCTCCTCCTCGCCGCCCAGCAAGGCAATACTTTCGCCATTTTCCCGCACGTGCGTCAGCGTGTAGCGAAATTCGGCTTCCGCCTGATTCTTGACCTCGGAAACGTGGACGAAATGGCGGCCGATGACGGCCATCGAGCTGGACGTGATAGCCGCATAGAAAACGGCGGTAATGACAAGGAAACCAGGAACAGTGACGGTCGAACCTGCAATTGTCAGGGTCAAGGCCCCGCCGATCGTCCAGAGCACCACGATGAAGGTCGAGGCCGACAGAAATGCGGAAATGACACCAGCGATGAAGTCGACGGGTGACTCGGTCGCAATCCGCAAATCCTCGGAAATGCGGGCTTCCGGGTTCTTGTGGTCACCGCCGATGAGATTCAACTGATAGTAACGGCCGTTGGCGAGCCAGCGCCCGATGAGCGCGGTCGTTAGCCAGGAACGCCAGCGGCGCTGGATCAGCATGCGGAGAAAGACTTGTGTAACGACAAGAGCGACGCTTCCGAGCGCGAGGGGCAGGAACACGGCGCTGAGGAAATATACGGTATGGGCATTGCGTTGCTCAATTGCGTCAAAGATTGCGCGATTCCAGATATTGATTCCATACTGGAAGCCGACATTGGTGACGATTAAGGCGAGCAGCCCAATTGAGCACGGCCACGCGAGCCATTCCCCGCCGCGGCCCCAGTAACCGCGCGCGCTGATCCAGAAGCGCGTCAGCAAATATCTCTTGCGCGCCCGCTCGGCCTCCTCGGGCGTCAGCTCTGGGTCGGGTTCGACGACTTCTGGGGGCAGCGCGCCCTCGTCAGTCGATGCCTTCTCTTGGCGCGATCTCTCGGCACTGTGCTGCTCGGAGCCGTCGACCGATTTCTGATCTAATTCAGCGTCTGACATAAGCGCGACAACGGCTTAAAAATCAAAAGGTTTCATGATGCCAATCTCGAGCCGGGAAGAAGCTGAAGGTGCTGCCCGCCGCGAGCGCTTGCGTGTCGGGATGAAGGCCGGCGACGGTGGTGGATCTCGGTGAGGGAACCAATAGAGAGGTCGCTCGCTTGACCTGGAGGAACAGCGATTTTCTTCCTGCCTCTCGTTTCGCAACTTTCAACTTCCAAGTTCCCCGCGTGTGCTGGCGGGCTTTTGGGGGACAGGACAATGGGAACAAAGTCCGCGACCGAGAGTTTCCTATATACACGCGCGCCTGCCCTGCGACCGCGACAGCAGGGCTCTCTTTCTCGCGTTGACCGCCTCGTGGCAAGCGCGTGATCGTCTCCGCGCATTCGGTGAGCCCCAGCTCGCATAGGGCGAAATCAGCCACCATTTCGTGTTATGCACGCAAGATAGCTTACACAGCTGGCGCTACTTCCTGCTCAACGATCTCGAAGGCCTCGTTCTTGGCTAGATGGCTGATGAAGCCCTGGATGATGTGCAGCGCCGAGCCGGCATGTGCGGGCTTTGGCCGGCCAGAGGGCTGGATCAGATAGAGCGTGCGCACGAGCGGCGGATTGACTATGCGCCGGGCGATCAGCGTGCCCGCTTCCACTTCGCGCGCCACGGTGCCATAGGGCAGCACGGCGCAGGCGTTGCCTTCGAGGATCAGACCCTTGATCGCATCCATGGATTCGATCTGGTAGGCAACCTTCAGCGGCAGGTGGAAGAATTCCATCGCATGTCTCAAGAGATTGATGATTTGGCCCTTCTCGGTCGGAATGACAAAGGTCGCTTTGGCAAGCTCGATCAGGTTGATCGGTCCCTCCTGACCGAACTCGGACTTTCGGCCAGTGATGAAGAAGACGGATTCCCGGAGGACGGCCGTTTGCTTGATACCCTTGCGCGGCTCGACATTGAAAGCGAGTGCGAAATCGAGATCGCCGCGGGCGACGCGCTCGCCGAGCAGGTGGCTCATCTCCTCGACGATCTGGACCTTGGCGGACCAGTTCTGACGGCCGAACTCCTGTGCCAGCGGACCGGCGAGCAGCGCCGAGAGGCTGGAGGTGAGACCGATCGAGATGTGTTCTTCCTGCGCCGGGTCGAACTGCTTGATCGTACGGCGGACGGTGGCCAGTCGATCGAGGATTTCCTTGGCCTCTTCGAGGAAATACTGGCCAGCCGGCGTCGTCGTCGTGCCGCGCGGGCCGCGCTCCAGCAACTGCACGCCGAGCTCCTGCTCCAGTGCGTTGATCTGTGCGCCGAGCGCCGGCTGTACGATGTTCAGCGCGGCGGCGGCCTGCGTGATGCTGCCGATTTCGCAGACGCTGACAAAGGATTCGATTTGGCGAATTCGCAAGGGGCCATCTCCTCCACGGCCATGGGCTGACAACCGCAAGACGCTTCCGGTCTCGGGCTCTGGTCTTCCACGTTCCGTGAAGGTCGCCATCCCCCGGTATCCGGGCGCGATTCCGGCGGCAAGCTTTCAGTCTGGCAGGAAAGCCGCGGCTTGCAAATCACTAAATCGCCAGCCGCAGATCGCGTGGCTTCAGTGTCCGGCCCTCGTCGCCCAGTAATCCCAGGCGCGGGCGAGCACCGGCGGTTCGAGGTTCTTCGCGCCGGAAAGCGCGATTTCACCCGCCGTCAGCGGCGTCACGCCGCCGAAGGGCAGCGATCGCAGCAGCACATCACCGTTGCGGCAGAGCTGGATCGTGCGCATGACGAGCTCGCGCAACGAACCGCCGACGACGACTGCGCCGTGACCGCGCAGGAAGACGGCATTGCTGTTTGCGAGCGCCCGGGCAAGCGATGCTGCCTGATCGGCGGTGGAAACCAGCATGTCGGTATCGCCGAATTCCGCCTGGCTGTCCCAGAGAGCGACGCCGGTACCGATCGTCGCGCCGAGATGTGTCACTGGTTTCCAGGCGATATCGGCGACACAGAAGGGCATAATCGCCGGCGAGTGGAAATGCGCGACAGCCTTGACGTCCGGCCGCGCCTTGTAGATGCCGCCATGGATGACGCGTTCGATATAGCCACGTCGCTCGTCGTCGCCGAGAAGCTTCGAGTCGAGATCGTAGCGCTGCAGATCCTCGACCACGACCAGCTCGGGGCTGCGCGAGCGGGAGATGAAGTATTCGCCGTCGGCCTGCGGCGAGCGAAGGCTGACATGGCCGAAGGCATCGAGCACGTCCTCGCGGGCGAGGATGTGATTGGCGGTGACGAGTTCGGCGAGATCGCTGGCAAGTTCGCTCATGGCAGCCTCACACGACAACCTTGGTCATGATGCCCGCCGGGAAGATCTCGTCCGGCGTCATCAGGCGGCTCGCGATGCCCTGCTGGTGGGTGTAGAGCAGCATCTGCTCGAAGGTCTTGCGGTTCTTCTCGATGCCGAAGGGGAAGGGATCGCTGCCGAAGATGTCGCGCATGCGCCGCGCATAGGTCGGCAGCCAGGCGAGCGGATAGCGCGAAACCGCCGGATCGAAGAGCCGCTCCAGGCTGCGGCGCTTGGATTCCTCGAAGGCGTTGTAGAGATTGCGGGCGATCCAGGGGCTTTCGTCGAGAAGATGCTTCTTCATGGCGATGATGTGCATGATCGGCCAGACGCCACTCTCCTGGTAATAATCCTCCTCGATCTCCAGGAAGTTCGGGAAGAGGCGTTCGACGCGCGGGTCCTCTTCGAGGAAGCAGGTCGGCGGGCGGGCGATGATGGCACAGTCGATCTCGCCGGAGGCCAGCATCTCCGACAGCGACTTGTCGGCGACGCGCGTCAGCGTCACGCCTTCCGGCAAGGCAAGATCGACCTTCTCCTCGCGGCCCGGCGCATTGGCGCCGGCCTGATACCAGTGGACGTCCTGCAGCTTGACGCCGCCTTCGTTATGCATCCAGCCGCGCATGTAGACGGCCGCCGAATGAGCCCATTCCGGCGAGCCGACGCGCTTGCCCTTGAGGTCGGCCACGCTTTTGATGTTGCTCGCCTTGTTGACGTAGAACGAGCTGAAACGGAAGAGCCGCGAACAGATGACCGGCAGGCCGATGATGTCGCTGTCGGGGCGGCTCACCTGCGCCATGAACTTGGCGAAGGAAAGCTCGCTGACGTCCCATTCGCGATTGAAGGTGAAGCGGGCAAAGATCTCGTGATGGCTGAGCATTGACCAGGTGAGGTCGATCCCTTCGGGCACCACGGTCCCGAGCCGCAGATCGCGGAAATGGTCATAGTCGGTCGTGGCGATAGAAAGCTGCTTGCGGCTCATGGCATTGTCCTGGGATATGGCACTGGAAACAGGCGCTGGCATTCAGCGCAGGATAACGTTGACTTTCGCGGGCTTGATATTGACGAGGATCCGCCCGCCGATCGGCGTCCTGACGCTCGGATGGACGCGCGCCAGAAGCTTCGCCTTGCCGACATTGACGATGTAGTCTACGCATTCGCCGAGGAAGACCTTGCTGTCGACGATGCCGTCGAGGACATTGCCGGAAAGGCTCTCGCCGTTGCCCGGCTCGACGAGGTGGATGTTCTCCGGGCGCACGGCGACCGTCAGATTGTCCTTGAGGTCAAGCTCCTCTTCGGCGCTGACGTCGATCTTGCCGGCCGGCGTCTCGACGGCCCAGCTGCCGCTCTCCTGACCGCGGCCGAGCACCTTGCCTTCGAGGAAGTTGCTGGAGCCGATGAAGTCGGCGACGAAGCGGGCGGCGGGCGCCTCGTAGATTTCGCGCGGCGTGCCGAGCTGGACGACCTGACCGGCATTCATCACAGCGATCTGGTGCGACAGCGCCAGGGCCTCCTGCTGATCGTGGGTGACATAGAGCGTCGTCAGGTTGAGCTCGCGCTGCAGCCGCTTCAGCTCGAAGCGCATCATCTCGCGCAGCTTGGCGTCGAGGTTCGACAGCGGCTCGTCGAGAAGCAGCAGGCGCGGCTCCATGATCAGGGCGCGGGCGAGCGCCAGGCGCTGCTGCTGACCGCCCGAAAGCCTGGTCGCTTCGCGGCCGGCGTAGTCGCCAAGAGCGACGGCTTTCAGCACGCGTTCGACTTTCTCCTCGATCTGCTTCTTGGAGAATTTCGTCTTGCCGACGTGCAATGGGAAGGCGGCGTTCTCGAAGACGCTCATATGCGGCCAGATGGCGTAGCTCTGGAAGACCATGCCGAAATTGCGATGGTTGGGCGCCACGAAGATGCCCTTGCCGGCGGCGAAGACCGGCTTGCCATCGACGGTGATCGCGCCCTTGACGGGACGTTCGAGGCCCGCGATCGAACGCAGGGTCGTGGTCTTGCCGCAGCCCGAGGGACCGAGCAGCGTAAAGAGCTTGCCCTGCGGCACCTCGAAGGACACGTCCTGGGCGGCCTTGACGACCTTGCCCTTGCCATCCGCATATTCCGTGCTCAGACCCTGCACACTCAGCATGGTATTCTCCTCACATTCCCTGCCGGTCGGATCATCGATCCGATAATTTCTATCAGGCTGGCGCCCCCACGTTCGGACGAGGGGCGCCCTGCCCGTTCATTTTACAGTCGCATTGAAGGTATCGCGCCACTTGGCAAGCTGATCCAGCATCTTCGCCCCATCGACGACCTGGACGTTCAGGCCTTCCGGCAGCGGCACCAGCTTAACATTCGCGGGCGTGAAGCCGCGATCGGCGAGAATCTTCTGGCCGTCGGTCAGCGTGAATTCCTGGAAGAGCAGCGCGGCGGCGGGATGCGTCGCCGTCTTGGCAACACCGAGGCCGTTGACGCGGGCGACGGAGGGACCGAGCTGCAGCTTCTGGATCGGCGCGCCGTCCTTGTTCATCTGGTCGACCTTGTAGAGGTAGTTCGTCAGCGACACCGGCACTTCGCCGGAGACGACAAGGTTGGTCAGCAGCGTATGACCCTTGCGGAGCGAAATGCCGTTGGTCTTGGCCAGCTTCTGGAAGAAGTCTAGACCCTGCTGCTCGCTCGGGAAGCTCTGGTCGATCGTCGCCAGCCAGTCATAGGCTTCGGCTTCGAGACCGATCTTGCCGGACCACTTGGGATCGAGCAGATCATCCCAGCTCTTCGGCACGTCGGCGTCGGAAACGAGCTGCGTGTTGTAGGAGGCAGTGATGATGTTCAGGCGGCTGCCGACCCACTCCTTGTGGGCAGGGACGGCCTGCGGGAAGATATCGGCCATGGTGGCCGAATTGACCGGCTCGAAAACCTTCTCGCGATGCAGGGCCTCGAGTTCCGGCCCGTTCGTCTCGATGATGTCGGCATCATAGCGACCGGCCTTGATCTCGGTGACGGCACGGCGCAGCACGTCCTCCGAGCTGCCACGCCAGGTGGTGACCTTGATACCGTATTTGGCGGTGAAGGCATCGGTGATGGCGGCGACGTCCTCGACCGGCGTTGCCGTATAGAGCGTCAGCTCGCCTTCCGCCTTGGCCGCCTCCGCTAGCTTCTCCAAGCGGTCGGGGCCGTTGTAATTGGCGAGGTCAGCAAGGCTCGACTGCGCATAAGCAGAGCCTGTGGCAACGGCTCCCAGCAGCGCCATTCCGCCAAGCAAGCGGATGGCCGAAGTCATTTTAAACGATCGCAACATTTTCTCCTCCCGAGTATTCGGTTTGATCGCCGATGGAATTACTTGAACGTCTTTTCGAATTCGCCGCGCCAATCGCCCAGGTTATCAAGGGCGGCATCCGGATTGATCACCTTGACCTGCATGCCTTCAGGCAGCGGCGCGATCTTGATATTGGTCGGCGTAAACTGTCTCTCCGCCAGGATCTTCTGTCCTTCAGTGAGGGTGAAATCCTGATACAGGATCGCGGCATTTGGATGGGGCGCTGTCCGCGCCACGCCAAGGCCATTGATGCGGGCAATAGCCGGGCCGATCATGAACCGCTTGATCGGAGCACCGTCCTTTTCCATTTGCGCGACCTTGTAGAGATAGACCGTCAGGCCGAGCGGCACCTCGCTGGAAACAACGAGATTGGTCAGCAGGGGATGGCCGTTGTAGAGCCCCGGATGATCGGTCTGCGATAGCTTGCGGAAGAATTCCATCCCCTTTTCTTTGGACGGAAAGGTTCCGGCGGCCGTCGCGAGCCAGTCATAGGCAACGGCCTCGACGCCGAGCTTGCCGGCCCATTTCGGATCAAGCAGTTCCTCCCATGTCTTCGGAAGGTCCGCTTCGCTGACTGCATTCGTGTTGTAGGCCGCGGTGATGATGTTCAGCCGGCTGCCGATCCACTCGTGATGAGGCGGGACGGCATCCCGAAAGATGTCCGCAAAGAGCGGCGACTGGATCGGTTGCAGTAGCTTTTCACGATGAAGCGCCTCGAGTTCCGGTCCGTTCGTCTCGATAACATCAACATCATGACGTCCGGCCTTCAACTCGCCGACGGCACGCCGCAGGACGTCTTCGGAACTGCCACGCCACAAGGTCACCGGTATGCCGTACTTGGCTTCGAATGCCTTGGTAATGACGGTCACATCCTCGACGGGGGTGACGGTGTAGAGCGTTAGAGCGCCCTCCTGCTTTGCGGCGGCGACCAGCTTGTCCATCCGATCGGCGCCGGTATAGCCGGCGATCTGGTCGATGCTGGACTGGGCGTGGGCCCCAGTGGCCAAGGCGGCCGCAGCAATGGTTCCCAATAGCATCCCACAGCGCCAGAGCCGCTGCACATTCTTCATGAATTCAGGCATTTTGTCCTCCCATGCCAATCCTCGAGGCTTCTCCTCAAGCCTCCTTGACGCCGAAGCGTTTGCCGACCCACTGGGCCAGCATGACGATCGTGAACAACACCAGGATCATCATCACGCCGAAGGCCGAGAGTTCGACATACTGGCCGTTCTGCCAGAGCTCCCAGATCACCACCGAGACCACCTCAGAGCCGGGGCTGTAGAGAAGGACCGAGCTCGACAGTTCACGGATCGAGACGACTACGATGTAGATCCAGCCCGCCACCAGGCCTGGCTTCAGGAGCGGTAAGACGATGCGCCAGAAGCTCTGGCCCCAGGAGGCACCGCTCATGGCGGCGGATTCCTCAAGATCCTTGTGGATCTGCAGCATCGACGTTGTGTTGTAGCGGATGCCGTAGGGCATGAAGCGGGTGAGATAGGCGATCAGGATGATCCAGGTCGTGCCGTACACGCCGATATCCAGATAAAGATAGAAAATCATGATCGACAGGCCGAGCACGAGACCGGGGAAGACCATCGGCAGCGAGGCAAGGTTGTCGAGCAGCCAGCGGCCCGGCAGCTTGGTGCGAATGACGATCCATGAGATCACGGCTGTCAACAGCATCAGGCCGGTCGCCGCGCTGAAGGCAAGGATCGCACTGTTCCAGACCGCCTGGCCGACGGCCGGATAGTTGATGACGGTCACATAGGCATTCAAGGAAAGCCGGTGCATCGCGCTCCAGGAGGGCACGCTGTAATATTTGTTCAGGGACGACCAGAGAAGCACCAGGAACGGCAGGATAATCACCAGCACCATGTAGACGACGATCAGGACGGCGGCAGGAACGCGCCACGGGCCAAGATCGAACGGCCGCGGGCGAAAACCCTTTCCGGTGACGGTCGAATATTTGCTGCCCTTAGTCGACAGTCGCGACTGGAAATAAATGCCGAAGGAGGCAATCACCAGAAGAAGGATCGCATAGGCCGAAGCGAGGCCGACATTGCTCGGATATTCGCGGATCGCGTCATAGATCGACGACGTGAAGACCTCGATGCCGACAGGCGTGCCGAGCAGCGCAGGGACCTCGAAAGATTCGATCGAGCGCGTGAACATGATGAAGAAGGCTGCGACCAGCGCCGGCCAGACAAGCCTCAGCGTGATCCGGAAGAGGATCTGCCAGATCGAAGCACCGGACATCAGCGCCGATTCCTCGAGCGACGGGTCCATGGCGCGGAAGGCCGCCGACATCAGCAGGAAGGCGACCGGCGAATAGTGCAGGCCCTCGACCCAGATCATCCCGCCCATCGAGTAAATGTTGAAGACAGGTCCGGCGATGCCGAAGGTATTTTTCAGGACAAGATTGAAGAGGCCGATCTGCGGGCTCGCCATCATGATCCAGGAGACGGTGAAGAGGATCGACGGGATGACGAGCGGCACGATCGAAGCCGCATAGAAGAGCATCTTGAAGGGTGTGTTCGTTCGCTCGTTCAGCCACGCGAAGAGCGTGCCGATCGTCAGCGACAGACAGGCTGTGCCGGTCGCGAAAATCACCGAATTGCGGAACAGCGGCAGGATGCGGCTGTCGCTGAAGGCCTTTGTGTAATTATCGAGGGTGAAGACGGCAGGCACATCGCCTGCCGCCGGGGTCATGAAGCTCTGCCAGATCAGAAAGACGAGAGGCACGAGGGCGAGCCACGCGACGGCGAGGATCACGGCCGCGATGACCAGCCATTTCGCGTTGATCCTCGCAAGGGGTCCATGGTTTTGCGCCATCTTGGCGTAAGTACTTTCCTGCAATGACATGAAGGCCTCCCAACCGACGTCTTTCCTCCGGGTCCGTCAGGACCCGGCCGGTACAGCGAGGTTATCCTTATGATAACCGGCAATGCGCTGATAGTTTGTGGAGAGCTGCTCGAGATCTTCACGGCTAATGACGTCGTCAATATGATCGAACGGCTTGTCCTCGGTGCGCAAGAAGACTTCGCGCAGGATCGCATCCGGCGGATTGGCGCGATTTGTCAGCACGACCTTGGCGGTTGCCGGGCGGCGGATCGCCTCATAGGCATGCATGGCCTTGATCGGATCGCCTTCACGGACGAGCGCGTCGGTCAGCGCGCGGCAATCGAGGATCGCCTGGGCCGAGCCATTCGCGCCGCGCGGATACATCGGATGGGCGGCATCGCCGAGCAACGTCAGGCGACCGAAGGTCCACTGGTCCAGCGGGTCCTGGTCGACCATTGGATATTCGAGGATCGCATCGGCGGCCTTGAACATCGCCGGGCAATCGAGCCAGTCGAATTTCCAGTCCTTGACGACGTCGAAGAAGTCTTCGAGGCGGCCCGGCTTGTTCCAGTCGCGCTGCGACTTGTACTTGTCGGTCTCGATGTCGACGACCCAATTGATGAGCTGGTTGCCTTCGGCGTCGATATTGTCGCGGATCGGGTAGATCAGCACCTTGGCGGTGTTAAGCCAGCCGACGCGCACCATGCTGGCGCCGGTCAAGAACGGCTTCCAGCGCGTGACGCCGCGCCACATGTTGATGCCGGAATACCGCGGCGGGCCTTCGTTCGGATAGAGCTGCTTGCGGATCCTGGAGTGGATTCCCTCGGCACTGACAACCATTTCGGCCTTGACGGAAGGCCGGGCGGAACCGTCGCGCGGATCGACGAAATGCAGGGTTACGCCGCTGTCGTCCTGGTCGAAGCCGGTGCAGGACCAGCCGGTCATCAGGCGGTCAGCGCCGATGCGCTGCTTGAAGGCCTCGACGAGGACCATGTGCAGGTCGCCGCGATGGATGGAGAATTGCGGCCATTCGTAGCCGGCATGGCGACCCGTCGGCTCGGTGAAGATATGCTGGCCATGGCGGTTGTAGAAACCGGACTCGCGGGTCGTGATGGCGACCTTCGCAAGCTCTTCCTCGAGGCCGAGCTGGCATAGTTCGCGGGAGGCATGCGGCAGAAGATTGATGCCGACGCCGAGCGCCTTCAGCTCGGGCGCGGCCTCGTAAACACGGGATGGGATTCCCTTTTCGTGCAGCATCAGAGCAAGCGTCAGCCCCCCGATCCCACCACCAACAATCGTGACTTCCATAGTCGACTCCAAATGTCCTGGCCGGGAAACCCGGCAAAGTTCGAATAGGGCATCGTCCAACAGGATTGGAAARTGCCGATGTCGCTTCAGATGAAAGCTGCAGGCAATGGAAACCCGTTCGCCGAAGCAACGCTCCGACAGCGGCAGTTATTCCAGATTTTGCCGATCATCCTCCGATAGGCACCGGTTGCTCTTTCATCGCCCGAACCACTCGCGCGTCCTCACTCGAAAGAACCATCCGATGTTGGAAGGACCCTAGAAACAAAATTGACATTCATCAAATAGATAGATTTTTTGAGGTCATAGCGAAAACAGATGACTGAGGTCCCTCACCGTGAAACACTCAAGTGCGGCTGGCCTGACCTTTGCTATAGGGCACGTGGCTTCGATCCCGTCGCTCGCACTATCATGCCCGAGGGCACCGACTTCCGACGGCAACGTCCCTTGGCCTTTATAATCTCTTGCGAATGTGCTTGTATGCGCGCGCCAGAAGGACCGCGGTTGGGGCTGCGCATAGTTGTAAGCTAGTCTTGTGGGAGTATGGCAATGGTTTACGATTGGGATGGCACAAGAGCGCGACGTCTCAAATTGTTCAGGGCAGGAACGGCGTTCATGATCGCGATTGCGGTCGTCGGAATACCGCTTCTTTTCTTCGCAGCAAAGCTGCACAACCTCTACGGCTGAATTGGCAAGTTCGTTGCCCGGTATAAGCAGGCGTGACCCAATGGCCGCGCCTGCTAGTGAGGACTGATTTAGCCGAGCTTTGCAGCGATCTTGGCGACGTGAGCGCCCTGATACTTGGCTGCCTCAAGCTCGATCGCTGAAGGCTGGCGGGATCCATCGCCATCCGTGATGGTGGATGCGCCGTAGGGCGAACCGCCCTTGATTTCATCAACACCCATCTGGCCCTGGAAAGCATAGGGAAGACCGGCAACGACCATGCCCTGGTGCAGGAAAGTGGGGATGAAGCCGAGGATGGTGGATTCCTGGCCGCCGTGCTGCGTGGCCGAGGACGTGAACACAGAGCCTACCTTCCCGACCAGCTTGCCGGCGAACCAGAGGCCGCCCGTCTGATCCCAGAAATTGCGCATCTGCGAAGCAACGGTTCCGAAGCGCGTACCCGCACCGACGATGATCGCGTCGTAATCGGCAAGTTCGTCGACCGTGGCGATCGGGGCAGACTGGTCCATCTTGTAGTGCGACGCCTTGGCAACCTCAGCAGGAACCAGTTCCGGAACGCGCTTGACGGTGACGTCCGCGCCGACCGACTTTGCGCCTTCGGCGACGGCGTATGCCATGGTTTCGATGTGGCCGTAAGCCGAGTAGTAGAGCACGAGTACCTTAGCCATTTATCTAACTCCATCAATTGCGTTTGAATTCGTGAACGTGCGGAGTTGTAGCAGCGGTGTGTGTCGAACATAGCCCCACGCGGCAGAACGCACTGTTCAATGGTCATAGACGAAAACTTGCTTGCAGCCATTTCCCAAGTTGGCGGCGGCGACACGGTTTGCAAGACAGGCGAAGGGCGCTACCTATGTGGGAACGCAAATGTTCGGAAATTTCCAATGACCAATGAGACGATTGTCACCGCCGCCATGCTTGCCATTGGCGACGAACTCTTATCCGGCCGCACCAAGGACAAGAATATCGGCCACCTGGCTGACATGCTGACGCTTTCCGGCATCGACCTCAAGGAAGTGCGCATCGTCGGTGACGAGGAGAATGCCATCGTCGAGGCTCTCAATGCGTTGCGCGCAAAGTACGATTATATCTTCACCTCGGGAGGTATCGGACCGACCCATGACGACATCACCGCCGATGCCGTATCCGCAGCGTTCGGGCTGCCCTGCGAATACGATGCTGACGCAATGACCCTGCTCGGCGAGATGTACGCGCGCCGCGGGCTCGAATTTACGGAGGCCAGAAAGAGAATGGCTCGCATGCCCAAAGGGGCGCGCCATATCCCCAACCCGGTCTCGACCGCGCCCGGGTTCGTGATCGGCAATGTTCATGTCATGGCCGGCGTGCCGCAGGTCTTCCAGGCCATGGTCGACGCGGTCATCCCGACATTGCGGACCGGCACGCGAGTGCTCTCGCTCGGTATCTCCTGCCCTTATGGTGAAGGCGACATCGGTACACCGCTTGCTGCGATCCAGAAAGCTCATCCGGAGACGAGCATCGGCTCCTATCCCCGCTATATTGGCCAGGCGTTCTCAACGGAAATCGTCGTCCGCGGACGCTCACAGGATGCGGTCGATGCAGCGGGAGATGATGTGCGCGCTATGATCGAGACCATCCGCCAATCAAAGGAGGTGGCTGAAAACCGCTCGGCAGAGGCGTAGCATCGAGGTGATCCCGGTTCGCCGTTGATATGCATCAAAGAAGCGGCGCCCTCGCCGGCGCATTCTCGTTGAAAATTAGTCGATTTCATCCGCGTAAGGAGAATTGCTGATGTCTTACAAAACCATACTTGCCATTCTCGATACCGTCGATAACGCCACAGCCGTGGCCGATTTTGCGTTTGCCATTGCCGCACAGACCAATGCCTACGTTATCGGACTTCATGCGGAAACCGTCGCGGTCGTGCCGCTCGTAGCACCGATGGAGATACCCGACCCCGTCGCCGTGCAGGCGCTGCAGGACATGGCGCGCGCGCAAACGCTCGAAATCGAACGCATCTTCCGCAGGAAGGCGCAGGCTGAAGGCGTTTCCCATGAATGGCGCAGCTTCGCCTCATCCACCGGCTACGGCTCGGCGCCGCTGATCGAAAGCGCCCGAAGCGCCGACTTGCTCATCGCCTCACAGGCCGATCCGTTGAAGCCGTCCGACAGTCACGTAGACATCGACAACTATCTCTTCGAAAGCGGTCGCCCGGTTTTGATGATTCCTTTTGTGATGCGCCAGCCGAAACCGATCAAGCGTGTCCTCGTCGCATGGAACGGCTCAAGGGAGGCCGCGCGTGCGGCGTTCGATGCCTTGCCCATCCTGAAGGCGGCCGCCGAAGTCGAGATTTTCTCCGTCGATCCCGTCGACAATGCACTTCAGTCTGCGGCCGTCGCAGGCGCCGACATTGCTGCGGCTCTTTCCCGTCACGGCGTCAAGGTAACTCTGGCAACTGCGCAAAGCGTTGACAAGTCCGCCTCGGCTGTCATCGAGAACCGCCTCTCCGACAGCAGCATCGACCTGCTCGTCATGGGCGCTTACACGCATTCGCGTCTCTGGCAGTTGATCTTCGGCGGCACCACGAGAACGCTGCTGCAATCAATGACGGCCTTGACGCTGCTGTCGCGATAAGAATCGCGAGGGGCTTGCGTTTTGCCTCCGGAATCCGTTAATTGCGGCGACCGATGACGAGCTCCGGCTTCGGTCCTCCTATCGCGCAGTCTCGGCTGCGCGATTTGCGTTTGGCCGATCGCGGAATGCCTTGTCCGGCCGCCGGCAAACGGCGTGTCATCATTCATGCCGCGGAGCACACCATGTCTCTTCCCGATAAAGCCTTTCCCGTTTCCTGGGACCAGTTCCACCGCGACGCGCGCGCGCTCGCTTGGCGTCTCGCCGGGCTCAAGCGCGATTTCAAGGCGATCGTCTGCATCACGCGCGGCGGTCTCGTACCCGCGGCAATCATCTCGCGCGAACTCAATATCCGGCTGATCGAAACGGTCTGCGTCGCCTCCTACCACGACTACGTGAACCAGGGCGAAATGATGCTCCTGAAGGGCATTGCACCGGAGCTGACCGCCGACCAAGGCGAATCCGTCCTGGTCATCGACGATCTTACCGATACCGGCAAGACCGCCTCCGAAGTTCGCTCGATCTTGCCCAAGGCACACTTCGCCTGCGTTTACGCGAAGCCCCAGGGCGTGCCGACGATCGATACGTTCGTTACGGAAGTCAGCCAGGACACCTGGATCTACTTCCCCTGGGACATGGGGTTCACCTATCAGGAACCGATCTCCAAGGCCGGCCGCGGCTGAGCGCTATCCGCGGCGCAACCAAACAGATTGGTGACAATTTCAAATTGCACCAATCTTTGTTTAACTAACCCATCGGATTCCGCTATCGCGTCGGCCGCGCTGACCTTATCCTTCAAAGCAATTCCCGCGCGGCACCCTTGTCGCGTTGCGGACTTGCGTTAGAGGTTAAGTCGCGGGGCGCGACCTTGGAATGAATATGATGCGTTGGGGCTATGTCGAGATAGCGGCGGCTTTCGGTTTGTGTCTCTGTCTCTCGCATTTGACCGCTTCGGCGGAGCCGGCCTATGTGTCCGTCGTTCGGAAATATGTCGAGACAACAGTCAAGCCGATGGTGAATGTCGCGATCGTCAAGAAGGCGATCGAAGCTCAGAATACCAAATTCAGCAAAATCAGCGACATGGACATCCAGGTGCTGGATAACACCTATCGGTCCGAAGTTCTGGCCGGCGGTTGGCAGATGGTGAGGCAACTGCTCAACAAGCCGGTGTCGCGATACCTCAAATCCAAGCAGGATGATTCGCAGGGCGCCATCGTTGAATTCTTCGTGACCGATCGCCACGGACTCAATGTCGGCCAGGGCACGATAACCAGCGACTATTGGCAGGGCGACGAAGACAAGTTCCTGAAAACATTCGGAAGACAGTCCGACGACATATTCATTGATCGGGCCGAGCGCGATGAACAGACACAATTGCTGGAAACGCAGGCAAGTTTCGTCATCAATGATGAAAACGGACAGCCTATAGGCATCGCAACGGTGACGATTGCGATCGACGCATTGTGATTGAAATTAACATGAACGAATCGGCTGTCGCATTTGGCCGGCAAAAGCTGCAACCAAATCAACACGGTCGCAACTTTTCTTAGATTTTTTACGCTCCGGGACGACGAAAGCTCGCAACCCATTGAATTTCTTGCACGACTTTCTTTTCCCCATTCTCCACAGCCCGATCCACAATATGTTGTGGTGAACGCTTCATTAAAAACAACCTCTTGACGGAATCGCACGATTCAAACTTAATAGGTTCCGATGTTGCGACGGCAGTTGGACCGGAATTAACGAGGCCGGTTCCCTCCAAAAATCGAGCGTAGAATCAGGGTGTTGCGTCCATGAAGGGCGACCGCCATGAGGGGTTTCGTGCGCGATTTTTATCTTCCGGAAAAGTGACATCCGGGGCTGGCGATAATAAGCTGTTAATACTATATTTAGTGTTTGCAGCCACGATCACTACAAGATACGGGAGAAGCATCTCCGGATGACACTCCTGTGATAGTACGGAAACGAGAACTGGCTGCGCTCCTCACGGCGCGGCCGGAGGTGGTAACTTGCGCCTTGGTCGACGGGGACGGGGCGCGCAAGCTAGAGGTTAGAGAAATGCGCATAGAACGCCGTTTCACGAAGGCAGGACTGAGCGCTTACGCGGACATCGAATTCCGCAAGGCGACGAGCGAGATCAAGAACCCGGACGGGTCGATCGTATTCCGCCTCGAGAACATCGACGTTCCGGCGCAGTTCTCCCAGGTCGCCGCCGACATCCTGGCGCAGAAGTATTTCCGCAAGGCCGGCGTTCCCGCCAAGCTGAAGAAGGTCGAGGAAAACGAGGTTCCTTCCTTCCTGTGGCGTTCGGTTGCCGATGAAGCAGCTCTGAAGGATATTGCGAAGGACCAGCAGTACGGCTCCGAAACCGACGCGCGCCAGGTCTTCGACCGTCTCGCCGGCACCTGGACCTACTGGGGCTGGAAGGGTGGCTATTTCTCCTCCGAGGAAGACGCCCTAGCCTTCAAGGATGAACTTGCCTACATGCTTGCCACCCAGCGTGTTGCCCCGAATTCCCCGCAGTGGTTCAACACCGGCATGCACTGGGCCTACGGCATCGACGGCCCCGGTCAGGGCCACTTCTATGTCGACCCCTTCACCGGCAAGCTGACGAAGTCGAAGTCAGCTTACGAACATCCGCAGCCGCACGCCTGCTTCATCCAGTCCGTTGAAGACGATCTCGTCAACGAAGGCGGCATCATGGACCTGTGGGTCCGCGAAGCACGCCTCTTCAAGTACGGCTCCGGCACCGGCTCCAATTTCTCCTACCTGCGTGGCGAAGGCGAAAAGCTGTCCGGCGGCGGCCGTTCTTCCGGCCTGATGAGCTTCCTGAAGATCGGCGATCGGGCTGCCGGCGCCATCAAGTCGGGCGGCACGACGCGCCGTGCGGCCAAGATGGTGGTCGTCGACATCGACCATCCTGATATCGAAGAGTATATCAACTGGAAGGTGAAGGAAGAGCAGAAGGTTGCTGCCCTCGTCACCGGTTCCAAAGTTGTCGCCAAGCACCTCAAGGCAATCATGAAGGCTTGCGTCAACTGCGAGGCTGACAACGGCGATTGCTTCGACCCGAACAAGAACCCTGCCCTGAAGCGCGAAATCCGCGCTGCCAAGAAGGACCAGGTTCCGGAGAACTACATCGGCCGCGTCATCCAGTTCGCCCGCCAGGGCTACAAGGATATGGAGTTCAAGACCTACGACACGGACTGGGATAGCGAAGCTTACCTTACCGTATCCGGCCAGAACTCCAACAACTCGGTCTCGATCAAGGACGACTTCCTGCGCGCCGTTGAAAGCGACAGCGACTGGCAGCTGAAGGCCCGCAAGGACGGCAAGGTTATGAAGACCTTGAAGGCGCGCGACCTGTGGGAGTCGATCTCCTACGCCGCCTGGGCATCGGCCGATCCGGGCCTGCACTTCAACACGACGATGAACGACTGGCATACCAGCCCGGCTGCCGGCCCGATCCGCGCATCCAACCCGTGCTCGGAATACATGTTCCTCGACGACACGGCCTGCAACCTTGCCTCGCTGAACCTCATGCAGTTCAAGGATGCCGCCACCAAGCGCATCAACATATCAGACTACGAGCATGCGGTTCGCCTGTGGAGCGTTGTTCTCGAAATCTCCGTGATGATGGCGCAGTTCCCGTCGAAGCGGATTGCCGAGCTCTCTTACGAATATCGCACGATCGGCCTCGGCTACGCCAACATCGGCGGCCTGCTGATGTCTTCCGGCATTCCCTATGACAGCGACGAAGCCCGTGCCATTGCCGGCTCCCTGACCGCGATCATGACCGGCATTTCCTACGCCACCTCGGCTGAGATCGCTTCCGAGCTCGGACCGTTCCCGATGTTCGCGCCGAACCGCGAAAACATGCTGCGCGTCATCCGCAACCATCGCCGCGCCGCTTACGGCGAGACGTCTGGCTATGAAGGCCTGTCGATCAACCCGGTCGCGCTCGTCCACTCCGAGAACCCCGACCAGGATCTGGCGGCTCATGCCAAGAGCGCCTGGGACAAGGCTCTCGAGCTCGGCGAAAAGCACGGCTACCGCAACGCCCAGGCAACCGTCATCGCGCCGACCGGCACGATCGGCCTCGTCATGGATTGCGACACAACCGGTATCGAGCCTGACTTCGCACTGGTGAAATTCAAGAAGCTCGCCGGCGGCGGCTACTTCAAGATCATCAACCGCGCCGTTCCGGAAGCCCTGCGCACGCTCGGCTACTCCGAGAGCCAGATCGCCGAGATCGAAGCCTACGCTGTCGGCCACGGCAATCTGAACCAGGCGCCGGCCATCAACCCCTCGACGCTGAAGGCCAAGGGCTTCACCGACGATAAGGTGGAAGCCGTCAATGCCGCGCTGAAGTCGGCCTTCGACATCAAGTTCGTCTTCAACCAGTGGACGCTCGGCGCCGACTTCCTGAAGACGACGCTGAAGGTTTCCGACGAACAGCTTGCCGACATGAGCTTCAACCTGCTCGAGCACCTCGGCTTTGCCAAGAAGGACATCGAAGCTGCCAACGTTCACGTCTGCGGCGCGATGACGCTGGAAGGCGCACCGTTCCTGAAGAACGAACACCTCGCCGTCTTCGATTGCGCCAACCCTTGCGGCAAGATCGGCAAGCGTTACCTCTCGGTCGACAGCCACATCCGCATGATGGCTGCTGCCCAGCCGTTCATCTCGGGTGCGATCTCCAAGACGATCAACATGCCGAACGACGCGACGGTCGACGATTGCAAGAGCGCCTACATGCTCTCCTGGAAGCTCGGCCTGAAGGCAAACGCTCTCTACCGCGATGGCTCCAAGCTGTCGCAGCCGCTGAACGCCTCGCTGATCGAAGACGAAAGCGATGAGGACGCACTGGACGATCTGCTGCAGCAGCCGGTCGCCGCCCAGGCCGTCACCATCACCGAGAAGATCATCGAGCGTGTCGTCGAACGCGTCACCCGCGAGCGGGAGAAGCTCCCGAACCGCCGCCAGGGTTACACCCAGAAGGCCGCCGTCGGCGGACACAAGGTGTACCTGCGCACCGGCGAATTCGGCGACGGCCGTCTCGGCGAGATCTTCATCGACATGCACAAGGAAGGTGCGGCCTTCCGTGCGATGATGAACAACTTCGCGATCGCCATCTCGCTCGGCCTGCAATACGGCGTGCCGCTCGAAGAGTATGTGGAGGCCTTCACCTTCACCAAGTTCGAACCGGCCGGCATCGTCATCGGCAACGACGCGATCAAGAACGCCACGTCGATCCTCGACTACGTGTTCCGCGAACTCGCCGTCTCCTACCTCGGCCGCCACGATCTGGCGCATGTCGATACGTCCGACTTCTCCAACACGGCGCTCGGCAAGGGGATCCAGGAAGGCAAGACGAACCTCGTCTCGACCGGTTGGACCCGTGGCTACAAGCCGACCCTGGTAACGGGCAACGAGCGTCAGGCAGGCGGGGAGCCGAAGGGTGCCGCGACGGCGGCCCCGGCGCGCGCATCCTCCGGCGCCACGGTGACCTCCTTTGCGGGTGCTGCCGCCCGCAAGATCGAGCCGACGCTTGCCGTCTCCTCCTCTGAAATCGTCGCCTTCAAGCGCGACTACGAGGAGCGGGCAAAGGAACTGGCCGAAGAGATCGCCGAGGAAGTGGCCGAGGAGATCGCAACCGAGACCCAGCAGCAGGCAACCGCCCTCTTCTCCGACAAGGCCGCCGCCGACGCGGCATCGGCCAAGACGGAGGCCAAGAAGGTCGAAGCCGAACGCCGCGCCCGCTCCATCATGCAGGGCTACACGGGCAACATGTGCTCCGAATGCCAGAACTTCACGATGGTCCGCAACGGCACCTGCGAGAAGTGCGACACCTGCGGCGCGACGAGCGGCTGCAGCTGATAACCGGCAATTCCGGCGGTTGGTGATGATGATGATAGCTTTCACCCCTCACCCGCCGGAACGTTGTCCGACCCAGGTCGGGAACTTGACGCGAAGACAAAAGTCAAAGAGCGGCCCTTGGCCGCTCTTCTGCTGTGATCAACGGCAACCTCGGCAAGTGACCGCCGGCGAAAGCGCCTTCTTCCCACGCGGCATTCCGCACCAGCTTATGAACCCGAGCGACAATCATTGCAGGCACGTCCTGATCGACACCCCTGCTCTCTTCGATCAGTTTATCAAGGAAGACGGACCTGACGAAGTCTTCGGGCCACCGACTGCGAAGGGAATTGAGCGTCTGCGGGCGACCTGCCCCAGGTTCGGCATCACCCTGCTCTCGAACTGCCCAACGCCTCAGTAAGTCAACGCCAGGCGCAACGGCATAACCAGGGCCCAGCTTAATGTTGAGGCCCAATTCGAGGGCTCCACGCCAGACCAGCCCTCGAAACCGATGTTGCTTCTGTACGGGCGCGTTACCGGCGCTATCCGTCCACAGGGGTGTTATACACGCAAGCATCACTGCCATTCTTCAACATGGCATCTTCCCTTCTTCTTGATTTTGGTCAAATTACCGTTGGCTCGCAGCGCCGCTAACGTCGCGTTATGACGAGGACGTAGAGGGGCAGCGACGCGAGTCAGGCTTTGCCCGACGCCCGACAATATGGGCACCGGCAGGATGCTTGCGTGCCTTTACCACCAATGCAATCACATCCAGAAAGAGGACTTCATCATGCCATTCATCAAGACCACGGACGGAACCGAAATCTTCTACAAGGATTGGGGTCCAGCCACCGCCCAGCCTATTGTTTTCCATCACGGCTGGCCGCTCAGCGCTGACGATTGGGACGCGCAGATGATGTTCTTTCTGGACAAGGGCTATCGCGTGATTGCCCACGACCGGCGCGGCCATGGCCGTTCCAGCCAGACGTGGCAGGGCAACGAGATGGACACCTATGCCGCCGACGTCGCGGCCCTCACAGATGCGCTCGATCTCAAGAACGCAATCCATGTCGGCCATTCGACCGGCGGCGGTGAGGTTGCCCACTACGTCGCCCGCGCAAAGCCCGGACGCGTCGCCAAGGCGGTGCTGATCGGCGCCGTGCCGCCGATCATGGTCAAGTCGGACAAGAACCCCGGTGGCCTGCCGCTCGAGGTCTTCGATGGTTTCCGTGCCGCGCTCGTCGCCAACCGCGCGCAGTTCTTCCTCGACGTGCCCGCAGGCCCGTTCTATGGCTATAACCGCCCGGGTGCCAAGGTCAGCCAGGGTGTTATCGAGAACTGGTGGCGGCAAGGCATGATGGGTGGTGCAAAGGCGCACTACGATTGCATCAAGGCCTTCTCCGAAACTGATTTCACCGAGGATCTGAAGCAGATCACGGTGCCGACGCTCGTCATGCACGGCGACGACGATCAGATCGTTCCCTATGCCGACTCCGCACCGCTGTCCGTCAAGCTCTTGAAGCACGGCATACTGAAGACCTATGCCGGCCTCCCGCACGGCATGTGCACGACGCATCCGGATGTGATCAACGCCGATCTGATGGAATTCTTCCTGGACTGAGATGTTGGCTCGACCGCCGGCCTTCTGATGGAACGGAGGCAAGACAACACTCGTAGGCGGGTCCTCTTCGCCCCCGCCTGCGGCACGCCGGATATTTTCTCTTCAAGGGAGGCGCTTGTGATAACGCGAGATACCATTTCGGACGGCTTGTCCCGCCGCGATCTGCTGAAGTTGACGGCCGCGGCAGCAGCGATGCTCGCGTCACGTAGCGCCGTCGCAGCCGACTTCCACCGCTTCAAGCATGGCACGTTCGACATCACGGTCGTCAGCGACGGTTTTCTCACGCTCCCAGTCGAGATCTTGTTGCCCGACGCCACGCCTGAAGAGCGCAAGGCGATCATGCCTCGGCTGGGCGGAAGTTCGGCGGCCGCTCCAGTCCAGGCCAACATTCCGCTGATCCGCCATGGCGACGACCTGATCCTTATCGACACTGGCTCAGGTAACCGCTTCCAGGCCAGCGCGGGCAAATTGGCCGCAAACCTGCAATCGCTTGGGATCGCGCCCGAAGCGATCACCAAGGTGGTTTTCACCCATGCCCATCCGGACCACTCCGGTGCGACGACGACGGCCGATGGAAAGGTCCTTTATCCGAACGCCCAGTATTTTGTCAGCGAAGCCGAGTGGGACTTCTGGACCCACAAGGACTTTGAGATGCACATGCCGTCGGCGCTTCATGATTTTGCGCGAGGCGCGCAACGTGACCTGTTTGCGGTCAAGGACCGGCTGACGCTCTTGCGCCCGGATCAGGAGATCATTCCCGGAATGCGGATTTTGGAAACCCGCGGCCATACGCCGGGCCATGTCTCGATCGAACTGGCGGGCGACGGCGGCCTGCTGATCACAGGCGACGCCTGTACCAACGACGTGATTTTCTTCGAGCATCCCGCCTGGCATTTCGGCTTCGACACCGAACCTGAGATCGCGCTGAAAAACCGCCAGATGCTGCTCGATCGCGCCGCGAGCGAAAAGCTCAAGATGCTCGGCTATCACTGGACCTATCCGGCCGTCGGATATGCCGAGCGCAAGGATGCCTCCTACCGATTTCTGCCGGCTTAGGATCGCCGAATTATCGCGCCTCGGCGGTTTCCTCGAGCGCGGCAGATTGCTGCGGCATTTCTTCCGCAATCTCCTCGGCAACGGCTGCAAGATCGAGGTTGCCCCAGATCGACGCTGACTGGCGACGTTCTGGGCGGCGGGAGGATTTGACTTCGACGACGAACGGCTTCGACTGAGCGCGCATGAGTTTCCTATGAAGAGGCGTTGAACGAATCCATCAACGCCCCAAGCCTATGAAGCGTTCCGCGCTTGCGCAAGGTCGCCATTCGCTTTGAATCCAGCCTCACACAGGCCAGACCGCGACGGAACAAGCATATGGCGAGCCGCGTTTCGGCCTTTCAATCTGCATGGAGCCTCTACGCAAATTCCTGCGAAAAGTCCTTGAAGGAACGATCGATGTCGATTACCTACCACGTCGCCGAACATGATGGCGCCTGGGCCTACCGCCTGGACGATGTCTGGTCGGAAACTTTCCCAACTCACGAAGAAGCATTGGCAGCGGCTAAACATGCCGCGGAGCGACAAAAGCTCGGTGGCCAGGATGCGGACATTACATATCAGCGTGCAGACGGCAGCTGGACAGCGGAACGGTCGAACGGAGGCGACCGCCCCGAGGCCGATGTCGTCGATGACGCCAAGGAAAAAGACTAGGAATGACTATCAAAGAACGCTTTTTGAAGCAGCAGCATGCGTGGATGCTCGGCGCATGCTATTCCCGGAAACATCCCGACTTTCATCGCTTTGGCGGCGTCGATGTTTCGATCTCGCCTCGCTGGAAAGACAGCGTTGAAACCTTCGTCAATGATATGATCGACACCCTGCCGCGCAGCCTCTCCGAGCGCCGGATGGCACTGAGAAACCCGCGCCGCCCGTTCGAACCCGGGAATGTGGAATGGGTATTCGCAAGCAAGCATTACGGCCTTCGCGCTCCTGACGGCACACGGCCCGACATGGCGGACGTTCGCGCGCGCCGCGTATAAACCGCTATTTACTCGTTACAATCTTCGCCGGCGGAAACATGGCTAGGGCCTTCTTTCGCCGGCGAACTGTTTTATGGCGGCAGTAGTCACCCCGAAATCACCAGTCAGTGACGACATGCAAGCCGCTTGCATGACCATCCGTTCGGTGCCCCAGTCGTTGGCTGCCGCGCTTGACGACGTATGTTGCACTCCGGGCCAGTTCGCAGTGCCGCTGAATTCAGTGCGACCGGTGCCGCGCGTTCCTCGTCACCACGATCACAACAAGTCCGACGACGACAGCCAGCGCGCCCCAATAGACCCATGACGTCTGGTTGATCATGAAGCTTTCCGCCGGGTAGGGAAAATAGCCGCTACCCTGCCCCATCCAGACCAGCCCGATAAGGATCAGCACGCCGGCGATACAATAGGCGATCTTCACCATTCAATGTTCCTCCACCATACCAGTTGCGTAACGTCATGCACCCGTCGCGGACGCAGTGCTTCGACGGAGCGCTCTGGCACGCCTTGAGGACCTTACTCTTTCGGGAAATCGGCTCCCAGGCTCGTTTCGCGCCATTCCTCGATCTGCGCCAGCCGTTCGCGCAGCTTGTTGGTGACGTTGTTGTAGCCAAGTTCGCCAAGCACGAGATGCCGCGGTGGGTTCTCCACTTCCGTGATCCGGATCATCGCCTCGCCAGCGCGCACGGGATCGCCGGCTTGCTTGCCGCTGTATTCAGCTGTTTGCCGCATGCGGGCTGCCGCGGTTTCGGCGTAGTCCGGAATTGTGCTCTTCGTCTGCCGGAGTGACCGGCCCGCCCAATCGGTGCGGAACGGACCGGGCGCGACGCAGGTCACCTTGATGCCGAGCGGCCTGCCCTCGGCGTGGAGTGCATCGGAAAAACCCTCCACCGCATGCTTGCTAGCGGCATAGAAGCCGGAGCCAGGAAAGCCGATAAAGCCGGCAACCGAGGTGATGTTGATGATGTGGCCATGCCGGCGCCGCCGCATACCGGGCAGGACAGCGCGGGTTATCGCAAACAGGCCAAAGACGTTCGCCTCGAACTGATCGCGGATTTCCTGCTCTTCCGCCTCCTCTACCGGTGACTGGTAGCCATAGCCGGCATTGTTGACCAGCACGTCGATGCGGCCGAAACGCTGCTCGGCGGCCGCGACTGCCGCTTTGACCTGAGTCGGATCGGTCACATCGAGATCCAGCGCCAGCGTGTTCGCTTCATGAGCGGTTGCCAGATCGGCAACGCGCGCCTTGTCGCGCGCCGTCACGACCGTCGGCCAGCCACGGGCAATGGTGAGTTTCGCAAGCTCACGGCCGAAGCCGGTAGAGCAGCCGGTGATGAGCCAGACGGGAGACTTGTCCTGAGACATATGATTTTCCTGATGCTGTCGGGGACGCCTGAATGGGCGAGAGCGGATTTAGGGCCGCCGCCTGACATTTCCAGCGAATGAGTACGCCGAAAACTGCGTGGATCAGGACAAGCCTGCGCGCCCGATCGGACGCGCAGGCGATAGGAGACTTACTGGAGCGTACGCGTGTGGATGTCCTGGCCGAGCGCGACGCTAGGACGGGCCTGCGTTCCAGCGGCCACGCCGTCGAGGCCCGTCGCCACTACGGAGACGCGGAACTTACCGTCCAGGTTGCGATCAAAGATTGCTCCAACAACGATATCGGCTTCATCCTGGACCTCGTCGCGGATACGGCTTGCCGCCTCGTCCACTTCGAAGAGCGTCATGTCGGAGCCGCCGGAAATCGAGATCAGCACGCCCCTGGCACCCTTCATGGAAATATCGTCGAGCAGCGGGTTGGCAATGGCAGCCTCCGCGGCCTTCATCGCGCGCCCCTCACCCGAAGCCTCGCCGGTACCCATCATTGCCCGGCCCATGCCGCGCATGACGGACTTCACGTCAGCGAAATCGAGATTGATCAGGCCTTCCTTGACAATCAGGTCGGTGATGCAGCCAACACCGGCATAAAGCACGCGGTCGGCGGTCATGAAGGCATCGGCGAAGGTAGTCTTTGCATCGGCGATGCGAAAAAGGTTCTGGTTCGGGATGACGATCACCGTATCGGCTGCCTCGCGAAGCGCCTCGATACCGGCATCAGCGGTCTTCATGCGGCGATTGCCTTCGAACGTGAACGGCTTCGTCACGACTCCGACTGTCAGGATGCCAGCGTCGCGAGCAGCCTTGGCAATAACAGGTGCAGCACCTGTGCCGGTGCCGCCGCCCATGCCTGCGGTGACGAAGCACATGTGGGAACCGGCCAGATGGTCCATGATCTCGTCGATCGATTCTTCTGCAGCTGCGCGGCCGACTTCCGGCAGTGAGCCGGCGCCCAACCCTTCGGTCACATGGGCGCCGAGCTGGATACGGCGGGGTGCCTTGGAGGTCGCCAATACCTGTGCATCGGTGTTGGCCGCAATGAAATCGACGCCTTCGAGATTTTCCGCTATCATGTTGTTGATGGCATTGCCGCCGCCGCCGCCGACACCAATTACTGTAATTCTGGGGCGCATTTCGGAAATTCCGTTCTTGGCGTTCGACATCGCAATCTCCTTCGTGCGTTTTCGTCGTGGCTCCACCTCTTATGGAGCCGAATCGAGCATTAGCGTAGTGGCGCAACAAGGCAGAGCCGGGGCGAAAGAACAAGATGAAGCGTCCTTGAAACTTTATCCGGAACCTTTTTTGCATTCGCGCTTTATTTTGAATCATCCCCTGTCAGAGAGAGGAGCACCGTGCAGATGATCACGCCAGCCACCCGCCACTCAGTTACCCCTCCCAACGAGCATATTCTTACGGCTCAAGAGGCCTTAGAACCACTGTTCCTCAAGATCGAAGAGGAGGCCGAAGTCCGGATGATCGCTGCGGCCATCCGCGCGGGCTGGTCTGCCGAAGATGCCGTGGCGGCCATCGACCAGCTTCGCCGGAACGAACTTATTCCCGGCAGCGGCCACTAAAACCTTTCGGCGGCTTCAAAATATCACTCGCCTTGAGAAAGGGATGACCTAAGTTCAGCGCGACCACCAATCGCGGAAAGATCATCGCATGTCCTTCAGAAATATCTGCATCTTCGGCGCCGGTGCACTCGGCGGCGCCATCGCTGCCAAGCTTGCCTCTTCAATCGGCGCAGAGGCGACAGTTTCGGTCGTTGCCCGCGGCGCTCATCTCGACGCCATCCGACGCGATGGATTGCGTCTCATGGAGGCGGACGTAGAAGCACCCCTCACCATACACCTCACGGCGACCGACAATCCGAGGGAACTGCCGCCGCAGGATCTCCTCATCACCGGGCTAAAGGGCCACCAGCTCAGCGCCGCCGCAGAGGGAATCGGCCTTCTGCTGAAAGATGGCACACGCGTGATGATGATCCTCAACGGCATTCCGTGGTGGTATTTTCATCGCGATCAGGACAGTGGGCATGCGGAACTACAGTTCGATGAGCTCGATGAGGGCGGCAAACTATGGCGACTTGTCGGCCCGGAACGCGTCATCGGCTGCGTCGCCCATCAGGGCGCTGAAGTCAGCAAGCCCGGTGAGATCAGGCTCAGCAACAAAGGGCATTTCATCCTCGGCGAGCCCTCCGGCGACATCAGCAATGATTTGCGCAACGTCGAAGCGCTGCTGCAGCGCGCAGATATCGGCGTGAAGCTCTCGAGCCGAATTCGCGACGACATCTGGAGCAAGCTGATGGGCAACGCCTCCTTCAACCCGATAAGTGCGCTGACGCGATCTTTGATGTCCAACCTGATGGCCGATGCGGCAATCACCGACCAGATCGGCAAGGTCATGAAGGAGGTAAAGGCGGTCGGAGAGGCGCTCGGCGCGAATGTCGGGATGTCCGTCGAGCAGCGACTGGAACAGGCCCGACAGATCGGGCCCGTTCGCACCTCTATGCTCCAAGACCTCTTGGCGGGAAAGTCGCTCGAGACTACGCCGCTGGTGGGAATGGTCGTTTCACTGGGCCGCCTGACGGCAACGCCGACCCCGGTTTCAGAAACGATCCTGGCGCTGGTGTCGCAGCTCGACCGTGAGAATTGCCAAATCGGCTAACTAAGTAGGGCGGCCCGCCGCGAAGCCGCTCAGAAATTGCCTTAGCAAGTCTCCAGAGGACTCTCCATTAGAAGAAACTTATTTCAACCACGCTGCGATACGTTCGATTGCTTCGATGATCTCGGCTTCGGAACCGGCGTAGGACATGCGCATCGAGCGATTACCTTCCAGCGGGTCGAAATCCAGGCCCGGCGTCGCGGCGACGTTGATCTCCGCCAACATCCGCTTCGCGAAGGCCATGCTATCATTGGTAAAGCGCGTTACGTCGACATAGGCGTAGAAGGCGCCATCCATCGGCGATGCGATGGACAGGCCGATCTCCGGCAGACGCTTCAGCAGAAAATCGCGGTTGGCCGCGTAGCTCGCCTTGTAGACATCGAGTTCCGCGGCCGCGCCGAGAGCGGCCGTCGCGGCGATCTGCGAGAGTTCGGGCGGCGAGATGTAGAGGCTTTGCGCGACGCGCTCGATCGGGCGCACCAGCCGCTCGGGCAGCACCATCCAGCCGATCCGCCATCCCGTCATGCAATAATATTTGGAGAAGGAGTTGATGACGATCGCCTCGTCGGTCAATTCCAGCGCGCTGGTCTCTTCGCCGGCAAAGGTCAGTCCGTGGTAGATTTCGTCTGAAATGAACGCGATCGAATTGGCCGCGCAATAGTCGGCCAAGGACTTCAGCCCCTGGCGGCCGGTCACGGTACCTGTCGGGTTGGCGGGGCTCGCCAGCAGAACGCCCTTCAGCCTGACATTGTTTGCCGTTTGCGCGGCCTCGAGACTCTCGGGCGTCAACGTGAAGTGGGTTTCGGCCGTTACCGGCACCTCGATCACCCTCAACCCCAACGCGCCGAGGATGTTGCGGTAGGCGGGATAGCCCGGCCGGGCAATCGCGACCGCGTCGCCGGCATCGAACAGCGAGAGAAACGCCAAATTGAAGCCGGCGGAAGAACCCGTCGTTATCGCGATCCGTGCAGGATCGATTTTCAGCCCGTGACGGCCGCGATAATGGTCGGCCAGCGCTTGTTTCAGTCTCGTCGTACCAAGCGCGTCCGTGTAGCCGATCTTGCCCTCCACAAGCGCAGCCTGCGCTGCCTCCCGCGCGGCCCGCGGCGCCGGATGGGATGGCTGGCCGACGGCCATGGAAATGACCGGATGGCCGTTCGCTCGCCGCCTTGTCGCCTCCGCCAGAACATCCATGGCATGAAAGGGTTCGACTTCGCTGCGTTGGGAAATGGAAAACAAGATCGCTTCTCTCTAACTTTGCTTGCGGCCAGACAATTGCCGCAATAATCGGGTCATCACAATCCCGCGATTGAACCGCGGATGCGAAAATTCCTGTTTGAAGACGACCGGACGCACCGTAATTTGGCGGCAGCGGCGTGCCGCCGTTAACCTGGCAGTGTTATTCGACGCCTAGAACCGACGCATGTAAACTGCTGATGACGAGGATATAATGGCCATACTTCCGAAAATCTTCACCGCGCTCGCGCTCACTGCCTCGGTGGCAACTGCCTATCCGGCGGCAGCACTCGACGACGCGCAGAAGAAGGAGTTCGGCGAGTTCATCAAGCAATACCTGATCGAAAATCCAGAGATCATGCTCGATGTTCAGGATGCGCTGCAGAAGAAGCAGGAGCAGGCGCGCCTCGTTAAAGCCAACGCCGTGATTGCTGACAACAAGTCGACGATCTTCGATTCGAAGTATGACTTGGCGATCGGCAACCCGAAGGGCGACATCACGATCGTCGAATTCTTCGATTACAATTGCGGCTATTGCAGGCATGCGCTTTCGGACATGCAGACGATGCTCGAAAAAGACAAGAACGTCCGCTTCGTGCTCAAGGAATTCCCAATCCTCGGACCGGAATCGGTTGCCGCACACAAGGTATCCGACGCATTCCGCAAACTGGCGCCGCAGAAATATAGCCAGTTCCACATCGCATTGCTTGGCCGCGACGGCCGCGCCGACGAAGCGAGCGCTCTCGAAGTCGCAGAGTCCCTTGGCGTCAGCGAAAAGCAGATAAGGGATGAGATGGCCAAGAGCTCCAGCGATGCTTCCGTCAAGGAAACCTATGACCTTGCTCAGAGCCTCGGCATCACAGGCACACCGTCCTATGTGGTCGGCAACGAGCTCGTTCAAGGCGCGGTTGGCTTCGACGACCTTGAAGCCAAGGTGAAGAATATGCGCGCCTGCGGCAAGACGAGTTGCTGAGGCGACGCTCATCAAATCGCCAAAATCGAAGCGTTTCAGCCATGTGGACAAATATGGCGTGATTCGGGCTGCGCTTCCCAAAGGGCTTTCATTAGGCCCGTGGGGAGTCTATAGGTTGCCGTCCCGCACTTATTGGAACATTCGATGACGCAAACGATATTCGTCCTGAACGGCCCCAACCTGAACATGCTCGGCAAAAGAGAGCCCGGCATCTATGGTGGCAAGACCCTTCAGGATATCGAGGCGGACTGCAAGGCGGCCGGGCGTGAGCTCGGCTTCGATATTGATTTTCGCCAGAGCAATCACGAAGGCACGCTCGTTGATTGGTTCCATGAAGCGAACGACAAGGCCGTTGGTGTCGCGATCAATGCAGGTGCCTACACGCATACGTCGGTCGCGCTCCACGATGCAATTCGCGCTATTTCCATTCCGGTAATAGAGCTCCATATCTCCAACGTTCACGCGCGGGAAGAATTCCGCCACAAGTCGATGATTGCGCCAGCGGTGAAAGGCGTCATCTGCGGCTTCGGGCCTTACAGCTATATTCTGGCGCTCCAGGCGCTGAAGAATCTTACGGCATAAAAAGAAGACAGGGCAAACACTCATGGCTGAGAAGAAAAACGGTATCGACCAGGCGCTGATCCGCGACCTCGCGAACATCCTCAACGACACGGATCTGACGGAAATCGAAGTCGAGCAGGACGATCTGCGCATCCGCGTTTCGCGCGCCGGCAACACCCAGTACATTCAGGCTCCGATGGCTGCGCCCGCGTTCGCAGCGGCTCCGGCCGTAGCGGCCCCGGCAGCTGCAGCACCTGCGGCTCCGGCAGCGGCGGTACGCAACCCTGCCAACACTGTCAGCGCTCCGATGGTCGGCACCGCCTACATGGCTCCGGCTCCCGGTGCACGCGCCTTCATCGAGCTCGGCGCGACCGTGAAGGAAGGCCAGACGCTGCTCATCATCGAAGCGATGAAGACCATGAACCAGATTCCTTCGCCGAAATCCGGGAAGATCACCGAAATCCTCGTCGAGGACGGAAGCCCCGTCGAATACGGCCAAGCCCTCGTCGTCATCGAATAAGGCGGGCGTCATGGTCTCGAAAATCCTCATCGCCAATCGCGGGGAAATCGCGCTTCGCGTGCTGCGCGCTTGCAAAGAGCTCGGCATCCCGTGTGTCGTGGTCCATTCGACCGCCGACGCCGACGCCATGCATGTGCGCCTCGCCGACGAGAGCGTCTGCATTGGTCCTCCGCCCTCACGCGACAGCTATCTGAACATCCACCAGATCGTGGCCGCCTGCGAGATCACGGGCGCCGATGCTGTGCATCCTGGTTACGGCTTCCTCTCCGAAAACGCCAAGTTTGCGGAAATCCTGGAAGCGCACGGCATCACCTTTATCGGCCCGACGGCGGAACACATCCGGCTTATGGGTGACAAGATCACCGCCAAGACGACCGCCCAGGAGCTCGGCATTCCTGTCGTTCCGGGTTCGGACGGCGAGGTAAAGACCGAAGAAGATGCGGTGCGGACGGCTGCCGAAATCGGCTATCCGGTGCTGATCAAGGCAACCGCCGGCGGCGGTGGTCGCGGCATGAAGGTTGCCAAGTCCGAGGCCGACCTGATCGAAGCCTGGTCGACGGCCCGTACCGAAGCGGCGGCCGCCTTCGGCAACGATGCGGTCTACATGGAAAAGTACCTCGGCCAGCCGCGCCACATCGAAATCCAGGTGTTCGGTGACGGCGAAGGCAATGCGATCCATCTCGGCGAACGTGATTGCTCGCTGCAGCGCCGCCACCAGAAGGTCTGGGAAGAAGCCAATTCCCCGGCTTTGAACGTCGAGCAGCGCATGAAGATCGGCCAGATTTGTGCCGACGCCATGAGGAAGCTGAAGTATCGCGGTGCCGGTACGATCGAGTTCCTGTACGAGAACGGCGAGTTCTATTTCATCGAAATGAACACCCGTCTGCAGGTGGAACATCCGATCACCGAAGCCATCACCGGCATCGACCTTGTTCACGAGCAGATCCGCGTCGCTTCGGGCGGCGGGCTCTCCGTCAAGCAGGAAGAGATCAACTTCAACGGCCACGCCATCGAATGCCGGATCAACGCCGAGGACGCGCGGACCTTCGTACCCTCCCCGGGCACGATCACCCACTTCCACGCACCGGGTGGACTTGGTGTTCGCGTCGATAGCGGCGCGTACCAGGGCTACAAGATCCCGCCGTACTACGACAGCCTCATCGGCAAGCTCATCGTCTTCGGCCGTACGCGCGTCGAATGCATGATGCGTCTGCGCCGCGCGCTCGACGAGTTCGTCGTCGACGGTATCAAGACGACGCTTCCGTTGTTCCAGGATCTGGTGGACAATCAGGATATCGCCAACGGCGACTATGATATCCACTGGCTGGAAAAATATCTGGCCAAGAAACCGGCGTAACAAAGAATGGCAGGATCGCGCAGGAAGTCTCCAGGCATAACACCGGAAATCCTCCTGCGCGCCTACTCTATCGGTCTTTTCCCAATGGCCGAATCGGCTGACGATCCAGAAATATTCTGGGTCGAGCCCGACCTTCGCGGCGTCCTGCCGCTCGACGAATTCCACGTTTCCAAAAGCCTCGCCAAGACGATCCGGCGCAAGCCGTTCGATATCCGCTTCAATTACGATTTCGACGCGGTCATTGCGGCCTGTGCGGCAGAGACCGGGGACAGGCCCAGCACCTGGATCAATCAGACCATCAAGACGCTATATTCGACACTGCATCGTATCGGCCATGCTCACTCGGTCGAGGCCTGGGACGGCGACGAACTTGTCGGCGGATTATACGGAGTGTCGCTGGGCTCGGCATTCTTCGGCGAAAGCATGTTCTCGCGGCGGACCGACGCCTCGAAGATCTGCCTCGTTCATCTGGTGGAACGGCTGCGCGCCAAGGGTTTCACCTTGCTCGATACGCAGTTTACGACCGAGCACCTGAAGACGTTCGGGGCGATCGATGTTCCGAAGAATGAGTACGCCCACATCCTCACGGCGGCAATGGAATCGCCGCACCTTGAATTCTAGGAACTAGTTGGCTGCCTTGTCAGGCGCGGGAACGTCCGAGTTCTGCTTGCAGTCCTTTAGCCAGACGTCATAGATCGGATGCTCTACGGCATTGAGGCCGGGGCTGTCGGCAAACATCCAGCCGGTGAAGATGCGGCGGATCTTACGGTCGAGCGTGATCTCGTCGACTTCCACAAAACCATCGATCTTCTGCGCTTCCGCCTGATCGCGCGAATAGCAGGCCTTCGGCGTCACCTGCAGCGCACCGAACTGCACGGTCTCGTTGACATAGACGTCGAAGGTGGTGATACGGCCGGTGATCTTGTCGAGGCCGGAGAAAACGGCAACCGAGTTCTCAATGCGGGCAGCGGAGGCAGCCTGCGGCAGAAGGATCGAGCCAAGCACCAGGGAAAGCCCGGCGGCACGCAGGAGCTGGATCCGCGTGATAAGCTTCATATCTGCCCGTCTCCACAGCGTCTGAAAATCGAAGGCCGCAATCGCTGCGGCCATTCTGCGGGTAATAGTCAATTGTGGCTAAAAGCAGGGTCGGCGACCAGCTTCTCAGTTGCCAGGCGTCCAGGCGTCGTAGTCGCCGGTAACCCGCGGACGTTCGCCGGGAACGACGAGCGAGCCCGGCGGACGATAAGCCTGCGGCGACCCGGTCGGGTTTGCGCGATGCGGCTTCTGCCATTCCTTGGCAACGTAGTTTTCCTGGCTCGGCGGGACATTCGTGCGATGATGCATCCAGCCATGCCAGCCCGGCGGAATTGCAGAGGCTTCGGCATAACCCTTGTAGATCACCCAACGCTTCGGAAGACCGTAGGATGACATACCGCCTTCGTAATAAACATTACCCAATTCGTCTTCACCGACGCGCTTGCCAAAACGCCAGGTCGCAAAACGCGTACCGATCGTCTGACCGTTCCACCAGGTGAAGATTTGCACGAGGAGATTCTTCATGTCTTTTCCTTGAGCTAGCCGGAAGGCAAGCGGGACCAGAATTTGATCCCTCGCTTATGCCGCCAGCGATCCGCATTGTCCAGTGATTCCGGTGCCACACCGGCTCATTTCAGCGCCATCTTGAAGCCGAGATGCGATTGCTTGAAACCAAGTCTTTCGTAGAAGCGGTGCGCATCCGTGCGGCTGGCATTCGACGTCAGTTGCACGAGCCGCAAACCGCGACGTTTTGCCTCCGCAATGGCAAACTCAATCATCTGGGCACCGATGCCCTGGCCACGCATGTCACCCCGCGTCTGCACCGCCTCAATGATCATCGACGAGGAGCCACGACCGATCAGCGACGTCACGACCATGGTCTGAAATGTGCCTACGACCTGCCCGTCACGCTCCGCGACGTAAAGCGTTTGGTCGGGCGATGAAGCAATCCGCTCGAAAGCCCGAAGATACTTGCCGAATATCTCGGGCGCGGTCGTGTCGCCGTGACCGCCGAGTTCATCAGCGGCAAAGATGGCAACCAGCGCGGCGACGTCGGAGCTGCGTGCCTCGCGAATCGTGGTTTGGCTCATGATCGTATTGCGGCCTAGCGCTGTTCGAGAAATTTTTCGAGGATCAGCGTCGGTATGCCGGATTGGCCCGGCCCGTCGTTTTCATTGCGGCCGACATCCTCGAAGCCGTGAGCATGGTAGAAAGCGATCGCCGCCTTGTTCCGCGGCTCGACCTCGAGGCGCATGATTTCGGCATCGGGAAAGCAGGTTTCCAACTCGGCAAAGATCTCCCGACCGATGCCCTGGCGATGCAGCGGCGGACGGACATAGAGCAGGTGCAGCATGACGGTTTTTGTCATCTCGTCGGACATGGCGGCATAACCGATGCCGCCGATGTCCTTGCCGTTGTCGGCAACGAGGAACTCCGCATTCTTCTTCGCCAGCCGCGCCTGAAGCGCAGCTGGCGAAAAAAGGTGAGCAATGATCTCATTCACCTTTGCTTCGCCGTAGAGGCCCGCGTAGGTTGCGCGAAAACCCTCATCTAGCAAAGTGCGCATCTTGCTGAGATCACCCTCGCTGGCAGTGCGCACGAAATACACGGTCTTACTCCTCGATGCCGAGCTTCGCTTTCACGAGAGCCTGGACGGCCTGCGGGTTGGCCTTGCCGCCGGTGGCCTTCATGACCTGACCAACGAACCATCCCGCAAGCGTTGGCTTGGCCCGGACCTTTGCGACCTGATCGGGGTTGGCGGCGATGATCTCGTCCACGGCCCGTTCGATCGCGCCGGTATCGGTCACCTGCTTCATGCCTCTGGTTTCGACGATCTCGGCCGGATCGCCACCCTCGTTCAGCACGATTTCGAACAGGTCCTTCGCGATCTTTCCGGAAATAGTCTCCGCTTTGATGAGGTCAATGATCGCACCAAGCTGAGCCGGCGAAACGGATGTTTCCTCGATGCTCTTGCCCGTGCGGTTCAGGGCGCCGAGCAGATCGTTGATGACCCAGTTGGCAGCCGTCTTGCCGTCGCGGCCTTCCGCCACGGCTTCGAAATAGTCGGCGATCGCCTTTTCCGAGACCAGGACGGAAGCATCGTAGATCGAAAGACCGAGTTCGCGCACGAAGCGCTCCTTCTTGTCATCAGGCAATTCCGGCAGGTCGGCTTCGAGCGCCTTGACGAAGGCATCGTCGAACTCCAGCGGCAGCAGGTCCGGATCCGGGAAGTAGCGGTAGTCGTGCGCATCTTCCTTGGAACGCATCGAACGCGTCTCGCCCTTGTTCGGGTCGAAGAGACGGGTCTCCTGCTCGATCTGCCCCCCGTCCTCAAGAACGCCGATCTGGCGCCGGGCTTCATATTCGATTGCCTGGCCAATGAAGCGGATGGAGTTGACGTTCTTGATCTCGCAACGCGTGCCGAAGCCTTCGCCCGGACGACGGACGGAGACGTTGACGTCAGCGCGCATCGAGCCTTCGTCCATGTTACCGTCGCAGGTGCCGAGATAGCGGACGATCGAGCGCAGCTTCGTCATGTAAGCCTTGGCTTCATCCGACGAGCGCATATCCGGCTTGGAGACGATCTCCATCAGCGCGACGCCCGAGCGGTTCAAGTCGACGTAGGACATGGTGGCATGCTGGTCGTGCAACGACTTGCCGGCGTCCTGCTCCAGATGCAGACGCTCGATGCCGATCTCGATATCCTCGAACTGACCCTGGCGATCGGGGCCGAGCGAGATGATGATCTTGCCCTCGCCGACGATCGGATCCTTGTACTGCGAGATCTGATAGCCCTGCGGCAGGTCGGGATAGAAGTAGTTCTTGCGATCAAACAGCGAGCGCTTGTTGATCTGCGCCTTCAGGCCCAGGCCAGTCCGGACGGCCTGCCTGACACATTCCTCGTTGATAACGGGCAACATGCCGGGCATGGCCGCATCGACGAGCGACACGTTGGAATTCTGCGGCTTGCCGAATTCCGTTGCTGCACCCGAGAACAGCTTCGAATTCGACAGCACCTGCGCATGGACTTCCATGCCGATGATGACTTCCCAATCGCCAGTGGCGCCGGGAATGAAGCGTTTCGGATCGGGCGTGCGAACGTCGACAATGGTCATTGAGATGCTCTTTTCAGGCTGTTCTGTTCAACTGGTGAGGTAACGGAAATGGCTTGCCGGTGCAAGGCTTTCGGCTATTCCGCGGCGGGGAGCCAACCGGTTTGGGGCGTGTTAACTCAATGTCGCTAGCGTGACCCGCATGATGGCAACCGATATCCTCAAGTTCATCGCGCTTTTCCTGGCACTGAATGCCTTCGTGTTCTCGATCTATTTCCTCGACAAGCAAGCCTCTCGCCACCATGGCACGCGGATCAGCGAGAGGACCTTGCTGACGCTTGCATTCGTCGGCGGCAGCCTCGGCGCTGTTTGCGCGCAACGGCTCCTGCGCCACAAGACCCGGAAGGAACCCTTCCGATCGAACCTCAGAGCGATCGTCGTCTTTCATGTGGTGGCCACGCTTCTGCTATCGGGCGCTCTCGGCTACTTCACGCTGGAAGGTCAGTTGCTAGACTAGCCCGTAAGTGCCATCGTCCGCAGATTCCAATGACTTTGACAGGCCGACGGACGGCAAATCACGATCGAGCTTGGGATTGTAGGCAATTGATAGCCAATGAATTGCGTATCCATGCTTCTGGAAAAAGCTGATCGCTTCGGAGTTCCCTGAGTGCGTCTGCATCATCGCCGTATCGAACCCCTGCGCTGCGATGTCTTCTTCGATATTCTGCAAGAGTGCCGTTCCGAGACCATGACCGACAAAGGCAGGATCAATCCAGAAATCCGAAATCTTCTCGTCGAGGCTCTCGCGTGCTGCCCATCCTGCCGGATGTCCGTTCCATTCGATGACAGTGGCGGTGATCCAGCTACTTGCGACGAAATTGAAAAACGCACTTCGGGCGGCATCGACCATGGCATCCCCTTCGCCGATGGCCGCCATGGCCTTCTGCCAGGCTCTTACTCCGATCTCGCTCAAGAGCTCCGCTTCGTCTTCGCGGGCATTGCGAATATGGATCAACACTACCTCCGCGTTTCCACGAAAGTAAATCACCGAATCACCCCGTTCTCCAAGCCTTGCGTTTCGTGCGCGAGGCGCGGCAGAAAGATCCTCTATCGGTTGCAAATCTTGACGCGATGTCGCCCAGCCAGTATCAAGGCCGCATGTTGAATTCGTCTTCTCAGACCCGGTAGAGGCCCTGCCCGCAGGTTTTCCTTGCGCGCACGGGCCCGAAAAAAGCGAAGCCCTGACGCCTCTTCGGGCGCCAGATCGTTTTTGCGCGCCTTCATGGCGCAAGACCGGATCAACATTCCATGGATATTTCACGCACGGAGCAGCGCATCCTGCACCTATTGGCCCAAGGTGGCCGCATTGAAATCGAACGCGACGACAACCGGAAAATCGAGGCCGTAAAATGCTTCACTCGCGACGGCTGGGTCTATCCCGGCTTCGGCCTCGAGCTGTTTCGGAAACTGAAGCAGAAGCGGGCCATCAAATCGTCGGGCGGCAAGCCTTACCGGATCACCGAACGAGGACTGGTTCTCGTAAGAGCAGAACAGGACAACAGATAGCTGTCCAAGCCGCGCGTCGCATGGCGCGCGGCTCCCTTCAAAGGTGTTTGGAAAGCGCCGCCTTCATCACCGACCATTCTTCGGCAACCGTACCGCTTCCGCGGCGTTTGCCTGCGCGGCGATACCAATAATCGGCATTCCAGTCGTCGCCCTCGATGCGGTGGCAAATGGCATGCCCCCAGTCGAAAGGTGCCTCGCCCTCATGCGCCTGGCAGACTTCATGCACGGCTTGCCATTCAGGACCCACGGTGAAACCTGCCGCCGATAGGCGGTCGAATGCTTCGATCATCAGCGTGATATCTGACGCCGACATGAGCCTCCTCCTGGGTGTCACCAGCGATGGACAAACGCGAAATCCGCGACCCCTGAGGTAGCGGACTCAATCACCCGACAACGAAGCGGCCGCCTCTTGGGCGGCTGATACCGATGCGACTCGTTACCACCACTTGGCGGGCGTGAACTTGCCTGCGGCCTGTTCGATCACATGCGCCGTCTTGAAGAGCGTTTCTTCATCGAACGGCTTGCCGATCAGCTGCAGACCGAGCGGCAGGCCGCCATGGTCCAGGCCAGCAGGAACGGCGATACCCGGCAGGCCGGCCATGTTCACCGTCACCGTGAAGATGTCGTTCAGGTACATCTTGACCGGATCGGAGGCGAGATTCTCATCGGCGACGCCGAAGGCGGACGAGGGGGTTGCGGGCGTCAGGATCGCGTCGACGCCGGCGTTGAACGCCAGTTCGAAGTCGCGCTTGATCAGCGTGCGGACCTTCTGGGCCTTGATGTAATAGGCGTCATAGTAGCCGGCCGAGAGGACGTAGGTACCGATCATGATGCGACGCTTGACTTCCTTGCCGAAGCCCGCTGCGCGCGTCTTTTCGTACATGTCGACGATGTCCTTGCCATCGACGCGCAGGCCGTAGCGGACGCCGTCATAGCGGGCGAGGTTCGACGAGGCTTCGGCCGGGGCGACGATGTAGTAGGCCGGCAGGGCATATTTGGTGTGCGGCAGCGAGATGTTGACGATCTCGGCGCCGGCGTCTTTCAGCCAGGCAATTCCCTGCTGCCAGAGCGTTTCGATTTCCTCCGGCATGCCATCGACACGGTACTCGTTCGGAATGCCGATCTTCATGCCCTTCAGCGACTGGCCGAGGGCTGCCTCATAGTCCGGAACCGGCAGATCGACGGAGGTCGTATCCTTGGGATCGACTGAGGCCATCGACTTCAGGAGGATTGCGGCGTCGCGCACATCGCGCGCGATCGGGCCAGCCTGATCGAGCGACGACGCGAAGGCCACCGTGCCCCAGCGCGAGCAGCGGCCGTAGGTCGGCTTGATGCCGACCGTGCCGGTGAAGGCTGCGGGCTGGCGGATCGACCCGCCGGTATCGGTTGCCGTGGCGCCGGCGCAGAGGTGAGCTGCAACGGCTGCTGCCGAGCCGCCGGAGGATCCGCCGGGCACCAGCTGCTGGTTGGAGCCGGCCGAACGCCAGGGGTTGATCACTGCGCCGTAGTAGGAGGTCTCGTTGGAGGAGCCCATCGCGAACTCGTCCATGTTGAGTTTGCCGAGCATCACGGCACCGTCGTCCCACAGGTTCTGGGTGACGGTCGACTCGTAATGCGGCTTGAAACCGTCGAGGATGTGGCTGCAGGCCTGCGTATGAATACCTTCGGTGGCGAACAGGTCCTTGATACCGAGCGGGATGCCTTCAAGCGCACCGCCCTTGCCGCTGGCAAGCCGCCCATCGGAGGCTTCGGCCATCTGCAGCGCCTTCTCCGGCGTAACCTTGACGTAGGCGTTGAGCTTGTCGTTGGCGGCCTCGATCGCCGAGATGTAGGCCTCGGTCAGTTCGGTCGCTTTGATCTCCTTGGCGCGCAGCTTCGTACGGGCTTCGGCAATGGTCAGGCTGGTAAGTTCGCTCATGGTAATTCGCTTCAAATCTGGAATGGCAACGGGTTCGGAAAGCGGCGAAAAGCCTTATTCGACGACCTTGGGTACCAGGAAGAAATTCTGATCGGTAACGGGCGCATTCGAGACGATGTCGGCGGCCTTGTTGCCTTCGGTAACTTCGTCCGTGCGCTTCTTCATCTTCATCGGCGTGACCGATGTCATTGCCTCGACGCCTTCGACATCGACTTCGGAGAGCTGCTCGACAAAACCGAGGATACCATTCAACTCGCCAACCATGCGGTTTGCCTCTTCCTCCGAAACGGCAATACGGGCAAGGCGCGCTACGCGCTTAACGGTGGCAAAGTCGACGGACATGACATTCTCCGGATAGGATTTTTCCTACCCGCTATAAAGGCCATGCCCGCCACGTGCAACGGGCATGGCCTTTGGATTGTGTAGAATTCCGCGACCGAAGTCGACGCGGTTCAGCGGACCTCGACTAGAGAGAAAGGCTTTCGCCCGGCGTCGGCGTTTTCACCGCCGTCTTCGATCCATCCATGCCGGAGACAAACTTCTCGGGCGTCTGGTCGATGATCGGGAACGTGCCGTAGTGGCAGGGTATGGCGGTCTTGAAGTTGAAGTAACGCTGGCAGGCGAGAGCGGCAACCGCGCCGCCCATGGTGAATCGGTCGCCAACCGGCACGAATCCGATATCCGGCTGGTGCAGTTCGTTGATCAGCGCCATGTCGGAGAAGATGTCGGTATCGCCCATGGCAAGAATAGAAGCCTCCTCGTCGAAATGCAGCATCAGGCCGTTGGCATTGCCGAGCGCATGAGAGACGCCGTCCTCGGTGATCTGCGCGGACGAATGCAGCGCATTGGTGAAAGTCGCCGAAAAACCGTCGAACGAGATCGTGCCGCCGGTGTTGCCCGCTTCGATCTTCGTCAGGCCCTTCGAACCTAGCCAGGCGGCGAGATCGGCATTGGCGAGAACGACCGCACCGGTTTCCTTGGCAAGCGCAACCGAGTCGCCGACATGGTCGCCGTGACCGTGCGTCAGAAGAATATGCGTGACGCCGCGGGCAACATCCTTTGCAGCCTGCCCCGCAAAGGACGGATTGTGCGTGAGGAACGGATCCAGCAGGATTTTTGCCCTTCCGATCTCGATGCGGAAAGCAGAGTGACCAAGCCAAGTGATCTTCATGAAATTCTCCTTTATTGCCGATGCAAAAGCCTGCTTTGCTCGTTATGGACATATCCGATGCCGCTACAAAGAAAAGCGGCACTGCTTCAAATTCTTTTGACGGGATGGAACGACGATGACGGTGCTGACGATCGAAGAACTGGCAACTGCGCTGCAGCCGGGACAGGCGATCGCGGGTCTCGATCTCGGCACGAAAACGATCGGGCTTTCGATGTCCGATCTCGGCCGGCGCTTTTCGACGCCGCGCCCTGTCATCAAGCGCGAGAAATTCACGATCGATGCGGCAACGTTGCTGGAATTTGCCGAGAAGGAGAAGGCCGCGGCCTTCGTCATCGGCCTGCCTATCAACATGGACGGATCGGCCGGGCCGCGCGTGCAGGCAACACGCGCCTTCGTGCGCAACATGGAGCAGAAGACCGCCTTGCCCTTCGTCTACTGGGACGAGCGTCTGTCGACGGTCGCTGCCGAGCGCGCGCTACTGGAAATGGACGTATCGCGCAGGCAGCGTGCCGAGCGCATCGACTCGGCGGCGGCAAGCTTCATTCTTCAAGGAGCGCTCGACAGGCTTTCCTTGCTCGGCAGAGCGGCATGGGACGATTTCGATGCGTGACGGGCACGCCACCATGCGGTGATCGCCTTACGCCGGCGGAACCCAATAATTGCGAAAACGACAAGACTGTCGACGACGATCGCACGGGCGACCAGCGGCGGAATGGTTTCCGGAGGAATGCCGAGCACCTTCCCATAAATCTCGAAGGTCAGGTCATGGACTTGCCTGCTGAGCATGAAGATACCGAAATTCATGTCGTAGTAAGAGAGCCAGTACCATCCCGCTAGGAAGACAATGGGACCGGCCCAGAAGATCAGGAACCACTTCATGCGGTCGTCTCTCGTTCTTTTCGAATGGATAGTCCCTCGTAAGACACCGCCCATATCGACAACGCCATCGAACCCAGAACCAGCGCCGGTACGGCAATATCCAGCGCAAGCACAGCGAAAAACATCATCGCGGCAACAAGAAACGTGGCTCTCGCGATTTTGGTTCCCATGGTCCCAGACACCCAACATTTTGGACTGCCCAGCAACGTGACTTGTTAACCGCGAGAGCGCAACGTAAACCATTTGTTAAGGTTAACGCGTAACGGGACGCCTGTGGATGGCCGAACTCGCCTCAGCCGTAGACTCCGCGAACGATGCGCTTCAGGGCGGTCGCCGCCTTCTCCCAATCCCTCGGCGTTTTCAATGCGAGGCCCGCGCATTGATCGCTCGAGGACGCGGAAAGCACGAGATGCTGGATAGCTGCGATCAGAATCGCATTGACGGCCAGGACGTCGACACCCTTCGGCGGCGTCAGCGATCCGCGCATGCGATCGAGCCAGTTTGCCAAGGCCTTCGACCGCGCCTCCGAAAGCCGCCTCACCTGCTCGGTGTTTTCGGAAACTTCCCAGGCGACGATGCGGCGAACAAGCGGATCGTCTCGCAAGGCCTCGAGGAACAGCAGCGATAGCCGCTCCATCAGATCGCCGTAAGTCAGGAGAAACATGCCGCCGGTATCTTCGGGAATGCGATCCTTGACCCAGGTACCAAGATCCGCGCCGATCGCCTCCACCAGCCCGTTGAGGCCGCCATAGTAGCGGTAGATCAGCTGCTTGTCGCACCCCGCGCGGCGGGCAACGGCGTTGATGCCGAAATTCTGGAACCCCTCCTCCGCCAGCAGCGACTTGGCTGCCCAGAGGATCGCTTTCTCCGTCGCGCTTCGGTCGCGGATACGCTTTTCGGGTTCGACGACGACGCTGCCGACTACGGGCGCCAACACCATGGGATCATTGAGCATCAGGGATTCGGTCCGAATTGTCACTTTGCGGTGAGTAGCAACGCCGCTCGGACCCGGCAACGGACAGGCCGCTCAAAGATTGTGGACAGTTTGCTATGGGTGCAAACAGGTGAGCAGGTGTCACCGCTCAGCGACACAAGTGCTGTGCCCCTAGAGTTTCTGCCCAAACCAGACGGTCCGGTCGGAAGGCTCCACCAGCGGTGGAGCGAGGCGGGCGAAACCACGAGAGCCCCAGAATCGTACCGCACCATGATTGCTCGCGCTGGCTCCGAGGTGGACACCCTCCACGCCTGCCTCCAGCGCATCGGCAAACCATCGATCGAGCAGCTTGGTGCCCATCCCCTGTCCCTGTAATCGCGGCAGGAGGTTCATGTGGATGTGGGCCGGAAAGGATTCGACCAGCGCTGCAGGCGCATGCGCCGGGTGATGGATTGTGGCAATGCGCTTCTGATCCGCGTCCCAGCCGGCAGAATCGCCCTGCGGGTCGGCGTAAACCTTGCGAAGCGCCGGCCACCACTCGCGCTCCAGCCGCTCCTCGAAGGAACGCGTGTCGTGAACGCCGACGATATACCCGGCCACGCCCTCAGAATCTTCCGCCACTAAAGCGGTTTCCGGACTGAGCAAGACGTAAGGCGCAGCATAGATGTGTCCGATCAGCTTGCCGTCGCGATGCAATCTGGTCGCATCGCCGCCAGCATCGCCCGTCACCAGCGATATCAGATAGATCTGCTCGAGATCATCGGTGCGGATGGGACGCAGCGCTGTCATCAGCTTGCCGGCGGATAAAGAAGATCGACGATGTAGCTGGCGTCGAAACGTGAATCCAGCATGCCATAGGTCGAGCGCCAGCCGCCCGCGAGGCGGGTCTCGATGAAGGCATCGGCGATCCGCCCCGCCCCAAGGCGATAAAGCTCGGCGGCGCCGGCGGCGAGCGCCAACTGCTCGACCAGGAGGCGCGCAGCGCCCTCGTCCCGCTCGCAGAGCGCCATGGCGGCGCGCAGCACATCAATCGTCTTCTTCCCGGCCGGGCCGAGATCGCGCGCGAGCCCGGCAAACACCGTCTCGAAGAGATCCTTGCCGCGGTTCAGAATGCGCAGCACGTCGAGCGCCATGACGTTGCCCGAGCCCTCCCAGATCGCATTGACCGGCGCTTCGCGATAATGACGAGCGATCGGGCGCTCCTCAATGTAGCCGCTGCCGCCGATGCACTCCATCGCCTCGTAGATCAATGGCGGCGCGATCTTGCAGCACCAGTATTTCGCAACCGGCGTCATGACACGCGCGTAGGCTGCTTCTTCAGCGCTGCCGCGCGCCTTGTCGAACGCATCGGCAAGGCGGAAGGACAGCGCTGTCGCCGCCGCCACATCGAGCGCCATATCGGCCAAGACGCGCGTCATGATCGGCTGGCTGACCAGCATCTTGCCGAAGACGCTGCGCCCACGGGTGTGGTGCACGGCTTCAGCCAGCGAGGCGCGCATAATGCCCGAGGAGGCCAGCGCGCAGTCGAGCCGCGTCAGTGTCACCATGTCGAGAATAGTGCGGATACCGCCATCCGGCGTACCGAGCAGAAATCCGAACGTATCGCTGAATTCAACTTCTGACGAAGCATTGGAGCGGTTGCCGACCTTGTCCTTCAGACGCTGGAAGTGCAGGCCGTTTGCCGAGCCATCTTCCAGCAGACGTGGAACGAGGAAGCATCCCATTCCATCCTTCGTCTGCGCCAGCATCACGAAGGCGTCGCTCATCGGCGCCGACATGAACCACTTGTGACCGGACAGACGGTAAATGCCTTCGCTGACCTTTTCCGCCGTCGTCGTGTTGGCGCGGACGTCAGTGCCGCCCTGCTTCTCGGTCATGCCCATGCCGATGGTCACGGCGGACTTCTGCATGGCCGGCTTGTTGGTGGAATCATATTTGCGCGACAGGATCTTCGGCGCCCAGTCCTTCTGCACGGCCGGCGAAGCCGACAGCGCCGCGACGGACGCACTCGTCATCGTCAGCGGGCACAGGTGACCGGATTCCAGCTGTGCGGTCAGGTAGAAGCGCGCTGCCCTGACCTTGTGCGCCTGGTTCTTCGCCTCGGTGTCCGCCTGCGGATCCCAGACCGACGAGTGGAGTCCCGATGCCATCGAACGGCGCATCAGCGCGTGCCACGCCGGGTGGAATTCGACGACATCGAGCCGCTCGCCGCGCGGACCGTGCGTGCGCAGCTGCGGCGTGCCCTGATTCGCCATGCGCGCCAGCTCCTGCGCTTCCGGCGAGGTCACGTACCGCCCCATATTGTCGAGGTCGTCGCGGATCCCACGCGGCAACGTGCCGGTCAGATCGACGATCAGCGGATCGGACCTGTAGGCATTGATGCCGGACCAAAGGCTCGGCTGGTTGAGTTCGGCAAGTTTCTCTTCGGCAGGCGTCATGAATCGCTTCTAGTGTAAGAGGCAGGCAAAGGGAAACCGGAAGTTATAATTTCCCTACCTCTGCAATAGTTGAATTCGGGTAAAATTGCAGGGGGAGACGGGCCTTTGCCCACAGCGCAAGCTTGCCGCCGCCCGGCTCACTCTTTATAGACCCCGCAGACGACAGCAAGAGGCAGGTTCATGGTCTTCTTTCCCCACCGCCACCTCATCGGTATCAAAGGGCTCACCGAGCAGGATATCACCTTTCTCCTCGACAAGGCCGACGAGGCCGTCAAGATCAGTCGGCAGAGAGAGAAGAAAACCTCGACGCTGCGAGGCCTGACACAGATCAACCTGTTCTTCGAAGCTTCGACGCGCACCCAATCTTCCTTCGAGCTCGCCGGAAAGCGCCTCGGCGCCGACGTGATGAATATGTCCGTCGGCAATTCTTCGGTGAAGAAGGGCGAGACGCTGATCGATACGGCGATGACGCTGAACGCGATGCGGCCCGATGTGCTTGTCATCCGCCATTCGAGCGCTGGTGCCGCCGCCTTGCTCGCGCAGAAGGTTTCCTGCTCGGTGGTCAACGCCGGCGACGGCCAGCACGAGCATCCGACCCAGGCGCTTCTCGACGCGCTGACAATCCGCCGCGCCAAAGGCAAGCTGTCGCGCATCATCGTCGCGATCTGCGGCGACGTCCTGCATTCGCGCGTGGCGCGCTCGAACATCCTTTTGCTGAATGCCATGGGCGCACGCGTGCGAGTTGTCGCGCCGGCAACGCTACTGCCGGCTGGCATCGCCGACATGGGCGTCGAGGTCTTCCATTCCATGAAGGAGGGCCTGAAGGACGCTGACGTGGTGATGATGCTGCGCCTGCAACGCGAGCGCATGTCCGGGGCCTTCGTGCCGTCGGTTCGCGAGTACTATCACTTCTATGGGCTCGACGCGGAGACCCTCAAGGCGGCGAAGGAAGATGCCCTCGTCATGCATCCCGGCCCGATGAACCGTGGCGTCGAGATCTCCTCCGAGGTTGCGGATGGACCGCAGAGCGTGATTGCAGAACAGGTGGAAATGGGGGTCGCGGTGCGCATGGCCGTGATGGAGACGCTGCTGGTCTCGCAAAATCAGGGTCCGCGTACCGAAGGAGCCGGCGCATGAAGAACTCGATCGTCCTCAAGAACGTTCGTATCATCGACCCCTCGCGCAATCTCGATGAAGTCGGCACGATCATTGTCAAGGATGGCATGATCGTGGCAGCCGGCGCGGATGCGCAGAACCAAGGAGCGCCCGCTGGCGCCGACGTGCGCGATTGCACCGGTCTCGTCGCCACCCCAGGCTTGGTGGATGCCCGCGTCCATATCGGTGAACCCGGAGCCGAACATCGCGAGACAATGGCATCGGCGAGCCGTGCGGCGGCAGCCGGCGGCATCACTTCGATCATCATGATGCCGGATACCGATCCTGTCATCGACGACATCGCGCTGGTCGAGTTCGTCAAGAAGACGGCGAAGGACAAGGCGCTGGTCCACGTCTATCCGGCTGCGGCGATCACCAAGCATCTTGCCGGCGAGGAAATGACCGAGATCGGCCTGCTGATGGAAGCGGGCGCAGTCGCGTTCACCGACGGCCGCTCGAGTGTCCACGACACGCAGGTCCTGCGCCGGGTGATGACCTATGCGCGCGAATTCGGCGCGGTGATATCCTGCGAGACCCGCGACAAATATCTCGGCGCCACCGGTGTCATGCATGAGGGACTGTTTGCCAGTTGGCTCGGTCTCGGCGGCATCCCGAAGGAAGCGGAACTGATCCCGCTCGAGCGCGACCTGCGCATCGCCAAGCTGACGCGCGGCAACTACCACGCCGCGATGATCTCCGTGCCGGAATCGGTCGAGGCGATTGAGCTTGCCCGGAGCCGCGGTGCGACCGTGACCTGCGGCATCTCGATCAACAATCTCTCCCTCAATGAGAACGACATCGGCGAGTACCGCACCTTCTTCAAGCTCTACCCGCCGCTGCGATCCGAAGACGATCGCGTCGCGATGGTGGATGCGCTGGCGCGCGGCGCGATCGATATCATCGTCTCCTCGCATGATCCGCAGGATGTCGACACAAAGCGCCTACCGTTCGGCGAAGCGGCTGATGGCGCCATCGGCCTTGAAACGATGCTTGCTGCGGCACTCCGCCTGCATCACAGCGGCCAGGTCAGCCTGATGCGCCTCATCGATGCCATGTCGACGCGGCCGGCGCAGATCTTCGGCCTCGAGGCGGGCACGCTGAAGCCGGGCGCGAAGGCAGATATTACGCTGATCGACCTCGATGACCCTTGGCTGGTTTCGAAGGACATGCTTCTTTCCCGCTCGAAGAATACGCCGTTCGAAGACGCGCGCTTCAGCGGACGCGCTGTAGCGACCTATGTCGCCGGACAGTGCGTGCATAGCATATAAAAAGACCACCGGAGGGGAACATGGTCTCGGATCTTATGACCTGGCAGATCACGCTGCCTATCGCGCTCGTGGCTGCCGCCATCGGCTACTTGCTCGGCTCCATTCCTTTCGGCCTGATCCTGACGAAGGCAGCCGGGCTCGGTGACGTCCGCAGCATCGGATCCGGCAATATCGGCGCGACCAATGTGCTCAGAACCGGCAACAAGAAGCTTGCAGCCGCAACGCTTCTTCTCGATGCTCTGAAGGCGTCTGCAGCAGCCTCGATCGTCGGCTATTTTTTGGGCAGCGAGGCGGCGCTGATCGCCGGCTTCTTTGCCTTTATCGGTCACCTCTTCCCGGTCTGGATCGGCTTCAAGGGTGGCAAGGGTGTTGCCACCTATATCGGAACACTGCTCGGCATTGCGCCGATCATGGTTCTCGTCTTCGCCGCGGTCTGGCTGGCCGTCGCCTTCACGACCCGGTACTCATCGCTTTCAGCACTGGTTGCAATGCTTGTAATTCCGGTTGCATTGTGGATACTGGGCGCCGAGAAGGTTGCAGCTGTTATGGCCATCATGACTATTATCTCCTACTGGAAGCACAAGGCCAATATCTCCCGCCTGATGAGCGGGACGGAAACCAAGATCGGGGCGAAGGGATAGGATGGACGCTCTCAGCGCCGCGTGGCTGCGTCTCATTCGCTAGGACAATGTCGGGCCTGCGACCTTTCGCGATCTCGTCAATCACTTCGGATCCGCCGAGACGGCGCTGGCCGCCCTGCCCGAGCTTTCTGCGCGCGGCGGCGCCACGCTCTCCATCCGGATAGCGACGGAGAGCGAAGCGCATAAGGAGTTGGAGGCCGCGCGCCGCTTCGGCGCCCGCTTTGTTGGCATCGGCGAGCCAGAATACACACAGGCGTTGAAGCAAGTCGACGTGCGCCGCCGCTGCTTGCCGTCAAAGGCAATCTCGCCGTCTCTTCGCAGCCTGGCGTCGGTATCGTCGGCTCCCGCAATGCCTCCATCAGCGGCGCCAAGTTCCCCGCCACGATTGCGCGCCAGTGCGGCCGAGCCGGCTATGTCGCGGTCTCCGGCCTTGCGCGCGGCATAGATACCGCAGCGCATCGTGCAAGCCTCGATACCGGAACGGTGGTCGCCATGGCCGGAGGTCTGGATCAGCCCTACCCGCCGGAGAATGCCGATCTGCTTGACGATATCTGGAATGGCAACGGGCTCGCCGTCAGTGAGATGTCGTTCGGCTGGGAACCGCGGGCACGCGACTTTCCGCGCCGAAATCGGCTCATCGCCGGCGTTTCGCTGGGGGTCGTTGTCGTCGAAGCAGCGATGCGCTCGGGCTCGCTGATCACCGCAAGACTGGCCGGCGAGTTTGGCAGGCTGGTATTTGCGGTGCCGGGTTCACCGCTCGATCCGCGCTGCCATGGCACGAATGGATTGTTGAAAGACGGTGCCATGATTGTCACGACGCCAGATGACGTCACCGAAGCTCTGGCGCCCCTCTCGCAGATCGAACGGTACTCAACGCCGGTCGCCGAGGAGCCGGAGCGCGAGGGTGGCCGTTCGATGCTTCCGCCCGACGAATCCGATCGCTCGCTTTTCGTCGATGCGCTCTGCCCGACGCCCGTCGAGATCGATGATATCATCCGTCACACCGGTTTGCCGGCGGCTTCGGTTTGTCTTGTCCTGCTGGAGCTTGATAATGCCGGACGGCTTCATCGCCATCCCGGCGGCTTCGTCTCTCTTGCGATTGGCGACTGAGATCCCTACATCCGGGCCTGCAGATCGCCGGCCTCCACATAGGCCATCACGATCAGATGCAGAGCATATCGGCGTTCTCTTTTTCCGCCACTCGCCGCAACTCAGCCAGCATCTGCCTGATGAACGCGATGTTCTCTTGCGAGCCGGATCGTCCGGTATCTTTCTTTGCGAACTTGGCCGCCATGGGATAGTCTCTGAGGAAAGAGAAACGCCGCCTTTCGGCTAGCCCGAACCACACTCCAAAAACGATACCTAAATTATCCTAACTTGCAATACGTTCGCTATCTCGCATTGGTTGCATCGCGTTGTAATACGCAAAAATGAGGTCAGACCACTTGACCGAAACGATTTCCCTGTCCATGTCGAAGAGCCGGTTATCCTGGCACGGCAGGGATTCCATCTGCTTATGCACCGGCTTGGCACGTTTTTTTAGAGAATCATGATGAATGTTGTAGTGGTAGAATCGCCCGCCAAGGCAAAGACGATCAACAAGTATCTGGGCTCCGGATACAAGGTGCTCGCCTCCTTCGGCCATGTCCGCGATCTGCCTGCCAAGGACGGCTCGGTCCTTCCCGACCAGGATTTCGAGATGCTGTGGGAGGTCGACGGCGCGTCTGCCAAGCGACTGAAGGACATCGCCGACGCTGTGAAGTCATCCGACAGCCTATTCCTCGCAACCGACCCGGATCGCGAGGGTGAAGCGATTTCCTGGCACGTCCTCGACATGCTGAACAAGAAGCGCGTCCTGAACGGCAAGACCGTGAAGCGGGTCGTTTTCAATGCGATCACGAAGAAGGCCGTGCTCGACGCCATGGCCGACCCGCGCGACATCGATGTTCCGCTGGTTGATGCGTATCTCGCTCGCCGTGCCCTCGACTATCTCGTCGGTTTCAATCTGTCGCCGGTTCTCTGGCGCAAGCTCCCCGGCGCGCGTTCGGCCGGCCGCGTACAGTCAGTGGCGCTGCGCCTGGTCTGCGATCGCGAATCCGAAATCGAACGCTTCATCTCTGAAGAGTACTGGAACCTTTCGGCTCTCCTGAAAACGCCGCGAGGCGACGAGTTTGAAGCGAAACTGGTTGCGGCTGATGGCAAGCGGTTGCAGCCTCGCGCGATCGGAAACGGCGAAGAAGCCGGCAAGCTCAAGGCACTTCTGGAAGGCGCGACCTATGTCGTCGACACGGTCGAGGCGAAGCCGGTCAAGCGCAACCCGGGACCACCCTTCACAACCTCCACGCTTCAGCAGGCAGCGTCCTCGAAACTTGGCTTTTCGGCGTCGCGGACGATGCAGATCGCCCAGAAGCTCTACGAGGGTGTTGATATTGGTGGCGAAACAGTTGGTCTGATCACCTACATGCGTACGGACGGCGTCCAGATGGCGCCCGAAGCCATCGACGCGGCACGCAAGGCCATCGTCGATCAATTCGGCCAGCGCTACATGCCCGAGAAGGCGCGCTTCTATTCGACCAAGGCAAAGAACGCACAGGAAGCGCACGAAGCGATCCGCCCGACTGATTTCAATCGGTCGCCCGACCGCGTGCGGCAGTACCTGGATGCCGACCAGTTGAGGCTTTACGACCTCGTCTGGAAGCGGGGCATTGCGAGCCAGATGGCATCGGCTGAGATCGAACGCACGACGGCTGAAATCACCGCCGACAACAAAGGTGAGAAAGCTGGGCTGCGCGCTGTCGGCTCGGTGATCCGTTTCGACGGCTTCATCGCCGCCTATACCGACCAGAAGGAAGATGGCGAACAGAGCGACGACGGTGACGAGGATGGTCGCCTGCCCGAGATCAACGCTCGTGAGAACCTTGCGAAGCAGAAGATCAATTCGACTCAGCACTTCACTGAGCCGCCACCGCGCTACTCCGAGGCAACGCTGATCAAGAAGATGGAAGAGCTCGGCATCGGGCGTCCGTCGACTTACGCGGCGACGCTGGCGACCTTGCGTGACCGCGAATACGTCACCATCGACAAGCGCAAACTGATCCCGCAGGCCAAGGGCCGGCTGGTGACGGCCTTCCTCGAAAGCTTCTTCACCAAGTACGTCGAATACGATTTTACGGCAGATCTTGAAGAGAAGCTCGACCGGATCTCTGCCGGGGAGCTGAACTGGAAGCAGGTGCTGCGCGATTTCTGGAAGGACTTCTTCTCCCAGATCGAGGATACGAAGGAACTTCGTGTCACCAACGTCCTCGATTCGCTTAACGAGGCACTGGCGCCACTTGTATTCCCGAAACGAGAAGACGGCGGTGATCCGCGCATCTGTCAAGTTTGCGGCACCGGCAATCTTTCGCTTAAGCTTGGAAAATACGGCGCCTTCGTTGGCTGCTCGAACTATCCCGAATGCAACTATACCCGCCAGCTTTCGTCAGAAGGCGGTTCGGAGGCCGAAGGCGTTGCGCTGAACGAGCCTAAGAATCTCGGTTCCGATCCGGTGACTGGCGAAGAACTGACCCTGCGTTCAGGACGCTTCGGCCCCTACATCCAGCGTGGCGAAGGCAAGGAAGCCAAGCGTTCTTCCCTGCCGAAGGGCTGGAAGCCTGAGGACATCGATTACGAAAAGGCGATGGCGCTGATTTCGTTGCCACGCGACATCGGCAAGCACCCGGAAACCGGCAAGATGATTTCTTCCGGCATCGGCCGTTATGGGCCGTTCCTGCTGCATGATGGAGGCTACGCCAACCTTGAAAGCGTCGAAGACGTCTTCTCGATCGGCCTCAACCGCGCTGTCACCGTGATCGCCGAGAAGGCGAGCAAGGCGCCGGGTGGGAGGACGGCGGCGGCAGCTCTGAAAGAGCTCGGCGACCATCCCGACGGCGGCGCAATCACGGTTCGCGACGGCAAGTACGGCCCCTATGTGAACTGGGGCAAGGTCAATGCGACGCTGCCGAAGGGCACCGATCCGCAGGCCCTGACCGTCGAGGAAGCGCTGGCGCTGATCGCCGCCAAGGCCGGCAAGGCACCGGCTTCGAAGAGTAAGGCAAAACCGAAGGCGAAGGCCGCTGCGGCTGAAACCACGACGACCAAGACCGCGGCCAAGCCGAAGACGGCGAAGGCCAAGGCGCCGGCAAAGACGAAAAAGAGCAAAGAGTGAGCAAAATCCCGCGGGAAAGAATGAAGGGCATGGGCAAGCGTCCCGGCAAGATTGGACGCGCCAGCCAACAACCCGCAGCCGAACCGCTGAACATCGCTCACGGAGCCCTGCCTTCCCGCGACGTGATCCTGCGCTTCATCGCCGATCATCCGCAGAAGGCCTCGAAGCGCGAACTCGCAAAGGCCTTCGGGCTGAAAGGCGACAGCCGGGTCGAGCTGAAACACCTCCTGCGCGAACTGGAGCAGGAAGGCATGCTGCAGAAGACGCGCAAGTCGCTGATCCGGCCGGGCGCACTGCCGCCTGTCACCGTGCTCGACATCACGACGCGCGACAAGGATGGCGAACTGATCGGCCGCCCGGCGGAGTGGCCTGACGATCAGGGCGTTGCGCCTGCTGTCGCTATTCGCCAGTCGACCTCGCCTGCCGGGCGCAACGGCAAGGGCAAGGCGCTGGTTGCCGGCATGGGCGATCGCATCCTGGCGAAGATCTTTCCGGCCGCCGACCGTGGTGGGCCGGCCTACACGGCGCGCATCATCAAGATTTTGGACAAGCGCCGCGGTGCGCTGCTCGGGGTCTTCAAGGATGCGCCGGGAGGAGCCGGCCGTCTGCTTCCGATCGACCGACGCGGCGAGGAAATGGTGATCGACCCTGACTACAAGGGCGAGGCCAAGGACGGCGATCTGGTTGAAGTCGAAGTCGCTCGCCTTGGGCGCTTCGGCCTGGCACGCGCCAAGGTCCTGTCGATTGTCGGTTCGGTCGCATCCGAGAAGGCGATCTCGATGATCGCCATCCATGCTCACGGAATCCCTTATATATTTCCGCCTGCTGTGGTCGCCGAAGCCGACGATGCCAAACCTGCGACGATGTCGCATCGCGAAGATTGGCGAGATGTCCCGCTGATCACCATCGACCCGGCGGATGCGAAAGACCATGACGACGCCGTCTATGCGGAAACTGACCCTTCTCCCGACAATCCGGACGGCGTTATCGTTACGGTCGCCATCGCCGACGTCTCCTATTACGTCCGCCCGAGCTCGCCACTCGACCGCGAAGCTCTGAAGCGCGGCAACTCGGTCTACTTCCCCGACCGGGTCGTGCCGATGCTGCCGGAGCGCATCTCGAACGATCTCTGCTCGCTGAGAGAAGGTCAGGACCGGCCGGCGCTTGCCGTTCGTATGGTGTTTTCGAAGGAAGGCCGCAAAATCGGCCACACCTTCCACCGTGTCATGATGAAGAGCGCTGCAAAGCTCTCCTATCAGCAGGCGCAGGCGGCCATCGATGGCAAGCCGGATGACAAGACGGGACCGCTTCTGGAACCAATCTTGAAGCCGTTGTGGAATGCCTACAGGATCATGACGCGCGGCCGCGAGCGCCGGCAGCCGCTTGAACTCGACATGCCGGAACGCAAGATCCTGCTAAAGCCTGACGGCACCGTGGAGCGCGTCTTCGTGCCGCCGCGCCTCGATGCACACAAGCTGATCGAGGAAATGATGATCCAGGCCAACGTCTCGGCCGCCGAGACGCTGGAGAAGAAGCGGCAAGTCCTGATCTACCGTATCCATGACGGGCCGACGCTCGCCAAGCAGGAAGTGCTGCGCGAGTTCCTGGCAACGCTTGGCATATCGCTTGCCAAGGGCGGCAACATGCGCGCCAACAATTTCAACATGATCCTCGCCAAGGCAGACGACACGCCGCACCAGACGATGGTCAACGAGATGGTGCTGCGTTCTCAGAGCCAGGCGATCTACAGCCCCGAGAATATCGGGCATTTCGGCCTGAACCTCATGAAATACGCGCACTTCACCTCGCCCATCCGGCGCTATGCGGACCTGATCGTGCATCGGGCGCTGGTCGGTTCGCTCGGCTTCGGTGAAGGCGGGATCACGCCCGACGAAGAGGCCGCGCTCGACGACATCGCCGCCGAGATCTCAACCTTCGAGCGCCGCGCGATGGCGGCCGAGCGCGAAACGGTGGACCGCCTGATTGCGCATCATCTTGCCGGCCGCGTCGGCGAGGAATTCGAAGGACGCGTATCAGGTGTGACGAAATCGGGACTATTTGTCACTCTCCCGGACTATGGAGCAGACGGCTTCGTTCCTATATCTACGCTCGGAACGGACTACTTCATCTATGATGAGGCGCACCAGGCGCTGTCTGGCGAAAAGACCGGGCTCGGATATCGCCTCGGCGACAGTGTCACGGTCAAGCTTGCAGAAGCCATTCCGCTTGCCGGTGCGCTACGCTTCGAGATGATCAGCGAAGGGCGAAAAATGCCCACAGCTGTCCGTTCGTTCCACAAGGCGGGCCGGCGGGACGCAAGCCGGGCACGCAAGAAGGCCGGGACAAGGCCGCCAAGAGGGCGGCGATAGGCGTGTAGGGCGCCGCGAAAGGAAACGAACGATGACGACCACCTCGAGCGACCAGACGATCCGTTACGGAAGCAATCAGGAGGCGGAACGTCCGCTCGGCCGCTCTGTCAAGCGCGGCATGATGAACACCTGCCCCGCATGCGGCAGCGGCAAACTCTTCAAAAGCTTCCTGAAGCCGGTGGACAATTGTGCCGCCTGTGGCGAGGCCATGTACCATCATCGCTCGGACGACCTACCGCCTTACCTTGCAATCGTGGTGATCGGCCATGTCATCATCGGCGGCTACATGGCAACGGATCTCGTTTGGCCAATGCCCCTCTGGCTGACCTTCGCGATCTGGACACCCATCACATTGATTGCCACGCTTTTGATCATCCAGCCGATCAAGGGCGGTGTCATCGGTCTGCAATGGGCGTTGAAGATGCACGGCTTCGGTGGACAAACCGACGATCATGACGCCTACGAGATACCGGGCCGCAAGCGCTAGGACATTTCTGCCTTCACCTTGACGACACAATTGACGTGTAGTGGCAGCCCCAACGGCGCTGCGGTTCCGCGGGGCGAAATCTCATGTGTATTCGGTAAGCTTCTTTGACTATACGACTTCAAGATCATCCAGGTTATTGCCGCCAGCGCATTTCATCTTGTAAAGCACAGCCGTCACTTGGATTTGGCACGCCTGTGCCTTTCTATGGTGCGTCGCGGTGAGCGATTCTGTGCAGCAGGTCTCTAAGGATGCGTATATGTCTCAGCCGCGGAACGGCACAACACCAGGCGATGTCGAAGAAATTCACTGGCCTTCACTGGTGGCAGCCATTTCGTCCATCTCCGCTGTCGGCATAGCAATCGGCCTGGGACTCCCGCTTCTCAGCATCATTCTCGAAAAGCGCGGCATTCCATCGACACTGATCGGACTGAATACGGCGATGGCCGGGGTTGCCGCCATGGCGGCTGCGCCGATCACCACGAAACTGGCGCACAAATACGGCGTCGCCCCGACGATGATCTGGGCCGTCGTGATTTCAGCGATCAGCGCACTCGGCTTCTACTATGCCCAGGACTTCTGGATGTGGTTTCCGCTGCGGTTCGCTTTTCACGGCGCGACGACGACGCTGTTCATCCTATCGGAATTCTGGATCAATGCCGCCTCGCCGCCCTCCAAGCGCGGCTTCGTGCTCGGCATCTATGCAACCGTCCTTTCGCTCGGTTTTGCAGGCGGGCCGCTGCTCTTTTCGATTCTCGGCAGCGAGGGCGTGCTTCCATTCGCGGTCGGCGCTGGTGCCGTCTTGTTGGCCGCCATTCCCATCTACATCGCACGCTACGAAAGCCCGGTTCTCGAGGAGAAGCCTGAACTTCATTTCATGCGCTACGTCTTCCTTGTGCCCACCGCAACGGCCGCCGTCTTCATTTTCGGGGCCGTCGAAGCCGGCGGTTTGGCACTGTTCCCGATCTATGCGGTGCGCGCCTCCTTTACGGAATCTCAGGCCGCGCTGCTGCTGACGGTGATGGGAATCGGCAACGTGATCTTCCAGATCCCGGTTGGGCTGCTCTCGGACCGCATGAAGGACAAGCGCCCGCTGCTGGCCGCGATGGCCTTCATGGGCCTGATAGGTTCCCTGATGCTGCCGGTTCTCGTGCACAGCTGGATTCTGATGGCGACCGTACTTCTGTTCTGGGGCGGCTGTGTCGCGGGCCTTTATACGGTGGGACTCAGTCACCTCGGCTCTCGCCTGACCGGCTCGGACCTCGCAGCAGCCAACGCGGCCTTTGTATTCTGTTACGCGGTTGGCACTGTGGCCGGGCCGCAGGTTATCGGCGCCGCCATCGACGTTGCCGGCAACAACGGTTTTGCCTGGGCGATCGCCGGATTCTTCGGGCTTTATGCCCTGCTTTCCTCGATCAGGCTGCTTTTCCTCCGAAAGCGGGCTTGACTTTTCGGGCGGGATTCGTAGTTTCGCGCCAGAATTTGCCGTGGAGCCTATCCGGCCTGCCACGGCTTTCATTTTATTAAAGGCAGGACGACCATGGCCAAGGCTACCACAATCAAGATCAAGCTGCTGTCGACGGCCGACACCGGTTTCTTCTACGTCACGACGAAGAACAGCCGTACGATGACCGACAAGATGACGAAGACCAAGTACGACCCGATTGCTAAGAAGCACGTCGAGTTCAAGGAAACCAAGATCAAGTAATCGCTTGATCTGACGTTTTTCGAAGAGGCGCGCGCCCATGGGCTGCGCGCCTTTTTGTTTGCCGGCTTTGCCGTCTGGTCTCGAGGCCTGAAAACAGAAACGCCGTCCTTCCTAAAATGCGGAAAGGACGGCGTTTTCCTGAAAGGGGGTCGACCAGCAAGCAACGCGGCACGAGGAACCGCTTATTGTTGCAAACCAGCCGACCGACCCCACGACCCAGGAGATGCGGCGGACCTGAGCATCATGGGGTACCTCGGACTCCTCACGGGAGTACTTATCTCTTATGGCCGATAATTTGCTCGAAAATGAAAGAAAATCAACAAATTCTTAATGGTTAGATTTCTGGGCTTGATTTCATGGTTAAAAGTACGGCTTTGGGACAGTTTTTAAAGCTTGGAATCGCGTACTTTTGCAAGAATAGCGCCTAATGGGCAAAGAAGGCCGAAACTATAGCCCAATAGTATTAGCTTCCGCCGATGCGGGCCAAAGCTTGTCCATTCGCGGCTACTTGCGAAATGCCGGCTACATCCGATTGATCCTCACATTTGTCCCAGCAACCGCGCGGCATCTGCCTAGCATGATATCAAGAGCGAGCAAACCTTCGGAGGGAAATGCCGGCTTTGCAACTGCAATTACTTCGTTGCCGTGCCGTCCGCCCTTAATTAGCAAGTTGTGGATGACCTGAAATGCCTCATAGAAGCATTGCTCAAGCGGCGGCGACCACGCGATTACGGCCACCCGTTTTTGCCTCGTAAAGCGCAAGGTCCGCCTGCTTCATCAACTGCCCTGGAGTGAGGATGGAGGAGATCCGCGACGAAATGCCGAAGGACGCCGTGACGTCCAGTTCCTGCCCCGTTGACTTCAGCAGGAACGGTACCGTCTCGACCACCGAGCGCAGTCGCTCCGCGACGGCTGCCGCCACTTCGGGCGAGGTATCCGGCATAACCACTACGAATTCCTCGCCGCCGTATCGGCAGGCCAGATCGGCACCACGGACGGTGGAGCGGATGCGCCTTGCAAACTCCCGCAGCACATCATCCCCCGCATCATGGCCATAGGTGTCGTTGACTTGCTTGAAGCGATCGATATCGGTGATCAGCACCGATAGCGGACGACCTCGCGCCATCGAGCGATTGAAGAGCGTGCTGAGGTGATTATCCAGGTAGCGGCGGTTGCTGAGCCCGGTCAGCGGATCGGTCACGGCAAGCTCGATCGTTTGCTTCACGCTCGCGCGCAGGCGATCATTATAACGCTTGCGGCGCATCTGCGTCAGGCTGCGCGCCACCAGCTCATTGGGATCGACCGGCCGGACGATATAGTCGTTGACGCCGAGTTCCAGGGCCCGGATCACCATGTCGTCGTCGCCCTGCTCGGTGATGATCAGGATCGGTAGAAAGCGCGTGCGCTCGAGCGAACGAAGCTGCGAGCACAGGCGCAGCGGATCATAGTTGTCGAAATTGGCGTTGACGATAACCAGTTCAAAGGGGGTTTCCGACGCTTCGAAGAGTGCCGCCTGCGGATCCGAGATTGCCGAGACATCGGCGATGGGCTTCAGCGCCTTGATGATGCGTTCCTGCGAATTGGCGCGTCCGTCGACCAGCAGCACCTGGCCCGATTCGTCGCCCCGCCCCTCGCCGGTTCGCAGCAGTTCATCGATCCCCATGGTCTGCGCTGTTTCGGCGCGAATGCGCAATTCGTCGCTGAGCGTCTTCAGCCGCAACAGGCTCTTCACCCGGGAAATCAGCTGAAGGTCATTGCCCGGTTTGGTGAGAAAATCGTCTGCGCCGGCTTTCAGACCACGCACGCGATCGGCCGACTGATCCAAGGCCGTCACCATGACGACAGGTATGTGCGAGGTCTTGGGATTGGCCTTCAGGCGCTCGCAGACCTCGAAGCCGTCCATCCCCGGCATCATGATATCAAGAAGGACAAGATCGACCTGGTTGCGCTCGCATATTGCGAGGGCCTGATAGCCGTCGCCGGCGGTCAAGACATCGAAATACTCCGCGACTAGCCGCGCCTCGAGCAACTTGACGTTGGCCGGAATGTCATCAACCACGAGAATGCGCGCAGTCATAGGCTTCTTTCCGATGCGTCAGGCATCGCCCAAATAGGTCTTGATCGTCTCAATGAATTTAGGAACGGAAATGGGTTTGGAGACATAGGCCTCGCAGCCGCCCTGGCGTATGCGTTCCTCGTCACCTTTCATGGCAAATGCTGTAACGGCGATAACAGGAATGACGTGCAGGTCATCGTCTTCCTTCAGCCATTTGGTAACCTCGAGACCAGAAACCTCGGGGAGTTGGATATCCATCAAAATCAGATCGGGCCGGTATTTGCGCGCGAGGTCGAGCGCTTCCATGCCGTTTCGGGTCTGAATCGTCGTGTAACCGGACGCCTCGATGAGGTCGCGAAAGAGCTTCATGTTGAGCTCGTTATCTTCTACAATCATCACCTGCTTGGGCATGACACGCGTCCTACGTCCGTTCCGGTACCGCTTCCCCGCATGAAGAAGACTTCTGCGATGGCATGGTTCCATAGAACCGATCGCGGCACACTATCGCTATTTGGTTGAAAAATAGGTAATTTACCCAGAAAAATGCAAAGCAACTTCAAGACTTCGAAACAACTCGCGGCCGATCCGCAGCAGACTGCGATCTCCGTTCTTGCCTGGCTTGCCAACGATCCGGATCTGTTCGGTCGTTTTCTCGCATTGACCGGTGTTGAACCGGCCCAGGTGCGCCGCGTGGTCAGCGATCCCGGCTTCCTTTCCGGCATGATGGATTTCGTCATGCAGCACGAGCCGACGGCGATGGCCTTCTGCCAAGCGACCGGCACCGCGCCCGACGCATTGAATGCGGCATGGCTGCACTTTTCGCCGCCGGGACTTGGCTCTGGAGAATTTTGAGCATGGATATTGCTACCAACGTCAGCCAGGTGCGCCTCGGCGACCGGCCTTTGGTTGTGTGCGACATCGACGAAGTGGTTCTCGAGTTCCTCACTCCCTTCACCGCTTTCCTGCGCTCGCACAGCTACGACCTCCTGCCGCGGTCGTTCCGCCTCTACGGTAATATCGTCTCTCTGCTTGACGGCAGCGAGCTGGATAGGGACGCCGTCGATTCGTTCGAGGAAGTGTTCTTCGCGAACCAGCACCTCTGGCAGAAACCGGCGGAAAAAGCCGTTGAAACACTGCAGTCGCTTTCGGCCGACGCCGACATCGTCTTCTTGACCGCGATGCCACCTCGGCACCACGGTATCCGGCGCGAATTTCTCAATCAGCTCGACCTCTCGTTCGACCTGATCGCCACGGAAGAGCCCAAGGGGCCCGTCGTCGCAAGGCTGCATGATGGCCGAAGCCTGCCAGTCGCCTTCATCGATGATATGCAACGCAATCTCCTTTCCGTTGCCCATCATGTGCCTAAGTGCTTGCTCCTGACCATGATGGCCAACGCGGATTTCAAGCCGTTCGCGCCACCGCCAGTTGGAAACATCGTCGCCGCCGCCGGCTGGGACCATGCCGCAGAGTTGCTGAGGGCGCATTTCTCGGCGGATGTCCTCAAGGGCGCAAGTCCAGCCGCATGAGCGGTCGGCCATCCTTTCGTCTGGCCACGGTTTCAAATCCAGCCGCATCGAAGATCGCGGTTGATCCAATACAGAGCGTCACCGACTTCGATTGCTTGACGTGGTCAATCGGACAGCCCTCGAGGTAGCGGGCACCGTGGCGCCACGCATGGTCGATCGCACCGGCAAGCAGTTGATGGCTGAGCCCCTGCCCACGCAAATGCGATGTCAGGAAGAAACAACTCACCGCCCAGAATGACGGATCGTGTGCATCACCCTCTTCCATCGGTCGGGACACTGTCCGCGACGAGTTGAATTGCGGTACGTCGTGCCTTGGCCCGACCTGAACCCAGGCGACCGGTTCCTCATCGGCATAGGCCAGAATACCTGGCGGCGGCCCGACAGCGATCCTGCCAAGCATGTGCGACTTTCGCTCGTCCGGCCTCATCTTCGTCCGCACGGCATGAGGCAAGCGAAGCGCGACACACCAGCAATCATAAAACGCTCCGCGGGGACCGAAGAGCCGTTCGAAGTCACTCCACCGGTCTGCTGTCACCGGCTCGAAACGGAGATCGATATCCAATGCAAACCTCCCAGCCTCTCTTGAGACTCGAAAGTTTAGAGGCTAATGTTGCGATGTTCAATCTTTGTTCTCATCATGACACTTGCCTACGCCAAGACACCCGGCTTCTGTCGCGACTGCCTTGCCGAGCAGAAGGCCGAAACGTGCCGTTGTGTGGCGTGCGGCAGCCCCCGGCTTGTGCGACACAAGGAGCTGTACGAACTGACGCTGGCGCATATCGATTGCGACGCCTTCTATGCAGCGATCGAGAAGCGTGACAATCCAGAACTCGCCGATAAGCCCGTCATCATCGGCGGCGGCAAACGCGGGGTGGTCTCGACCGCATGTTACATTGCGCGTATCCACGGCGTTCGTTCTGCAATGCCGATGTTCAAGGCTCTTGAGGCCTGCCCCCAGGCAGTCGTCATCCGACCCGACATGGAAAAGTACGTGAAGGTCGGACGCGAAGTCCGCACCTTGATGCAGGAACTGACCCCGCTCGTTCAGCCGCTTTCGATCGACGAGGCGTTTCTGGAACTCGGCGGCACCGAGCGGCTGCATCACGATCCGCCGGCGCGCACGCTTGCCAAGTTCGTCCAGCGCATCGAGAAGGAGATCGGCATAACCATCTCCGTTGGGCTCTCCTACTGCAAGTTTCTCGCGAAGGTCGCGTCCGACCTTCAGAAACCTCGCGGCTTCTCGGTCATTGGCCGCGAGGAAGCAGTTTTTTTCCTGGCACCGCGGCCGGTGACGACGATCTGGGGCGTCGGCAAGGCGTTTGCAGCCACGCTGGAGGCCGACGGCATCCGGACGATTGGCCAGTTGCAGACGATGGAGGAAAACGACCTGATGCGCCGATATGGCAGCATGGGGCAGCGGCTGGCGCGTCTTTCCCGGGGCATCGACGACCGCGAAGTGCATCTGAACGACGCGGCGAAGAGCGTCTCGTCCGAAACGACTTTCTTCGACGATATATCCCGCCATGACGAGCTTGTTCCGATCCTCCGCAGTCTTTCCGAAAAGGTCTCCTGGCGGCTGAAGAAAGATGATATCGCCGGCCAGACCGTGGTTCTCAAAATGAAGACGGCGGACTTCAAGCTGCGCACCCGCAATCGCAAACTTGAAGACCCGACCCGGCTTGCCGACCGGATATTCCGTACCGGGCTGGACCTGCTGGAGAAGGAAACGGACGGCACGAAGTTTCGCCTCATCGGGATCGGCGTCACCGACCTTTGCGACCCCGCGCGCGCAGATCCGCCCGACCTTATCGATGAGCAATCGGGTCGTAGGGCCGCAGCCGAAGCGGCAATGGACAAGTTGCGCGACAAGTTCGGCAAAGGCACCGTCCAGACCGGATATACGTTTGGCGGCAAGCGCGATCACTAATACGTGAGGCTGCCTCAGGGTTCCTTATATCAAGTTTTCCTTAAGCTTCACCGACTAGGCTTCGGCTTCAAGTATTGCGTATCGGTTGAGTCATATGTTGTCGCGTCTCGTTTTTGGCCTCGGCTTGCTGTCGGCCACCGCGCTCGTGCATCCCGCTCTCGCGGCGGATGCACGCACGCTGCAGATCTTCGTATCGAAGGATGCGCAGTCGCTTACGCTCTACGACGGCACAGAGGTCGTGGCGACCTCGAAGGTTTCGACGGGGAAGCCGGGCCATACGACGCCGAGCGGCATCTTTTCCGTCATCGAGAAGCAGAGATATCACGAATCCAATATCTATTCGGCTGCGCCGATGCCGTTCATGCAGCGGCTGACCTGGTCTGGCATCGCGCTTCACGAGTCGCATTCCGTGCCGCGCTACCCAGCATCGCATGGCTGCGTCCGAATGCCGGCAGCCTTCGCCAAGCAGCTCTACAAGATGACGGCAATGGGCGTTCCGGTTGTCATTACCGACGCGGAAGTAACGCCGGAACCGATCGATCACCCGACGCTCTTCCGGCCGGATATGCCGGAGCCGCCAGCACTGCTTTCCGACGCTTCGCTGAGGCCGACGATCGGGCAGGCTCCCGTTCAGGTCGCCATGAACGACGTCGCGCCACCGCCTGCACAAATGCCGGCAGCGAGCGCTCCCGCAAACGACACACCGATCCGTATTCTCATTACGCGCCGCAGTCTGCGCGAGGAGATCATCGACCTTCAGACATATCTCAACGAGCTCGGATTTGCCGCGGGTGAACCGGATGGCCTCCTCGGGTCGGCAACGCTTCAGGCAATCAGTGATTTCAAGTTGCAGCATCCAGTCGAGCCGACCAACGACAAGTCACCGGCAAGTGACGCGCTCATTAAGGCGGTCTATGCCGCGGCGGGCAAGGGAGCGACGCCGAACGGCGTCATCATGGTTCGCCAAGGCTTCCAGCCGGTTCTTGAAGCGCCGATCTCGATCGAGAACCCGGGCCTTGCCCTCGGTACGCATTTCTTCTCTGTCCACAACGTCGATTTCGAAACCGGCTCGGCGGACTGGATGGGAGCGACGCTTCCCAACACACTCGCCCGCGCGATCATGAACCGGCTCGGCATTAGCAGCCTGGAAAGCTCGATCATATCAGGCACGCCGATCGCCAATGCGCTGAGCCGTATCGATATTCCTGAGGAGGCGCGGCGGAAGATCGACGCCATGCTGACCACCGGCTCGACGTTGACAATCTCAGACACCGGCCTCGGACCGGAGACCGGCGAAGGAACCGACTTCATCACCCTTACAAGAGGTTGACGTCAGACCAGCTCGACGTCGATGACGCCGGGCGCTGCGCGCAGTGCGGCAGCAATCTCCGGCGTGATACGATATTTCTGCGGAAGCTCGACTTCCACCTCGCGCTTGCCTTCCTCCTTGATCACGATGAAGGAGACAAGGCCATCGCCCTTGGCATTGAGGTGTGCCGCGACGGCACGAAGCGGCCCGGAATCGCGCACGTAGACGCGCAGGGCCTTCTGCATCTGCAGCGATTTCTCTTCCAGCGACTGAATGGTCTGCAGGCGAAGGCCGATGCCTTCCGGCCGCTCTTCCCCTGTCGCCGTGATAACGAAGGACTTTCCGGACTCCAGCACGTCGCGATACTGGTTCAACATCTCGGAGAACAGAACGGCTTCGAACTGACCCGAGGAGTCGGAGAACACGATGATACCCATCTTGTTGCCGGTCCTGGTCTTGCGCTCCTGCTTGGAAATGACGGTGCCCGCAAGGCGGCCGTTGCTCGCGCCCTGCTTCACGGCCACCGAAAACTCGGCGAAGGTCTGCACGCGCATCTTCTGCAGAATGCTCTGGTAGCTATCGAGCGGATGCGCGGTCAGGTAGAAGCCCAGGACCTGGAATTCCTTGAGCAGCTTTTCCGAGGCCAGCCACGGCGAAAACGGCGGCAGCGAGATTCTCTCTGGGCCGGATGAAAGAGCGCTGCCGAAGATATCCGACTGGCCGCTCAGCTTGTTTTCCTGCGCACGCTGGGCGTAGCCCATGATGCGGTCGAGCCCGCCCGCCAGTTGCGCGCGGTCGAGCCCGAAACAATCGAAAGCACCGGCGAAGATCAGGCTTTCCAGCACGCGGCGGTTCACCTGTCGCGGATCAATGCGCAGGCAGAAATCCTCAAGGCTCGCGAATGGAGTGCCACCGCGGACCTCCACGATATGATCGACAGCCGATTCGCCGACCCCCTTCAGCGCCGCCAGCGCGTAGTAGATCCTGTTGTCGCCGGTCTCGAAATGGCGGAACGAGGTCTGTACCGAAGGAGGGATTACCTCGATGTCGAGACGCTTGGCGTCCTGCCGGAAGTCGTTGACCTTTTCGGTGTTCGACATATCGAGCGTCATCGACGCGGCGAGGAACTCGACCGGATAATGCGCCTTCATATAGGCGGTCTGGTAGGAAACGATCGCGTAAGCGGCGGCGTGAGACTTGTTGAAACCGTAGTTGGCGAACTTGGCGAGCAGGTCGAAGATCACATCGGCTTGCGGCTTCTTCACGCCGTTCTTGACGGCGCCATCGACGAAGCGCTCGCGCTGCTGGTCCATCTCCGCCTTGATCTTCTTACCCATGGCGCGACGCAGAAGGTCGGCTTCACCGAGCGAGTAGCCCGACAGGACCTGGGCGATCTGCATCACCTGCTCCTGGTAGACGATAACCCCCTGCGTTTCCTTCAGCAGGTAGTCGATCGTCGGATGGATCGACTCGATCTCTTCCTCGCCGTGCTTGCGGGCATTGTAGACCGGGATGTTTTCCATCGGGCCTGGGCGATAAAGCGCCACGAGTGCGATGATGTCCTCGATGCAGTCCGGCTTCATGCCGATCAGCGCCTTGCGCATGCCCGCACTTTCAACCTGGAACACGCCAACCGTTTCGCCGCGCGAGAGCATCTCGTAGGTCAGCTTATCGTCCAGCGGGATCGAGGCAAGATCGACCTTGATGCCACGCTTGGCGACGAAATCGACGGCGACCTTCAACGTGGTCAGCGTCTTCAGCCCGAGGAAGTCGAACTTGACGAGGCCGGCCTGCTCGACCCACTTCATGTTGAACTGGGTGACAGGCATGTCGGAACGCGGATCGCGGTACATCGGCACCAGCTTCGACAGCGGGCGGTCGCCGATGACGATACCGGCAGCGTGGGTCGATGCGTGGCGGTAGAGACCTTCAATCTTCTGGGCGATATCGAGCAGGCGGGCGACGACCGGCTCCTTGTCGGCCTCCTCCTGCAGCTTCGGCTCTTCCTCGATCGCCTTCGACAGCGGCGTCGGGTTGGCCGGATTGTTCGGCACCAGCTTACAGATCTTGTCGACCTGACCGTAGGGCATCTCCAGCACACGGCCGACGTCGCGCAGCGCCGCGCGGGCCTGCAGCGAACCGAAGGTGATGATCTGCGCGACCTGTTCGCGGCCGTACTTGCGCTGCACATAACGGATCACCTCTTCGCGGCGGTCCTGGCAGAAGTCGATATCGAAGTCGGGCATCGAGACGCGTTCCGGGTTGAGGAAGCGTTCGAAGAGCAGCGAGAAGCGCAAGGGATCAACGTCAGTGATCGTCAGCGCGTAGGCAACGAGAGAGCCTGCACCGGAGCCGCGGCCCGGGCCGACGGGGATGTCATGCTGTTTTGCCCATTTGATAAAGTCCGAAACGATGAGGAAGTAACCCGGGAATTTCATGCGCTCGATGACGCTCAGCTCGAATTCCAGGCGCTCGCGGTAATCCTTCTCCTCATAGCCGGGCGACATGCCGAGAGTGGCAAGGCGCTTATCCAGCCCCTCCTCCGCCTGCCGGCGCAGTTCGAGTGCCTCTTCGCGTTCCGCCTCCTCGGGATCGGCGGTGGCGCCGGTGAAACGCGGCAGGATCGGCTTGCGCGTCTTCAGGATGAACGAGCAGCGCCGCGCGATCTCGATGGTGTTTTCCAGCGCCTCCGGCAAATCCGCAAACAGCTTCGCCATTTCGGCGCGGCTTTTCAGGTAGTGATCAGGCGTCAGGCGAAACCGGGTATCATCCGAAACGATGGCGTTGTGGGCGACGGCCATCAGGGCGTCATGCGCATCATAGTCGTCACGGGTCGGGAAAAAGGCTTCGTTGGTGGCGACCAACGGCAGGTCGTGCTCATAGGCAAGGCCGACGAGCTTCTGCTCATGGCGCTTGTCGTAAGTGCCGTGCCGCTGCAACTCAACATAGAGCCGGTCACCGAAATGGCGCTTCAGCAGCAGGAGGCGTGCTTCCGCCTGGGCGGCATGCCCATCCTTCAGCGCCACGTCGACCGGCCCCGTCAGGGCGCCGGTCAAAGCGATCAGGCCGTCGGTGCCGATCTCGTCGAGCCAGGAGGCACGAATGTGGATCGATTGACCGTTGCCCTCGCCGCCGAGATAGGCGCGGCTGACAAGGTCCACCAGCCGCTCGTAGCCGGCGTCGGTGGCCGCAAGGAGCACCAGCGACGGCAGCTTGGCGAGCGCCTGCTGGCCGCCGCGCCGTTCCGTCTCCAGTCCATCCTCCATGTCGATCGAGACCTGGCAGCCGATGATCGGCTGAAGGCCCTCGTCCATCGCCTTCTGTGAGAATTCGAGGGCGACGAACAGGTTGTTGGTGTCGGTGATCGCTATGGCCGGCTGGCTGTCGCCCGACGCCTTGTAGAGGATCTTCTTAAGCGGCAGCGCACCTTCAAGGAGCGAATAGGCCGAGTGGACCCGAAGGTGAACGAAGCCCGGCGTACCACCGATGAAACCGCCTTCCGCGTCTTTCTCCGCACCCGCCATGACATGCCTTCCGATCACCTGAATCAATCAGGTCTATTCTCAGCATTGAGGGGTTGATGTCCAGACAAGGGCTGCGCTCGGACCGCATGGCAGCCATGCGGTCCCCGGAATTCTTACATTGCCATGCAGATAAGCGAGAAGCTGGCAACGAACATTGCGATGGAGGTGAATGCTGCGATATCACGGATCAAGTCAGTCATTTGGCTCTCCTGTTCTCTTATGTTTTCAATTTGTTCCGCTATTGTTCTATTGTCAACAGGATTCTTTTCCGTTTTGCTGACCGCATGGCGATGGGAGAAAAGCATGTTTAAGTTTGTATTAATTGCTGGATTGGCTCTATCGGCGGCGTTTACCGCTCGAGCCGAGCAAATCGATCCCACGCGGATCGTCGACGCGGCGACGGGGGATTGGGATGGCGATGGGCGTGCGGACCTCGCGCTGCTGGTTGCTCCCGAGGAGGGCGCCAACTATGATCAAATCGGCATCTACCTCTATCTTCGTGACAGCGACCACGAACTTCTGCGGCTTTCGCTGGCCGCACCAAACAAGATCTGGGGCAGCACCAATGCGGACGGCGTCTTCGGACAGGAACCGTCGTTGAAGGCCGTCGGCAAATCCTCCATCGCCGTACACTCACAGAACAGCGCGATCGGGCGCGATCGCTGGGACCAGACGCTGACGGTGGCCTATCGGAACAAGCAGTTCGTCGTTGCCGGCTATACCTACAACCACTACGACACGCTCGACCCCAATGCCGCCGGCTCCTGCGACTACAATGCACTGACCGGCAAGCTGCAGAAGGATGGCAAGGATGTCAAAGCCGAGCCACGTGTCCTCCCGATCGCTGAGTGGAACGACGACACTGGACAAACGATCTGCGGACCGTGAGGCTTGTTCTTATTTTGTTCTTTACATTTAATAGCGTTGTTGAGACGCTGTCGAGCGGAGGGAACGCCATGGATATTGTCGCATTGAACAGTTTCATCGTCGAGGCGAAGGCGAATACCTATGTCGGTGGCGGAAGCCCTGTGCCCGCCTGCCGGACAGGATCGCGCGACATCGGATATCAGCGCGGCGCCTGGCGCTATCTCGACAGCTATTTCGGCGGCGCAGATTTCGCCGGGCAAGAAGTGGTCTGGCTGGAGAGCGAACCGGTCTGGGCGATGAACTACTTCGGACGCATCGTCGAGCATTCGCTGATCGACGGAGAACGGGCGGGAACGGTGATCAAGGCTGCACTGTCAAAAATGTATGCCGAATATCGGCGCTTCCTCGGCGGCATGGAGTTCGAGCACGCCTTCGGTTACTATGCCGATCAAAGCATAGGGGACTGCAGCCATTTCAGCGGTCGCGAAGTGATCGTCGTGAACGAGCGCAGAGCCTACGAATTGGACTACCGTGGCGGTCTCATCCACCCCTAATCAGAAATCCACGACCTTGCCGTCGGCGATAGTCACGCGGCGGTCCATGCGCCCGGCGAGTTCGTGATTGTGGGTCGCGATCAGCGCCGCCAGGCCTGATTGACGCACCAGCGCTTCAAGCGCGTCAAAGACATAGCTTGCCGTTTCAGGATCAAGGTTGCCAGTCGGCTCGTCCGCCAGCAGCAGGCTTGGCGCATTCGCGACGGCACGCGCAATCGCCACACGCTGCTGCTCGCCACCGGAAAGCTCTCCGGGGCGATGCGCGCCGCGATGGCCTATGCGCATATAATCGAGCAGCTGGCCGGCTCGCTCCTTCGCTTCCTTACGCGGCAGCCCTGCGATCATCTGCGGCATCATGATATTCTCGATCGCGGAAAATTCCGGCAGCAGATGGTGGAATTGATAGACGAAGCCGATTTCGCTGCGGCGAATCGCGGTGCGCTTATCGTCCGGCAAACCATCGCAGGCCTTTCCGTTGATGATCACCTCGCCGCCATCGGGGTGCTCAAGCAGGCCGGCAATATGTAGAAGCGTCGACTTGCCTGTGCCTGACGGCGCGACAAGGGCGACGATTTCGCCGCTGTTCAGCGTGAAGTCCGCACCCTTGAGGATCGAGAGCAGCGTCTCGCCCTGACCATAGTGGCGCTCGACACCGGAAAGCTTGAGAACGGTATTCCGCTTCATGAAGAGAGCATTCCTTATTCGTAGCGCAGGGCCTGCACGGGATCGAGCTTGGAGGCTCGCCATGCCGGGAAGATGGTGGCGAGGAAGGACAGGGTCAGCGCCATGATCACAACTGAAAGCGTCTCTCTCATACTCATTTCCGCAGGCAGCTGGCTGAGGAAGTAGAGTTGCGGGTCGAACAGCACCGTGCCGGAAACCCAAGAAAAGAACTCGCGGATTTTCTCGATATTGATACAGACAACGATACCAAGCAGGACACCGGCTATCGTTCCGACGACACCGATCGCCGCACCGGTCATGAAGAAGATGCGCATGATCGCGCCAGAGCTCGCGCCCATCGTGCGCAGGATCGCGATATCGCTGCCCTTGTCCTTCACCAGCATGATGAGGCCGGAAATGATGTTCAGCGCCGCAACGAGGACGATGAGCGTCAGGATCATGAACATCACGTTCCGTTCAACCTCGAGCGCCGAGAAGAAGGTCTGGTTGCGTTGGCGCCAGTCGGTAATCGCAATTTGCCGACCGGCTGCGGCCTCGACCTTCGGCCGCATATTGTCAATGTCGTCGGGATTGTCGACGAAAAGCTCGATGGATTGAACCAGGCCCTCGGCATTGAAATAGAGCTGCGCTTCCTCAAGCGGCATGTAGATGATCGTCGCGTCGTATTCCGACATGCCGATCTCGAAAATGCCGGAGACCTTGTAGGACTTCACCCGCGGATTGACGCCCATCGGTGTGACGTCACCTTCCGGTGATATCAGCGTAATGTTGTCGCCTGCCTGGAGGCCGAGTTGGGCAGCCATGCCCGAACCGATCAACACGCCCTGCCCGGCGGCAAAACCGACCAGATCACCGGACTTGATATTACCGGAGACGGTCTTCACCTTTTCCAGGTCTTCAGGTCGGATGCCGCGTACCAGCGCGCCCGTGCCCGCACCGCCCTGACCTGAGGCCAATGTCTGGCCCTCGACCAGCGGCAGCGCAAGCTTAATGCCCGGCACGCCGGCAAGCTTGTCGGTCAACGCCGGATAGTCCGTGAACGGAGTATCGACGGGCTGAACGATCATGTGACCGTTGATGCCCAGAATGCGGGAGATCAGCTCCGTACGGAAGCCGTTCATGACAGCCATGACGATGATCAGCGTCGCAACGCCGAGCATGATGCCGATGAAGGAGAAACCGGCGATCACCGAAATGAACGCCTCCTTGCGGCGGGCGCGCAGATAGCGCCACGCCACAAGCCGTTCGAAGGCGGAAAATGGCCGGCTGGCCGGCGCCGAGCCGGATTTAGAACCCTGCTGGCTCACCGCTACATCTGCCATCCTGCCTCCCGCCTTCTTAGCCCAAGAGCTTGTTGATCGCCGCGTCGATGGTCATCGTTTCGCGGGCGCCCGTTTTGCGGTCCTTCACTTCGACTTCGCCGCTCGCGACCGCACGCGGGCCGGCGATGATCTGCAGCGGAACACCGATCAGGTCGGCGGTCGCAAATTTCGTTCCGGCGCGATCGTCCGTATCATCGTAGAGGACGTCCTTGCCGGCATTCGAGAGCGCCGCATAGATCTTCTCGCAGGCTGCATCGCACGCCGCATCACCGGCCTTCATGTTGATCACGACCGCATCGAACGGCGCTACCGACGCCGGCCAGATGATTCCGTTCTCATCATGCGATGCTTCGATGATGGCGGGAACAAGGCGGGTCGGGCCAATCCCGTAGGAACCCATGTGGACCGTATGTTCCTTGCCATCAGGACCTTGCACTTTCGCGCCCATCGGCTCGGAATACTTCGTGCCGAAGTAGAAGATATGACCCACTTCAATGCCGCGCGCAGAGAGACGCTCGCCTTCCGGAACGGCGTTGAACGCCGCTTCGTCGTGCATCTCCGATGTGGCGGCATAAAGCGACGTCCACTTGTCGAAAACAGCCTTCAGGCCCTCGACGCTGTCGAAGTCGGTGCCTTCAGCCGGGATATCGAAGTTCACGAAGTCCTTGTGGCAGAACACTTCGGATTCGCCGGTGTCGGCCAGGATGATGAATTCGTGGCTGAGATTGCCACCGATCGGACCAGTGTCTGCACGCATCGGGATCGCACGCAGGCCGAGGCGATCGAACGTCCGCAGATAGGCGGTGAACATCTTGTTGTAGGAATGCTCCGCACCTTCGCGAGTCAGATCGAAGGAATAGGCGTCCTTCATCATGAATTCACGCGAGCGCATGGTACCGAAGCGCGGGCGGATCTCGTCGCGGAACTTCAGCTGGATGTGATACAGGTTGAGCGGCAGGCTCTTGTAGGACTTCACGTAGGACCGGAAGATATCCGTGACCATTTCCTCGTTCGTCGGGCCGTACAGCATCGGGCGATCCTGGCGGTCCGTGATGCGCAGCATCTCCTTGCCATAGGCGTCGTAGCGACCGCTTTCCTGCCAGAGCTCGGCGGACTGCAGCGTCGGCATCGACAGTTCGATCGCGCCGGCGCGATTCTGCTCCTCGCGGATGATGTTGTTGACCTTGTCGAGAACGCGCTTGCCGAGGGGCAGCCAGGAATAGATGCCCTGCGACTGCTGCCGGATCATGCCGGCGCGCAGCATCAGCCGATGAGAGACGATTTCCGCCTCCTTGGGATTTTCCTTAAGGATGGGCATGAAATAGCGAGACAGGCGCATGTCGAATTCCAGAACTGTTGAGACACCGCATGTCGCGGAATCGAAGGCGGATCACAAATATTGGCAGCGTTCATAGCTGCTTCGCGAAAGGAAAGAAACCCGCCGCGGGCTGAAGCGGTCTGCCGTTAAAGCAAGTTCGCACCCGCAAAGCAGACAAAGTAAGAAAAAGGCGAAATTATAATGGTTTGTACGATATTCTTATGAACAGAAAAAATTTGCTGGAGTGTAGCAAAAATGCAAAAAAACCTGATGACAAAGCCCATTCTTTGAGCTAGCTTTAGCCCACAAAACAGGCAGGGAGCTAAATTCCTGCCGATTTCGCGGTCAAGTCTTGGGAGGATCAGATCTTAGGCGCGCTCGTCGCAGCCCCGGCAACGGATAAGGATCACGCGATACTTAAAACAAGGCTTTCAGCCTTGTTTTTTTTTGGCTTTTCTCAACCACGTTCTGCCATCCGAGCCCCTCGCTGCCGTTGCGTGAGGCCTCGCCTGCCGTTACGGCAACTGCATGCCGCAACTTCATGACATGTGTGTGACAGCGAATATCTGTATCCGCCCAAAAACTGGGCAAACGCCCTAAACGTTTGAGAACGATGGGCCAATCTGCGGCAGGGCGTCGAAACCCCAACCGAAGTAATTCGAAGCGATATACCAGAGCCCGTAGATGACAGCCGAGATGATCGTCGTCATCGAAAAGACGAATACCGGCCGAAACCGGCTCGGGGCGCTGTGTACGGTCCCCAACACGATATCGTTATCTTCCGCTTGCGTGCGCAGGCCAATCGGCAGGACGGCAAAGAGCGTGATCCACCAGACGATAAAGTAGACGGCAAAGCCCTGTAGAAATATCTGCAGCATCGAATTGTCCCGCTAGGCTCTCTGCGACTGCGGTGCTTATAAGCCGAAATGTCCGTTAACTCAAAGCCGGTTCGGACCCCAATGACGGTTTTTGCCGCGTCTCGGTCACTCTGCCGCAGCCCGCTCAGACCTGCTCCAGCTCGATCAGGGTGCCGAAAAAATCCTTCGGATGCAGAAAGAGCACCGGCTTTCCATGGGCGCCGATCTTCGGCTCACCATTGCCGAGCACTCTTGCACCACCTTGCACCAGTTGGTCGCGAGCGGCGAGGATGTCGGCAACTTCGTAGCAGATATGGTGCATTCCTCCAGATGGGTTCTTCTCCAGGAAAGCAGCGATCGGCGAGTCCGCTCCCAGCGGCTCCAGCAGTTCGACCTTGGTATTCGGCAGCTCCACGAAGACGACTGTGACGCCGTGCTCCGGCAGAGCCTGCGGGGCAGAGACAGTTGCGCCGAGCGTGCCCCGGTAGGCGGCCGTTGCGGCCGCAAGGTCCGGAACGGCGATGGCGACATGGTTGACCCGGCCGAGCATGGGTCAGACCTTCGTAACAAAGACCGTGACCACAGGCTTTTTGCCCCAGGTCTGGTTTGCGGTTGCGCGGATCGCACGGCGGACCGACTCCTGCAGCAGGTCGAGATCCTTCCGGCGTGCCCGCGGTATGCTCTCGATGGCGCCGACAGCAGCGTCGTAAAGCGTATCTTCCATATCGTCGCCCTCGTCGTCGTAGACAGGCAGACCGATCGCAACGAGGTCCGGATCGCCGACGATATCGTAGCGGCTGTCGATCACGACGTTGACGGCAACGTGGCCGACATAGGAGAGCTTCTTGCGCTCGCCAATGCCCATCTCGTCGAAATCCCCGATGAGCGAGCCGTCCTTATAGATACGGCCGTGCGGCGCCTCGTCGATAACCTCGACTGGTCCTGGTGCCAGACGAAGAATGTCGCCGTTGCGCACGCGCGGCACGATCGGGATGCCGGATTGCTCCGCCAGTTCCTTGTGCGCCGTCAGGTGCGTCGCCTCGCCGTGCACCGGCACGACGATCTTCGGCCGCGTCAGCTCATACATCTTCTGCAGCTCGTTGCGGCGCGGATGTCCGGAAACGTGAACAAGGGCTTCGTTGTCGGTGATGACATGGACACCCTGCTCGATGAGGCCGTTCTTGATGTCCTGGATCGCCTTCTCGTTGCCCGGGATGGCGCGGGAGGAAAATACGACGATATCGCCTGCTGCAAGCGCCACGTTGCGCATCTCGTCACGCGACAGCTTCGCAAGGGCCGCGCGTGGCTCACCCTGGCTACCGGTCAGAATGACGACAACCTTGTCGCGTGGGACGTAACCGTATTCCTCCTCGGAAATGAACGGCTTGATGCCCTCCATCAGGCCGATATCGCGGGAAACGTCGACCACGCGCTTGAGCGAACTGCCAAGCAGTAGTACCTCGCGGCCCTCAGCCTCGGCCGCCTCGGCTACCGTTCGGATACGGCCGACGTTCGATGAGAACGTCGTCACCGCAACGCGGCCCTCGGCGTTCTCGATGATCTTGCGCAGGCTCTCGGAGACGTCCTTCTCGGATGGCGATACACCATCCCGCAGGGCATTCGTGGAATCGCACATCAACGCCAGAACGCCTTCATCGCCAAGCTGGCGAAAACGGGTCTCGTCCGTCAGCGGACCGAGCGACGGCTCATGGTCGATCTTCCAGTCGCCGGTATGGATCACATTGCCGAGTGGCGTGCGGATCACCAGCGACATCGGCTCGGGAATGGAGTGGTTGACCGCCACGCCTTCGACGCTGAAGGGGCCGGCATTGACGGTGTCGCCCGCCGTAAACAATGTCACCGGGATCTCCCCGATGGCCGACTTTTCAAAGTTGCGCTTCGCCTCGAGCAGGCCAGCCGTAAAGCTAGAGGCATAGACCGGCACATTGAGACCGGGCCATAGATCGGCGAGCGCGCCGTAGTGGTCCTCGTGCGCATGCGTGATGAAGATCGCCTTCAGGCTCTTGCGCTCGGTGGCGAGATAACGAATGTCCGGCAGCACAAGATCGACACCTGGCAGATCAAGCCCCGGGAAGGTAACGCCGCAGTCAACCATGATCCACTGGCGGTGGGTCGGTGGGCCGTAGCCGTAGAGGGCGAGATTCATTCCAATCTCGCCAACGCCACCCAACGGCAGAAATACCAATTCGTCCTGCTTCGCCATATTATTCTTTTTTCCAATCAACCAAAGAAGACGTCGCCGGCGGCAATCGTCATCATCCTGCCTGCGCCAATATCGAGCATCAACAGGCCATTATCATCAATTCCGGCGAAGTGGCCGGAAATCGACCGGTCCGGCAGGTTCACCGTTATCTTTTCGCCAATGCCGCAGGCGACCTGGCGCCAGCGTTCCGTGATTTCGCGCACGCCGCGGCCCCGATCCCATGCTTCCAGGACTTCGGCCATCGATGCAAAAAGATGGGCGAAAACCTCTTCGGGGGAAGCAGAGCTCCCTTGCTCACGCAGGCAGGTCACCGGATAGAGCGGGTTGTCAGGCATGAATGCGACGTTGATACCGATGCCTATGACGAGCGCATGGCGTCCCTCCGACAGGGCTTCGCCTTCCACGAGAATGCCACAAGTCTTCTTGCGTCCGATCAGGATATCGTTCGGCCACTTCACTTCCAGCGGCTCGGCCGTATGCGGGAGCACACGGCGAACGGCCTGATGCACGGCGACGGCAATTGCCAACGGCAGCGAGCCGAGGCGCTCCATGGGCGCCGGATCGATGAGAAGAAGCGAGGCGTAGAGATTGCCCCGCTCTGAAACCCAGGGGCGTCCCCGGCGGCCACGGCCGCCGGTCTGTTTTTCCGCCGTGATCCAGAGGTGACCGCGGTCCCCTGCCCGCGCACGGGCAAGGCATTCACTGTTCGTGGACGACGTCTCCGGCAGAGCCTCGTGCCTGAAATCGTCGAGCGATATCCGGCGCCGTGCCTCGGAGTTCATCAAAAGAGTGTCGCAGCTGCAAGCTCGGCCGCACCGCCAATCGGACCGCCGATGATGACATAGGCGAGAACGAAGAGGCCGGAGAGACCAAAGACAAGACGGAGCGAGCCCGAAACGCGAGCGAACTCGCCCGTGGCTTCATCGAACCACATCAGCTTGATGACGCGCAGGTAGTAGTAAGCGCCGACAACCGATGCAAGAACGCCGATGATCGCAAGAGCGTAGAGCTTCGCCTCGATCGCAGCGACAAACACGAAGTACTTCGCGAAGAAGCCTGCGAGCGGAGGAATGCCTGCCAGCGAGAACATCAGGATGGTCAGTACCGTCGCCATGAACGGATTGGTGGTCGACAGGCCAGCCAAGTCGTTGACTTCCTCGACAACCGTGCCGTCCTTGCGGCGCATCGACATGATGATCGCAAAGCTGCCGAGCGTCATGACCATGTAGATGACCATGTACAGCATGACGCCCGAGACGCCGGTCTGATTGCCTGCAGCAAGGCCAACCAATGCGTAACCCATGTGACCGATCGACGAATAGGCCATCAGTCGCTTGATGTTCCGCTGACCGATTGCGGCGAAGGAGCCGAGCAGCATGGAAGCGATCGAAATGAAGACCACGACCTGCTGCCAGTCAGCCACGACCGGCTGGAAGGCAGTGATTACAATGCGGGTCAACATCGCCATTGCCGCGACCTTGGGAGCGCTGGCAAGGAAAGCGGTGACCGGGGTCGGAGCGCCTTCGTAAACGTCCGGCGTCCACATATGGAATGGAACAGCGGAGATCTTGAAGGCGATACCGGCCAGGATGAACACGAGGCCGAAGACGAGGCCAAGCGAACGAGCACCTTCGACAGTCAGGGCCTGAGCGATTGCAGCGAATTGCGTGTGACCGGTGAAGCCGTAGACCAGCGACATGCCGTAGAGCAGCATGCCCGAGGACAGCGCGCCGAGCACGAAGTACTTCAGGCCGGCTTCAGTGGACTTGACGCTGTCGCGGTTGATCGCAGCGACGACATAGATTGCCAGCGACTGCAGTTCGAGGCCGAGATAAAGCGAGATGAGATCGTTGGCCGAAATCATCAGCAGAATGCCCAGTGTGCAGAGCACGAGCAGCACCGGAAACTCGAACTTGTCGAGCTGATTTTCCTTGGCAAGCCCCAGCGACATGAAGAGCGCCGTAATCGATCCGACCAGCGCGGTGATCTTCATGAAGCGGCCGAAGCCGTCCGACAGGAAGACGCCGCCATAGGCAACGCCTTCGCTCGGAAGGAAGATCAGCCAGAGCGCAGCAGCGGCCAGCACGATTATCGCGAGAACGCTGACCATACGGCCGGAGCGCTCTCCCGAGAAGACGCCGATCATCAACAACGCGAGGGCGCCGACCGCGAGGATCAGCTCCGGTATGGAAAGATGCAGGCTTGCGAGAATAGTTTCAGAGGTCATGTCCCAAAAGTCCCGTCATCATTTCATCGACAGCGCAACGTCCTGCGCTGCCTGGACTGCGGCTGTATAGCTATGGATCAGCTGGTCAACCGATGCAGCGGTCACATCGAAGACCGGAGCCGGATAGACGCCGAAGAAGATGGTCAGTGCGATCAGCGGATAGAGGATCAGCTGTTCACGCCGAGAGAGGTCGAGCAGCGCTTTGAGCTTTTCCTTCTCCAGCGCGCCGAAGATGACCCGGCGATAGAGCCAGAGCGCATAGGCGGCGGAGAGGATAACGCCCGTCGCGGCGAAGAGTGCGACCCAGGTGTTGACGCGGAAGACGCCGATCAGGGTCAGGAATTCGCCGACGAAGCCCGAGGTGCCCGGCAGGCCGACGTTCGCCATAGTGAAGACCATCATCGCAACAGCGTATTTCGGCATGTTGTTGACCAGGCCGCCATAGGCCGCAATCTCGCGGGTATGGGTTCGGTCGTAAATCACACCGACGCAAAGGAAGAGAGCGCCGGAGACGATGCCGTGCGACAGCATCTGGAAGATCGAGCCCTGCAAACCCTGCGCGTTGGCCGCAAAGATACCCATTGTCACGTAACCCATGTGGGCGACCGACGAATAGGCAATCAGCTTCTTCATGTCGTCCTGCATCAGCGCCACCAGCGAGGTGTAGATGATGGCAATGACCGACAAAGCGAAGACGAGCGGTGCGAAGAACTCGGAGGCAACCGGGAACATCCCGAGCGAGAAGCGGATCAGGCCGTAGCCACCGAGCTTCAGAAGCACGCCTGCCAGAATGACCGAGCCGGCCGTCGGCGCCTGAACGTGCGCGTCCGGAAGCCACGTGTGAACAGGCCACATCGGCATCTTCACCGCGAAAGACGCGAAGAAGGCAAGCCAGAGCCAAGTCTGCATCTGCGGCGGGAACTTATAGGCGAGCAGCGCCGGAATATCCGTCGTGCCGGCCTGCCAGTACATCGCCATGATGGCGAGCAGCATCAGAACGGAGCCGAGCAGCGTGTAGAGGAAGAACTTGTAGCTGGCGTAGACGCGATCCTTGCCGCCCCAAACGCCAATGATGAGGAACATCGGGATTAGGCCGGCTTCGAAGAACACGTAGAAGAGAACGATATCGAGCGAAACGAAGACGCCGACCATCATCACTTCCAGGATCAGGAAGGCGATCATGTAGTCCTTGAGGCGCTTCTCGATCGACAGCCAGCTCGCCAGCACGCAGAAAGGCATGAGGAAGGTCGTCAGGATCACGAAAAGCATCGAGATCCCGTCAACGCCGAGATGATAGCTGATGCCGGTGCCGAGCCAGTTGTGCTTCTCGACCATCTGGAAACCGGGGTTCGCATTGTCGAAGCCGATCCAGATGAGGAGCGAAAGGACAAAAGTCACGACCGTCGTGATCAGCGAAATGTTGAGCACGTTGCGGCGGCCACTCGGACCGTTTTCATTCATCAGCAGCAGGAGCACCACGCCGACGAGCGGCAGGAAGGTGACCGTTGAAAGAATAGGCCAATCGGTCATCAGAAGGAACTCCCGAGCATCATCCAGGTAACGAGCGCTGCGACACCGATCAGCATGGCGAACGCATAGTGATAGAGGTAGCCCGTCTGCAGACGGACGACGCGGTTGGTAACATCGACGACGCGCGCGGCGACGCCATCCGGGCCGTAGGCGTCGATGACGCCGACATCACCCTTCTTCCACAGGAAGCGGCCAAGGGCCTTGGCGCTGCGGACGAAGAGGAAGTCGTAGAGTTCGTCGAAGTACCACTTGTTCAAGAGGAACTGGTACAGGACGCGGTGCTGCTGAGCGAGAACGCGCGGCGTCGATGGCGACTTGATGTACATGTACCAGGCGGTGACGAAGCCAACGAGCATGGCGATGAACGGGCTGAGGCCAACCCAGGCCGGAACGTGATGGAATTCTTCCAGCAGTTCGTTGTGCTCGGAGGTGAAGAGCGCGCCCTTCCAGAACTCGGCATATTCCTCGCCGTAGAAGCGACCCTCGAAGAGAACGCCTGCGAGAACCGCGCCAGCGGCAAGAATATAGAGCGGCACGAGCATGACCTGGGGAGATTCATGCACGTGGTGCATTACTTCGTGCGAGGCGCGCGGCTGACCAAAGAAGGTCAGGAACGCCAGACGCCAGGAATAGAAGCTCGTGAACAGCGCAGCGATGACCAGAAGCGTGAAGGCGAAACCTGCGACCGGTGAATGCGACGCGTAAGCGGCTTCAATGATGACGTCCTTCGAGAAGAAGCCGGCAAAACCAAACGGCGTGAACGGAATGCCGACGCCGGTCAGTGCCAGCGTGCCGATCGTCATCATCCAGAAGGTCACCGGAATGTGCTTCCGCAGGCCACCCATGTAACGCATGTCCTGCTCGCCATCGACGGCGTGGATCACCGAGCCGGCGCCAAGGAACAGCAGAGCCTTGAAGAAGGCGTGCGTGAACAGGTGGAAGATGGCCGCGCCATAAGCACCGACGCCGAGAGCAACGAACATGTAGCCGAGCTGCGAGCAGGTCGAGTAAGCGATGACACGCTTGATGTCGTTCTGCACGAGGCCAACGGTTGCTGCGAAGAAGGCCGTGATCGCACCGATCGTCGTTACGAAGACGAGCGCATCCGGCGAAAGCTCAAACAGCGGCGACATGCGGGCGACGAGGAAGACGCCTGCGGTAACCATCGTTGCAGCATGGATGAGTGCCGACACCGGTGTCGGGCCTTCCATGGCATCCGGCAGCCAGGTGTGCAGCAGGAACTGTGCCGACTTACCCATCGCGCCCATGAAGAGCAGCAGGCAGGCGCCGGTCAGTGCGTGTGCCTTGTCGAGGTGCATGCCGAAGAGGTTGAGAACGACCTCTCCGCCCTCACCGCCGGCTTCGCCCGGGGCAAAGCTCGCAGCGTTCGCAAAGATGGTGTCGAGGTTGATCGCGCCGAAGAGCACGAACAGGCTCGCAATGCCGAGGATGAAGCCAAAGTCGCCGACGCGGTTGACCACGAACGCCTTGATCGCAGCGGCGTTTGCCGACGGCTTCTTGAACCAGAAGCCGATGAGCAGATAGGACGCCAGACCAACGCCTTCCCAGCCGAAGAACATCTGGGCCAGATTGTCGGCCGTCACCAGCATCAGCATGGCGAAGGTGAAGAGCGAGAGATAGGCGAAGAAACGCGGACGATGCGGATCATGATGCATGTATCCGATCGAATAGACGTGCACCAGGGTCGAGACCGTGTTGACGACGATCAGCATGACGGAGGTGAGCGTATCGACGCGTAGCGACCAGGATACGTCGATGCCGCCGGACTGGATCCAGCGCAGCACTTCGACCTTGATCGGGCCGCCTTCGTGGTGGCCCATGCCGATGGTCATGAAGACATACCACGACAGCACCGCAGCGATGATCATCAGGCCGCAGGTAACGTATTCCGATGCCTTGGCGCCGATCGCGCGGCCGAAGAGGCCTGCGATGATCGCGCCAATCAGGGGAAGAAAGACGATAGCCTTATATAAAAACATAGCCTTATCAGCCCTTCATCATATTGACGTCTTCAACGCCGATCGAGCCGCGGTTGCGGTAGAAGACGACGAGAATTGCAAGACCGATAGCCGCTTCAGCCGCAGCAACGGTCAGAATGAACAATGCGAAAACCTGGCCGACGATGTCGTTCAGGAACGACGAGAAGGCGACCATGTTGATGTTGACCGCAAGCAGAATGAGCTCGATCGACATCAGGATAACGATGATGTTCTTCCGGTTCAGGAAGATACCGAAGACGCCGAGCGTGAAGAGGATGGCGCTGACCGTCAGGTAATGGGAAAGTCCGATGACCATTGTATTTGTTCCTTAAGCTCGCGCCTGCTTCAAACGCCCTGTCCCGGCTTCACCTTGACCACCTCGACGGCGGTCTTAGGATTGCGGGCAACCTGATTGGCGATATTCTGTCGCTTGATGTTCTGGCGATGCTTGAGCGTCAGCACGATCGCACCGATCATTGYGACGAGCAGCACCAGACCAGCGATCTGGAAGAAGTAGACGTAATTCGTATAGAGCACGTCGCCGAGTGCGGCGGTGTTGGTGCGCTCTGTCAGCGCCGGGATCGGCATTGCCACCGACTTGGCGATTTCCGGCGAGATTACGCTACCACCCACAACGACGATCAGCTCAGCCGCGAGGATCAGGCCGATGATCGCACCGATCGGCGCATATTCGAGAACGCCGGCGCGCAACTCCGTGAAGTCGATGTCGAGCATCATGACCACGAAGAGGAAGAGAACGGCCACGGCGCCGACATAAACGACGAGCAGGATCATCGCCAGGAATTCGGCGCCCAGCAGCAGGAAGAGGCCGGCCGCATTGAAGAAAACCAGGATCAGGAAGAGAACCGAATGAACCGGATTCTTCGACCAGATGACCATGAACGCCGACGCTACCGCGACAAAGGCGAAAAGATAGAAAAATAGAGCCTGCAGACCCATGTTGGTGCCTTTTTCATCTTCCCCCGGGCAGCCGGGAGTTTCCCTGCCCGATGAAGCTTCGCGCGGAAAGATCCAGCTAAGCCTCGGTGCATGTTGACCGGAAGCCGCGCAAGGGGCGGCACTCCGGCATTTCAATTCCGATCAACGGTACGGCGCGTCCAGTGCGATGTTGCGCGCGATTTCGCGCTCCCACCGGTCGCCGTTCTCCAGAAGCCGCGCCTTGTCGAAGTAAAGTTCTTCGCGGGTTTCCGTTGCAAATTCGAAATTCGGACCTTCGACGATCGCATCGACAGGGCATGCCTCCTGGCAGAAGCCGCAGTAGATGCACTTCACCATGTCGATGTCGTAACGAACCGTGCGGCGCGTGCCATCGTTGCGGCGGGGGCCGGCTTCGATGGTAATCGCCTGGGCAGGACAGATCGCCTCGCAGAGCTTGCAGGCGATGCAGCGCTCTTCGCCGTTCGGATAACGACGCAGTGCGTGTTCGCCGCGGAAGCGCGGGCTGACCGGTCCCTTCTCGAAGGGGTAATTGATCGTTGCCTTCTGCTTAAAAATGTACCGGAAGGTCAGCCAGAACGCACTGACGAATTCCTTCAGGAACAGCGAGCTGACCGCGTTGGACAAGCCTGCCATCTTCAACCTCCAATATTGCTTGAAACGAGGGCCGGCACGATCATGCCCAACCCGTCAGCTTCAGCACGAATGCAACGATAACGACCATGGCAAGCGACAGCGGAAGGAAGACCTTCCAGCCGAGGCGCATCAGTTGGTCGTAGCGATAGCGCGGGACAAATGCCTTCACCATCGCAAACATGAAGAACACCAGGCACGACTTCAGCGTAAACCAGATGACACCAGGGACCCAGTTCAGGAACCATACGTCGACTGGCGGCAGCCAGCCCCCGAGGAACAGGATCGTCGTCAACGAGCACATCAGAACGATGGCCGCATATTCGCCGAGCATGAACATCATGTAGAGCGAGGAACCGTATTCGACCATGAAGCCGGCGACGAGTTCCGATTCCGCTTCCGGAAGATCGAAAGGTGGGCGGTTCGTTTCGGCAAGCGCGGAAATGAAGAAGACGATGAACATCGGGAACAGCGCCAGCCAATGCCAGTCGAGGAACGACGCCGGGAGACCCAGGCGCGTGCCGAGGCCGGTCTGCTGTGCATGGACGATATCCGTCAGGTTCAGCGAACCTACGCAGAGCAGAACGGTGACGATAACGAAGCCGATGGAGACTTCGTAGGAAACCATCTGTGCCGCGGAGCGGAGTGCGCCAAGGAACGGGTACTTCGAGTTGGAGGCCCAACCGCCCATGATGATGCCGTACACTTCAAGCGATGAAATCGCGAAGATGTAGAGGATACCGACGTTGATGTTGGCGATGACCCAGCCATCCGCCAGCGGCACGACGGCCCAGGTGGACAGAGCCAGCAGCACGGTCACGAGCGGCGCCAGCAGGAAGACTGCCTTGTTGGCGCCAGCCGGGATCACCGGCTCCTTGAAGACGAACTTCAAAAGATCCGCGAAGGACTGGAAAAGGCCCCACGGACCCACCACATTCGGACCACGACGGAGCTGTACTGCTGCCCAGACCTTGCGGTCGGCCAACAGGATGTAGGCGATGAAGACGAGCAGGCAGACGAGGAGAAGAAGCGACTGACCGACCATGAGAAGGCCGGGCAAGACATAAGTTGAAACAAACGAATCCATAGTCCCCTGCCCTTACTCTGCCGCGACTTTGAAGTTGTTGCGGGCCAATGCCGAGCACTCGGCCATCACTGCCGAAGCGCGCGCGATCGGGTTCGTCAAATAGAAGTCTTTGACCGGCGACGCAAACCCGGATTTGTTCATCTTGCCGGCTTTTTTCGCTACTGCGGCAATTTTGGCGCTGTCGCTTTCGGCGATCTCGTCAAGCGCTGCGAAATGCGGGAAGGCCGCATAGAGCCTTGCGCGCAGTTCGCTAAGCGAATCAAACGGAAGCTTCTTGCCGAGCACGTCGGAAAGCGCACGCAGGATCGCCCAGTCTTCGCGGGCGTCGCCCGGTGCGAAGCCAGCGCGATTGCCCATCTGGACGCGACCCTCGGTGTTGACCCAAATGCCGGACTTTTCGGTGTAGGCAGCGGCTGGCAGGATGACGTCGGCATTGTGGGCGCCGTTGTCGCCGTGCGAGCCGATGTAAACAGTCAGCTTTGCCTTCTTGGCCGTGAAATCAAGCTCATCGGCGCCAAGCAGGAAGAGAACGTCCATCGACGACAGCATTTCTGCAGCGTTGACGCCCTTTGCGCCCGGAACGAAGCCGAGATCGAGGCCGCCGACGCGCGATGCCGCGGTGTGGAGCACGGCAAAGCCGTTCCAGCCTTCGACGACCGCGCCCACCGTGCCGGCAAGCTTTGCGGCAGTTGCGAGAACGCCAGCACCATCGGTGCGCGACAGTGCGCCCTGGCCGGTGAGGATCATCGGCTTCTTGGCGTCCGTCAGAACCTTCGCGAAAGCGTGGTTGCCGTCGGCGAGGTCCTTCAGCGTATCCGGGCCAGCGCCGAGATATTCATAGTCGTAGCGTAGTTCGCCAGCTTCACCGATCACGCCGATCGGGAAGTTGCCGCGACGCCAGCGCTTGCGAATGCGAGCGTTGAGAACGGCGGCTTCGAAGCGCGGGTTCGCGCCGATGATCAGCAGCGCGTCGGCCTGTTCGATGCCTTCGATCGTCGGATTGAAGATGTAGCTTGCGCGGCCGAGCGACGGATCAAGTGCCGTCCCATCCTGGCGACAGTCGAGGTTCTCGGAACCGAGCGACTTCACGAGTTCCGACAGAGCGTACATTTCTTCGACGGATGCGAGGTCGCCGGCAATCGCGCCGACCTTCTCACCGCTGGTTGCGGCAACGGCGGCCTTGATCGCGCCAAAGGCTTCGCCCCAAGTCGCAGGCTGCAGGCGGCCATCCTTGCGAACGTATGGGCGGTCGATACGCTGCGTCTTCAGGCCGTCCCAGATGTAGCGGCTCTTGTCGGAGATCCACTCTTCATTGATCTGGTCGTTGACGCGCGGCAGCACGCGCATGACTTCACGGCCACGCGTATCGACGCGGATCGCAGAACCGAGGGCGTCCATGACGTCGATCGATTCGGTCTTGTTCAGCTCCCACGGACGGGCCGTGAAGGCGAAGGGCTTGGAGGTCAGCGCACCGACCGGGCAGAGGTCAACGACGTTGCCCTGCAGCTCGGAGGTCATCGCCTGCTCGAGATAGGTGGTGATTTCGGCGTCCTCGCCGCGACCGATCAGGCCGAGTTCGGAGATGCCGGCAACTTCGGTCGTGAAGCGAACGCAGCGCGTGCAGTGAATGCAGCGGTTCATGACCGTCTTGACGAGCGGTCCGATGTACTTGTCTTCGACGGCGCGCTTGTCTTCCTGATAGCGCGAGCTGTCGATACCGAAGGCCATTGCCTGGTCCTGCAGGTCGCATTCGCCGCCCTGGTCGCAGATCGGGCAATCGAGCGGATGGTTGATCAGCAGGAACTCCATCACGCCTTCGCGGGCCTTTTTGACCATCGGCGTGTTGGTGAAGACCTCAGGAAGTTCGCCATTCGGGCCGCCGCGGATATCGCGCACGCCCATGGCGCAAGATGCCTGCGGCTTCGGCGGACCACCCTTTACCTCAACGAGGCACATGCGGCAGTTGCCGGCAACCGAAAGGCGCTCATGGAAGCAGAAGCGCGGAACTTCAGCACCGGCTTCCTCACACGCCTGAATGAGGGTGTAATGATCCGGAACCTCGATCTCGTTGCCGTCAATCTTCAGTTTTGCCATCGTCACTCAGTCCTGTTTTCCGTTTGCCGGATGGCGGCAAACAAACCCACTTTGCAACAGTTTCGCTGCCAGGCCGGATTCTTATCCCGTTGGCATCGGTGTCGCTCAAATTCTCCGCCAATCCCGAGACCCGGGATCAGCCTCGGGCCTCAATAGTGTCGGGCCCCTGCCCTTTCACTCTTCAGCCTTGACCTTGCTCCGGCCTATTCGGCCGAAAATTCACTTCCGCTTTCGCCCCTTGGCGACCAGGGCCTTGGCTTGGCCCACCCAACCATCACGAGCGATCCGCCCATCAAACCCAAGCTCTGCGTCGATCCTCGCCGCGTCCTCGTCCGACCAGCCGGCGATGACGGCAAAGGAGCGAATACCCTTGCTATTCAACACCTGCTCGATCTTCGGACCGATGCCGGAAATCTGCTTCAGATCGTCAGCCCTGCGAGCGCGCGAAGCGGGCTTCGCCGCGGGCTTTGCGACCGGCTCTGCTGGAACGACAGACAGCTTGACCTTCTCTGCAGCTTTCCTGGCAGGCGCCGGACGAACGTTCTCCGGCCGGATCTCGACGTGCGGCTTACCTTCGTCGGGCGGCGTTTCGTCGAGAACTGCTGCAAGCTTGCTCGTTGCATCGAGCGCGCCCTGCAGCGCGCCGAAAAAAGCGCCCGCCATCTGCGTCGAAAAGCCGAAGCCGATCGCCGTGGCCGCCGCCATTGCCGCAGCCGGGTTGACCATCACAGGCGGCACCGGAAGCGCGCGGGCGTTCTCCAGCATCTCGGCAGCAAGACGGCCGAAGTCGGCCGAGAAATCAGCCGCTCCTTCCTTGCCTATGCTGTCGGACGCCTTCGTCATCAGCTTACTCTGCCGCCTCGAGAACCGCACCGTGATCCAGTGCGCTTGCGGTATACTGGTCGATGCGCGCTTCGATCTCATGACGGAAGTTGCGGATCAGACCCTGCACCGGCCATGCGGCCGCATCGCCGAGCGCACAGATGGTATGGCCCTCGATCTGCTTGGTGACCTGGAACAGCATGTCGATTTCGCGCTTCTGGGCATTGCCCTTGGCCATGCGCTCCATCACGCGCCACATCCAGCCGGTGCCTTCGCGGCACGGCGTGCACTGGCCGCAGCTCTCGTGCTTGAAGAAGGCCGAGATGCGGGCGATAGCCTTGATGACGTCGGTGGACTTGTCCATGACGATCGCAGCCGCGGTACCGAAGGACGAGCCGACAGCGCGCAGGCCGTCGAAATCCATCGGGCAGTCGATGATGTCCTTGGCCGGAACGATCGGGCACGATGCGCCGCCCGGAATAACCGCGAGCAGGTTATCCCAACCGCCGCGGATGCCGCCGGCATGGCGATCGACCAGCTCACGGAACGTGATGCCCATTTCTTCTTCGACCGTGCACGGCTTGTTGACGTGGCCGGAAAGCATGAACAGCTTGGTGCCGACGTTGTTCGGGCGACCGATCGACGAAAACCAGCCAGCGCCACGACGCAGGATGGTCGGAGCAACGGCGATCGACTCGACGTTGTTGACCGTCGTCGGGCAACCGTAGAGACCCATGTTTGCCGGGAACGGCGGCTTCAGGCGCGGCTGACCCTTCTTGCCTTCCAGGCTTTCGAGCAGCGCGGTTTCTTCGCCGCAGATGTAGGCGCCAGCACCGTGATGGACGAAGATGTCCATGTCCCAGCCCAGCTTGTTGTTCTTGCCGAGCAGGCCGTAGTCATAGCACTCGTCGATTGCCGCCTGCAGCGCTTCACGCTCGCGGATGTATTCGCCGCGAACGTAGATGTAGGCAGCGTTCGCACCCATAGCGAAACTCGCGATAACGCAGCCTTCGATCAGCGTATGCGGATCGTGGCGCATGATGTCGCGGTCTTTGCAGGTTCCGGGCTCGGACTCGTCGGCATTGACGACGAGGTAGTGCGGACGACCATCGCTTTCCTTCGGCATGAAGGACCACTTGAGCCCGGTCGGGAAGCCTGCGCCGCCACGGCCGCGAAGACCCGAAGCCTTCATCTCGTTGATGATCCAATCGCGACCCTTTTCGAGGATCTGCTTGGTGCCGTCCCAGTGGCCGCGGCTCATCGCGCCCTTCATAGACTTATCCTTGAGGCCGTAGATGTTGGTAAAGATGCGGTCTCTATCTTGTAACATGCTTCACCCCTTACCGCGGCTTCTTACCGAAGACTTTAATGTATTCGGCTTCGCCGCCCTTGGCGAGCGCCTTGGCCTGCTTGACCCAGTCGTCGCGCTCGATGCGGCCCTTGAAATTCAGGTATCCGTCGACCCATTCGCGCTCAGCCTTCTTCCAGCCCGCGACCTGCGCGAAGGTGAAGATGCCGATCTCATGCAGTGTCGCCTCGATCTTCGGGCCGACGCCGGAGATCATCTTCAGATCGTCAGGCGTCGCGGGCTTCTCGATGCCCGCCGGGCGGTTCTTGTCGCTGAGGGAGGGCTTGCCAGTAGCAGCGGCCTGTGCGGCCGTCGCCGGCGCCGGCTGCTCTTCGACAGCCTTGACGTTCTTCGCGGCCGCCTTCGGCGCGGTGGCCGGCGTCTTCAGCGCAGCATTGGTCTCGGCGTCGGTGCTCTTTGCACGTGCGGCCTCAGACGGGGGAACCGGGGCTGCGTCAACGGTTGCCGTCGCGGCGTCCTCGACAGCCTTCTTGGCGGAAACCCTCTTGGCCTTCGGCTCATCGGCTACGAGCGTCGTCGGACCACCCTCGGGGGAGGAGAAGTGACGATCAATCTGCGGGCCGGGCGTGATGCTGGCGCCATTGCCGGCTTCGAAGGTATCAATGATCTCTTCGAGACGTTCCGGCGTCAGGTCCTCGTAGGTATCCTTGCCGATCATCACCATGGGCGCGTTAACGCAGGCCCCGAGACATTCGACTTCTTCCCAAGAGAGCGTCCCTTCAGCGTTACGTTCGAAGGGGTGATGATGGATCTTGCTCTTGCAAACGGCCATCAGGCTTTCCGAACCGCGCAGCATGCAAGGCGTCGTGCCGCACACCTGGATGTGGGCGCGCGTGCCGACCGGGTTCAGCTGGAACTGCGTGTAGAAAGTCGCAACTTCGAGAACGCGGATATAGGCCATGTCGAGCATGTCGGCGACCTTTTCGATCGCGGCGCGGGTGACCCAACCATCCTGTTCCTGCGCCCGCATCAACAGCGGGATGACCGCGGATTGCTGACGGCCTGCGGGATATTTCTTGATCGTCTTTTCCGCCCAAACCGCGTTCTCGTCATTGAAGGCGAACGCGGCAGGCTGGAATTGATCTTCGGCTAATCGACGAACGGACATTCTTCCTCACGCCTTGTCAGTTTAGGGTCCCACACTGCGATGCCGTCAGAGACTTCATCTCGCAAGCGTAGGCCGACTGGTCTTTTTGCAAAAACACAACGAACTTGCCGCCATTCGGAACGGCAGCCTTGATTTCATAGCCCTTGGACAAAAGCTCGCCCATGGAGGCTTTTTCTGCCGGCGGCTGCACCTCGCTCTGGCCCAGCTTTGGACCCATTCCCCCAACCTCCTGGGCGAAAGCTCCGGAGGCAGTGAAAAGAGCGATGGTGGCAAGCGGCAGCAGCTTCATCAGCGGTCCACCTCGCCGAACACGATGTCGAGCGAGCCGAGCACGGCCGTCACGTCAGCGAGCATGTGACCCTTGCAGAGGAAGTCCATCGCCTGCAGGTGGGCGTAACCCGGTGCACGGATCTTGCAGCGGTACGGCTTGTTGCTGCCATCGGCGACAACGTACACGCCGAATTCGCCCTTCGGCGCTTCGACGGCCGCGTACACTTCGCCGGCCGGCACGTGATACCCTTCGGTGTAGAGCTTGAAGTGGTGGATGAGCGCTTCCATCGAACGCTTCATCTCGCCGCGCTTCGGCGGCACGACCTTACCGTCGATCGACGACACAGGGCCGGTCTTGGCGCTGCCCATCAGGCGCTCGACGCACTGCTTCATGATGCGAACCGACTGGCGCATCTCGATCATGCGGATCAGGTAGCGGTCGTAGCAGTCGCCGTTCTTCCCGATCGGAATGTCGAATTCGAGATCGGAATAGCATTCGTAAGGTTGCGAGCGGCGCAGGTCCCAAGCGGCGCCGGAACCGCGAACCATCACGCCCGAGAAGCCCCATGACCAGGCATCCGCCAGCGACACGACGCCAATATCGACGTTACGCTGCTTGAAGATGCGGTTGTCCGTGAGCAGGCCTTCGATATCGTCGAGGATCTTCAGGAACGGATCGCACCACTTGCCGATATCCTCGACCAGCTCCGGCGGGAGATCCTGATGGACGCCGCCCGGACGGAAATAGGCCGAGTGCATACGGGCGCCGCAGGCGCGCTCATAGAACACCATCAGCTTTTCGCGCTCTTCGAAGCCCCAGACCGGCGGCGTCATCGCGCCGACGTCCATGGCCTGGGTCGTCACGTTCATGATGTGAGACAAGATTCGGCCAATTTCGGAGTACAGAACTCGAATCAGCTGACCGCGAATCGGAATTTCGAGCTTCAGCATCTTTTCGACAGCGAGCGCGAAAGCGTGTTCCTGATTCATCGGCGCGACGTAGTCGAGACGGTCGAAATAAGGGACGGCCTGCAGGTAGGTCTTCGTCTCGATCAGCTTCTCGGTGCCGCGGTGCAGCAGGCCGATGTGCGGATCGACGCGCTCGATGATTTCGCCATCGAGTTCGAGCACGAGACGCAGAACACCGTGCGCGGACGGGTGTTCCGGTCCGAAATTGATCGTAAAATTGCGAACGTTATGTTCAGTCATAGCGACGCGCTCCGCGCTGGCAATTGGCATGAGACGGCAAATAAAGAGGCTTCAAGAAATCCGAGCCTCATCTTTACTTCGCCGCCTTCTCGTCTCCCGGCAGCACATATTCGGTGCCTTCCCAAGGGGACATGAAGTCGAAATTGCGGAATTCCTGCTTCAGCTCGACGGGTTCGTAGACGACACGCTTGGCGGCATCGTCATAACGCACTTCGACGTAGCCAGTCGTCGGGAAGTCCTTGCGCAGCGGATGTCCTTCAAAGCCGTAATCGGTGAGAAGACGGCGCAGGTCGGCATGGCCGGAGAACGGAATGCCGTACATGTCCCAGGCTTCACGCTCGAACCACTCGGCACCCTTGTAAACCGCGGTTGCCGACGGCACGGACTCGCCGTCAGCCACAGCAACCTTGATGCGGATGCGCAGGTTCTGCTTCGGCGACAGTAGGTGATAAACGACATCGAAACGCTTTTCGCGCTGCGGCCAGTCGACACCGCAGATATCGATCATGCTAATAAAGCCGCAACGTGCGTCGTCGCGCAGGAACGTCAGCAGCGCCAGAATCGTTTCCGGCGTCGCAGTTACGTTCAGCTCGTCATAGCTGATGGATGCATCGAGAAAGAGATCACCACGCATCTCCCGGAGATACGAGGACAGTTCGCTCAAGGCTTCACTCATGACAGTCCTCCGCCCTTAGCGCTCAATCGTTCCGGTTCGACGGATCTTCTTCTGCAGAAGCAGCACCCCGTAGAGCAGCGCTTCCGCCGTGGGGGGACAGCCCGGCACGTAGATATCGACAGGAACGACACGGTCGCAGCCACGCACGACCGAATATGAATAATGATAGTAGCCGCCGCCGTTGGCGCAGGAGCCCATCGAAATGACGTAACGCGGCTCAGGCATCTGGTCGTACACCTTGCGGAGCGCAGGCGCCATCTTGTTGGTCAGCGTGCCGGCAACGATCATGACGTCGGACTGGCGCGGCGAGGCGCGCGGAGCAACGCCGAAGCGCTCCATGTCGTAACGCGGACCGGAGACCTGCATCAGGCCTTCAACGGCACAGCAGGCGAGACCGAACTGCATCCACATCAGCGAGCCGGTGCGGGCCCAGGTAATCAGATCGCGGGTCGACGTAACGAGGAAGCCCTTGTCTGCCAACTCATCGTTGATTTCGCCGAAGAAGGCGCTGTCGCTGCCGATCGGCTTGCCCGTTGCGGGATCAATGATGCCTTTCGGGTGCGGCGCGACGAGCGCCTTGTCGCTTGGGGCTACTCCCATTCCAGGGCTCCCTTTTTCCATTCATAGATAAAGCCGATGGTCAGCACGCCGAGGAAGACCATCATGGACCAGAAGCCGAACCAGCCGATCGCGCCGAACGAAACGGCCCACGGAAAGAGGAAGGCCACTTCGAGGTCGAAGATGATGAAGAGGATCGACACCAGATAGAAGCGGATATCGAACTTCATGCGAGCGTCATCGAATGCGTTGAAGCCGCACTCGAAGGCCGAAAGCTTTTCCGAATCAGGCGCCTTGAAGGCAACGGCAAACGGCGCAATCAGAAGCGCCAGGCCGATCACAAGGGCGATAGCAATGAAGATAGCGATCGGAATATAGGAACTGAGCAGTCCAGTCATCAGGTTCTTCCCTGCTTGCGGGCTGCGCCAGGCGGCGCACCTGGGCAATTGCCCGGCAAGCGAACGTGCGTTGCAACAGAGCCGTGGTTAGCGCAGCCGGGGCCACGGCGCAAGACTTTTAGAGCACCAATTCGACTGTCGAGGCGCGACATTATCAAGCAGATGCAATGATGTCGCGACAAATCCACACAAGTTGATTCAGACTGCATGCCAGCCCGTCGGATATTGCATGGCTAACGGCAAAAGACAAAGTCGCAGCAGAGCGATAACAGCGAAATCGGCGACCACCTAGACGTCAATATAGAGAAGGAGAATGGCGCGAGTGACGGGGCTCGAACCCGCGACCTCCGGCGTGACAGGCCGGCACTCTAACCGACTGAGCTACACCCGCGCATCATGGACAAAAAGACCGGATCAAGCACTATGCAGCGCCTTTCTTGAAATGGCGCGAGTGACGGGGCTCGAACCCGCGACCTCCGGCGTGACAGGCCGGCACTCTAACCGACTGAGCTACACCCGCATTCATTTCAAGCGATCCGGAAGCTTTCGCGTCCGTGTCAAAGCAGCTTCGCCGCTTCGATGAGCGGCTAACTAAGGGGTTCGCATTTGAGTGTCAAGCAGCTTTGGAGACAAAACGATGACAGTCCGCGAATTGTTTTTAGCGAGCCAAGTTCTCCGGGAAAATTCAGAGCATTATTAAAGACGTGCCTTTAGAGCCACGCGGAAATAACCACCTGTCCCTGACGCCCGCCCCGCCTGCCAGCGGTGTCCGGTTTACGCATTTGGCCGTGCCACCACGTTTCTCGCCCAAAGCTGGGGCCGCAAACACTAATTTACCTCGTTTTAATTGAGCTCGGTAGATAACATTCCTCTAAGTTGCTTTGCCGCTTACGCATGATGCGTCAGCGGCGCTTTATCACCCCTGCCTCATGCCCTCGGCAAACCCGATGAAGGCCGCCGAGATTCACAGCATATCTTGCCTACCTCGACGAAAGTGCATCGGGGTCACCGCCCCAGGTGCAATTCGTTGACGATAACGCAGCGTCACGTCGGAGAGCATCTGGTGCAGCCTAACACATCTACGAATCTCGCCTTTCGCGTTGCAACGATTCTGCAGCAACTAGGCATCGAGGGCCTGCCAAGGAATTATGAGCTTATATTCGAGGCGATGACCGGCAACGCGCCTGATCTCGCTCGCGAGATCAGGTCGCTCGGCGCGATAAAGACGCAGGAGGCCCTGGATCGACTTGGCCGCCGGTATCTGCCGCATCATTTCGAGGCCGGTCTGCTTGAAGCACGCTCGAGCCAAGTACAGCAAGAGCTGCAAAGCATCCTTTCCTTGCTCGACGAGGAGAAGTCGGCGCTCTCGCGCTACGGCAGTGTCATCAACCAGGCTGCGCGGATATTCGACAGTAACGATCTAAGCGACAAGGGTGCCCTCACCCATTCGCTCCAATCGGTGAGTTCTGCAACGCACGCACACGCGGCACACAGCGCCATGCTCGCCTCGAAGGTTGTCGAAAAATCGCAGAAGCTCGAAGAGGTGCAGCGGGAGGCGGCCGCCGCGAACGCCGCAAGATTCACCGATCCCGTGACCGGATTGGGCAATCGCCGGGTATTCAACAAGGAGCTCGCGAGAATCTATGAGAAGGCAGGCCTGCCGGACCTGTGTGGAATCGCGTTTGCGGACATCGACAACTACGAGACAATCGCGAGCATTCCGAATCTCATCGAGCCTGTTCTGAAGAAAACGGGTGAATTGATCCGCGCTGTGTTCGGCAAGGAGGATGTTGCCTGCCGATTCGACCGCGGCCGTTTCGGCTTCGTTTTCCGGACCGCCGACGAATCCGAGATCATGCGGCTTGTCGACCGGCTTCGCGATCGCTTGAAGGGAATTTCCGTTGCACACCCGGTAACTGGCAAACAGGCGGCGGTTCTGTCGCTGGCCGTGGGGATATGCATGTCCAAGCAGGCACGCACAGCCGATTCCCTGATGGCCTTTGCCGAACAGGCGCTTGGCATGGCGAAGGCATCGGGCGGAGACAGCGTTTCCGTGCACGGCGTGACCAATGTCGCGACTGTACCCAAGGATTGGCTGATCTATCGTTAGACTTTGCATCGCGGCCAACGGTGTCGCACGTTGTTCGTCCGATAAAGCCTAGCCAAGGTTGCTGAGGGATGGCTATAAGGTCGTTTCGCGGGCCTAAGCCCTAAGACACTGAAGCCATATCCGAGACATCATCATGAAGACACGCGAAGAACGGCAGGCGCAGCGGGCGGGGATGCCGCGCACGCAGTTGAGCGCGCACCATATGGAAAATGCACGGCTGCTGCCGGATCGCGGCGAGCTCTTGTACCGGATCCCGAATGGCGGCGTTGGCGTCGAGGTGGGAGCAGCGTTCGGAGAATACACGGCCGAGATTCTCGAGAAGAACCGGCCCGCGCAGCTTTACCTGATCGACCCCTGGAGCATGGACCGCTACAGTTCGGGGCTCGATCAAATCCACACCCAGTTCAAAGACCAGATCGAGAGCGGGCAACTGCACCTGATGCAGGGAACCTCGCTCGAAAAGCTTGCCGAATTCGAGGACGACTTCCTCGATTGGGCCTACATCGACACGGACCATTCCTTCGAGCTCACCTGGCAGGAACTTCTGCTCTGCGAGAAAAAGGTCAAGCGAACGGGAAGAATTGCCGGGCATGACTTCTGCACCGGCAACACTGTGAAGCCAATCGTCTATGGCGTCGTCGAAGCGGTCACCAAGTTCTGCAAGGACCACGGCTGGCAATTCGAATTCCTGACGGTCGAATCGCACGCGCACTTTTCTTACTGCCTGAAGCGGCTCTGACCGGCTTCAGGCCTTTCCGGCGTATTGCTCGTCGCTGACGTGCTCCATCCAGTCGGCGGCGCTGCCATCAAGTGCTTCCTGAATTGCAATGTGCGTCATCGCGGTATCGGGTGCGGCGCCATGCCAGTGTTTTTCGCCTGGCGCAAACCAGATCGTGTCGCCGGCGCGAATTTCACGAAGAGGGCCGCCTTCGCTCTGCGCGAGACCCTTTCCGGCCGTCACCACAAGGGTCTGCCCTAGAGGATGCGTGTGCCAGGCGGTTCGCGCGCCCGGTTCGAAAGTGACGCTGACCACCCTGACTCGCGCCGGGCTCGGCGCGTCCATCAACGGATCCTGGCGTACCGCTCCCGTGAAATATTCCGCCGGCGCCTTCATTGAGGGCCGCGATCCGCAGGGTTTGATCTCCATCAGATTTTCCTTTCGAAGATGATCTGGCCAATTGAGCCGACCGTAAGCCAAGCGTCCCCGGCATCCAAGCGATACCTGCTTGATCGCACGTGCTGTCATGTCAACTTCCTCCGCCGCATCACCAGTCGGAGACTTCGGCGCGTCCGACGATAGGCAACTCGCAAATCACTCGCTCAGCTACGCCATTGCGTCGCTTCTCGGAAGAAATGGCGACGACCGCAACACACCGCCCTATCTCCGCTGCAGGCGCTTGCTCCTTGCCTGGGCGACTGCTAGTGGCGAGGCATTTCATCACGCGGAGGATTTCCATGAAACAGCATTCTTTCGGCCACCTGCCCCATACCGTCACGAATATCGGCTTCGGCGCATGGCAGATCGGCGGCGCCTGGGGCGATGTGAGCGAAGCGGACGGTCGCGATGCGTTGAATGCGGCGCTCGATGCCGGTATGACCTTCATCGATACCGCCGACGTTTACGGCGACGGCCGGTCGGAAAAGATCATCGCCGACGTTCTTGCGACCCGTGGCGGAGAACGGCCGATGGTTGCGACAAAGGCAGGTCGCCGGCTCAACCCGCATGTCGCCGATGGCTACACCAAAGCCAACCTCGAAGGCTTCATCGATCGTAGCCTGAAGAACCTGAGGGTCGACAGCCTCGATCTCGTACAATTGCATTGCCCCCCGACCGAAGTGCTTTATCGCCAGGAGGTCTTCGAAGGCCTGAACGAATTGCAGAAAGCCGGCAAGATCATGGGCTACGGCGTCAGTGTCGAGAAGGTCGAGGAAGCGCTGAAGGCAATCGAATATCCTGGCGTCGTCAGCATCCAGATCATCTACAACATCTTCCGCCAGCGGCCCGATCACCTGTTCTTCCAGGAGGCTCGACGGAGGAACATCGCCGTCATCGCCCGCGTGCCGCTCGCAAGCGGGCTGCTGTCAGGGAAGATCACCCGCGAGACGAAATTTGCGAGCGACGACCACCGCAATTTCAACCGCCACGGCGAGGCTTTCGATGTCGGCGAGACCTTCGCTGGCGTTCCCTTCGAGGTCGGCCTGCAGGCCGTGGAGGAAGTGCGCAAGCTCGTGCCATCAGGCACGACCATGGCGGCCTTCGCGCTGCGCTGGATCCTGATGAGCGATGCGGTCACTGTCGTCATTCCGGGTGCACGCAACGCCGAACAGGCACGCGCCAACGCTGCTGCAGCAAGCCTCGCGCCGCTCTCACACGAAGTGATGGAGGCCACGCGCGAGATCTACGACCGACTGGTCGCCCCTTACGTCCACCAGCGCTGGTAAGGCAGGCATTGCAAGAAAAATGGCCGGGCATAGACCCGGCCATTCTGTTTCTGGCTCAATCAATCTCAGTTCGTACCGACGAGGTTGACCTCGAAGAACAGAGTTTCACCCGAGGAATCATCCACGCCATCATTGTCCGTGACAGCGTAAGCCTTGCCGGAGGCGTCGAAGGCGAAACCTTCCAGCTTGTCGAGGACGTAGCCGTTGGTGGCAGTCTTCAGCTCCGGAAGGAAGTCGTGGGCTTCCGTCTTCTTGACGAGCGGCAACTCGCCTCCAAGCTTGCCGGGCTTCAGATCCGATACCGCGACCTTGTAGAGCTTCTTCAGCTTGGCTGCGTCACCGACGAGGTTGTCGCGCTCGATGATATAGACGCCGTCGCCCTGAGCGGAAATCTCAGACAGACCAACCCAACCGGCTTCGGACTTGTCCAGCGGATAGCGGACGGCGCCCCACTCCGTGCTCTTCGGGTTGTACGAGACGAGCTTTACGAAACCCTTCTCGTCATCCTTCCATTCGCGCTGAACAGCCATCCACAGGGTGGCATCGTCGCCGGAACCGATGATCGTCACGCCTTCGAAGCCGTAGCGGATTTCGTTGGCGGTCAGTTCGCTCGGCAGAGCGATTTCTTCCTTGATCTCGCCCTTCGGGTTTACGTGGTACAGCGCGTGCGGCAAAAGCTTCTCGCTGTTGCCTTCCGAGGCCAGCCAGAACCAGCCCTTCTCGTCGACGGCGATACCCTCGATATCGAGCTTTTGGGCCGGCTGGCCATCGCGCTTGACGGTCAGCGATTCGGTGATGACGGCCGGTTTCTTGGTGGCGTCGATAGTGTAGATCGTCGGCTGCATGCCGAGAACGCTGTCGCTGACGGCAAACAGCTGGCCCGGCTTTTCCGGAACGGCGGCAAGACCCGAAAGTGCTGCAAAGCCGAGCGGATTGCCCTCCTTCTCCGCCGCAACGATCTGCGGATAGGCCATTTCGCCTTCCGCAAGTTGATAGATCATTACGTGGGATCGCGGTCCGCCATCCTTGCCGAGATCGACTTCGTTGGCGGTGGCAAACAGATTGCGCGACGGGACGGCCACGCCACCCTCGGGCGAGACGCCGGACGGAAGGATCTGGACGAGTTGCGGTTCCGCGCCGGTATCCTTGTAGACGCCGACGACCGAAGCGCGCTCCGAAAGCAGGAAGATGTATTTCTGGCCGCCGAAGGTCGCGACCTCCAAGCCTTCCGGCTCAACACCCTTGGCGGAAGAGCGCTTGTCCGGATAGTGGCCGATATTGGCGACAGCGCGTTCGAACGAGGCACCGGATTCGTAAAGTACCTTTCCGGTCTTGTCGAAAATCGTGAAGCCGCGCGAGCCGCCTTGATAGTCGCCTTCGTTCGCAACGACCAGACGGTCGTTGTCCAGCCACTTCACGGCGTCGGGCTCGCGCAACACGCCCTTGAGTTCGCCGGTGAACCTCAGCGCGCCGTCGCGCTTGGTATCGATACCCGCGAGATCGACGCTGCCCGCAGGGAAGTGCGCCTTTACCGTTGCGGTCGCCGCGTCGATAATGACGATCTCGTTGTTTTCCTGCAGGGTCAGGGCGATCTCGTTCTGGTCGTTGAAGGAGACGAATTCCGGCTCCGGATCTTCGGGTGCGATGCCCGCCAGTCCAGTCAGCATCACGTGCTTGATCGAACCGCAATCGACCGCGCCGTTCTTGACCTGGAACACGACAAGGTCGCCTGCCGGCATCTGCGGAATCTTGCCGTCGTTCACCTCTTCGTCACGCTCGTTTTCGATCGCGATCGCGCCGAGCGTCTTGTCCTTGTTGAGTGCGATCGAATCCGGCTGCCCCCCAAGGTCGCATGCGTTCTCGATCTTCTTGGTGGCAACGTCGACGATCGCGAGACGCCCAGAAGGCTTTGCCTTGCTCTTCGACGTATTGACGGCAACGAGCGCCTTTCCGGCGGTTGATGTCACGGATGTCGGCTCGCCGTCCATCATCAGCGCGCCCCCGGCCTTCGGAGCCTTGGCGTCTGAGATATCGACAAAACCAATCGCTCCGAGTGGGCTGTCGCTAAAGATCAGCGTCATGCCGTCGTCGGTAGCCGTGATGATTTCCGCCGAAGTGGCCGAGAGCTTGTCTTTCTCCTGTGGCAGGTTGGATGCCACCGGAAAGGTTGCGATACGATTGAAAACGGGCTCTGCGGCGGCCGGAAACGCGGCCGTCGCCAGGAGCGCCGCAACGAGCACTGTCTTGCGCGATACAGTTGTCATGAAATCCCCCATGAGTTCACACAAGGTTTTTCTGGGGGATGGGCATGACACCGGGATGACACCGATGTCATATTTTGAACGCGCTAGCGGGTCTCCCGCTCCTTCTTCATTTCGTTCCGCATGATGAAGAGCGATGCCCCAAGGATCAGCACCGCGCCCAACCACAGATAGCCGGTCGGCGCATAGCCGAAGACCAGCCAGCCGGCGAACACGTTGAGCGGCAGCTTGAGATCGTCGAATGGCTGAATGTAAGCGGCATCGGCTGCCGAATAGGCTAACGTCAGGAAAATACTGCGCCATCACGGTCAGGAGGCCCGCCGCAACGAAAAGCAGGAGCGTCAAGCCGGTCGGAATGTCGAAGCCAGCCGCTAGCGCCAATCCGCCGTTGATCGGCGTGAGGAGCGCGAGCAGCCAAACGGTGATGGTCTCCGGTCGCTCGACTCCGGTAAGGCTCTTGGTGATCAACGAAGAGGCGCCCCAGAGAAGGGCCGAGAGGATCGGCAGGAGCGCCGCCCAACTGAAGCTGTCCGACCAGGGCTGCAGGATGATCATCGCTCCCAGGAAACCGGTTGCGGTCGCGGCCCATCGCGCAGGGCCGATATACTCACCAAGGTAGATGCGTGCGCCCATGATGATGAAGAACGGAGACGTCATTACCAGCGCAATCGCCTGCCAGATGGGTACTTGCGCAAGCCCCGCGACCCAGGTCGTTACCCCCAAAGGCAGCCAAGGCGACTCGTACAACATGACGCCAGTGATAACGCGTTCTCATTGCCCCAAGACCGGCGCGCCAGAGAAAGGGCAGCGAGAACACCAGGGCAAAGGCATATTGCCAGAAGGCTGCCGAGGCCGAGAGGAAAGCGAGCTTCATCGTCAGCCATTGCGTGACGATATTGAGGATAGAGAAGGCGATGCCCGCGGCAATCATCCAGGCAGCACCGACCATTGCTCGCGAAGCGGAAAACGTAGGGGAAGTCTGATTCATGTCTTTCTTTCCGAAACCAACACAAATCAGGACGCATGAGCGCGATACCGCAGCGAGGGCAGAATCCACCCTCGCCCGCTCCGCTCATTCTCTTTCATCCGGACTGTAACCGTCGGCTCCGGAATTGCACCGGATCTGCTGACCCTCTCGGCACACGACCAAAAGGCGCTCGCGGGCGGGCCAAGGCCTTTACCGCCGGTAGGTACTTTCACCCCGCCCTGAGAACGGTCATTTCGTATGACATGCCGCGCGTGCCGACAAGGCCGCGAAAAGCAAAAAGGGTTCGGCCGTGGCCGAACCCTTCGAAACTTGTGCCGCCGGTCTCGTTGCCCGGCCGCCAAGTAAATTCATATCAGCCGTTGACGGCGTCCTTCAGGCCCTTGCCGGGCGTGAACTTCGGCACGTTGCGAGCCGGAATATCGACTTCTGCGCCGGTGGACGGGTTGCGGCCCTTCGTGGCTGCGCGATGGGAGACGGTGAAGCTACCAAAACCAGCGAGGCGAACGTCGCCCTTGCCCTTCAGTTCAGCCTGGACGACTTCGAAAACAGCATCAACCGCGGAAGCAGCGTCGGTCTTCGAGAGTCCTGCCTTTTCGGCAACTGCGGACACGAGTTCATTCTTGTTCATGTTTCCACCCCTTTCTAAATGGTTCGAAACGACTCAAATCTATAAGCCAGGCGCAGAATAGAGTTCATCAGGCCCGCCGCACCCCAAAGAGCCTGCAAATCAAGGAAATGCAAGCACCCGTGTGCCAATTTCACAAAAAAAGGCTGGCGAAAACGCCAGCCTTTTCAGGGTTTTTAAGCAATTGGGCACGAATGTGGCAAACAAAGCTCAGTGAGCTATGGTTGCACCCGTTTCGTCGAGCCCTTCGACCGTTGCGATGACGGGCGTTTCCACCGTGCCATCCCACTCGATTGCTTCCGGTCTGCGGACCAGCGCATGCTTGATCACCTCGCCCATGCGGGACACCGGGATGATCTCCATGTTGTTCTTCACGTTATCCGGAATCTCCGCCAGATCCTTGGCGTTTTCTTCCGGAATCAGCACCTTCTTGATGCCACCGCGAAGCGCTGCGAGCAGCTTTTCCTTGAGGCCGCCGATCGGCAGAACACGACCGCGAAGGGTGATTTCACCCGTCATCGCCACGTTCTTGTCGACCGGGATGCCGGTCATGATCGAGACGATCGCGGTTGCCATGGCAACACCGGCCGACGGACCATCCTTCGGCGTCGCACCTTCCGGTACGTGCACGTGGATGTCGCTCTTGTCGAAGCGCGGAGGCTCGATGCCGAAATCGACGGCGCGCGAGCGGACATAGGATGCCGCTGCGGAAATCGATTCCTTCATGACTTCCTTCAGGTTGCCGGTCACGGTCATGCGACCCTTGCCCGGCATCATGACGCCTTCGATCGTCAGCAGTTCGCCGCCGACTTCCGTCCAGGCCAGGCCCGTTACCACGCCGACCTGATCTTCGCGCTCTGCTTCGCCGTGGCGGAAGCGCGGAACGCCCAGGTAGTCGTCGATGTTTTCGGCCGTCACATGAACGGACTTCGTCTTGCCCTTGATGATCTCGGTGACCGCCTTGCGGGCGAGCTTCATCAATTCGCGTTCGAAGTTACGAACACCAGCTTCGCGGGTGTACTGCTGGCTGATCGCCATCAGGGCATCGTCGCTGACCGAGAATTCATTCGGCTGCAGCGCATGTTCCTTGATGGCCTTCGGCAGCAGGTGCCGCTTGGCGATTTCGCGCTTTTCGTCTTCGGTGTAACCGGCAATACGGATGACTTCCATGCGGTCCATCAAAGGTGCCGGAATGTTCAGCGTATTCGCCGTCGTGATGAACATCACGTCCGACAGGTCGTATTCGACTTCCAGGTAGTGATCCATGAAGGTCGAGTTCTGAGCCGGATCCAGCACCTCGAGCAGAGCCGACGACGGATCGCCACGGAAATCCTGGCCCATCTTGTCGATTTCATCGAGCAGGAAGAGCGGGTTGGACTTCTTCGCCTTCTTCATCGACTGGATGACCTTGCCGGGCATCGAACCGATGTAGGTGCGGCGGTGACCGCGAATTTCAGCTTCGTCACGAACGCCACCGAGAGCCATGCGGACATACTCACGGCCGGTCGCCTTGGCGATCGACTGGGCGAGCGAGGTCTTGCCCACGCCCGGAGGACCAACGAGGCACAGGATCGGACCCTTGATCTTGGTCGCGCGGGCCTGGACAGCCAGATACTCGACGATACGCTCCTTGACCTTATCGAGACCGAAGTGATCGGCTTCGAGGATCTTCTCGGCGTTGTTGAGATCCGACTTGATCTTCGACTTCTTGCCCCACGGAATTCCGAGCAGCCAGTCGAGATAGTTGCGGACAACAGTCGCCTCAGCCGACATCGGGCTCATCTGCCGCAGCTTCTTCAGCTCGGCGTCAGCCTTTTCCTTGGCTTCCTTCGAAAGCTTGGTCTTGGCGATGCGCTCTTCCAGTTCGGCCATCTCGTCGCGGCCTTCCTCGCCGTCGCCAAGCTCCTTCTGGATCGCCTTCATCTGTTCGTTCAGGTAGTACTCGCGCTGGGTCTTCTCCATCTGGCGCTTGACGCGCGAGCGGATGCGTTTTTCGACCTGAAGGACCGAGATCTCGCCTTCCATGAAGCCGAGCGCCTTTTCGAGGCGTGCCTTGACACTGGTGGTTTCCAGCATCTCCTGCTTCTCGGTGATCTTGATCGACAGGTGCGAGGCAACCGTATCGGCGAGCTTCGAATAGTCGTCGATCTGGCTGGCAGCGCCAACGACCTCGGGCGAGATCTTCTTGTTGAGCTTTACGTAGCTCTCGAACTCGGAAACGACCGAGCGGCTAAGCGCTTCAAGCTCGACCGGATCGTCATGCGGTTCTTCGAGAACGTGACCAAGGGCTTCGTAAAAGTCCTCACGATCCGTGTAAGCGTCGATCTCGGCGCGGGCGCGACCTTCGACCAGAACCTTGACGGTGCCATCAGGCAGCTTCAGCAGCTGCAATACGTTGGCGACAGTACCGACATTGTGAATGGCAGACGGTTCCGGATCGTCATCGCTCGCATTGATCTGCGTGACGAGCATGATCTGCTTGTCCGATCCCATGACCTCCTCAAGCGCACGGATCGATTTCTCTCGGCCGACAAACAAGGGCACGATCATATGCGGGAAGACGACGATGTCGCGCAGGGGCAAAACCGGATATGCTGTGCTCGCAACTGACGTTTTCTTCGTCATTTTATTTCCTTTCCATCGTCCCGTTTCCGGGCTCTTCTGGCGCGGCCACTAGAACCGGGCCGCACTCCACTTGAGACAACAAGTGGAGGTTCTGATTATGCTTTTCAAGCTGTGCCATGGCCGGTGTCCCCCTGGACATGACAGCTATGCTACAACGGAATACCTTCATTCTGGAGCGCCGTGCCAAGTCAGCGGCTACCACTTCCGAAGCGGCTAAAACACAAGACCGAAACACACCAACGGAATCATTCCATAATTGCCAAGGGCGGGGGAATCCGCAACGGCAACAGAAGTGGTTTCAGACCTCTTTAGCAAGATTTATCAGGGTCGTGCACTGATTTTGAAATAGAAAGGGGCCCGCCAACGGCAAGCCCCTCAAATTCACAGTTCGTATCGTAAAGATATCTCTAAGGTCACGCGGAAGCGTTGGCCTTCTCATCTTGACGATCGGCGTAGATGTAAAGCGGACGGGCGGAGCCGCGTGCCACTTCCTCGGAGATGACGACTTCGCGTACGCCTTCCAGCGCCGGCAGTTCGAACATCGTGTCGAGGAGGATCTTTTCCATAATCGAACGAAGGCCGCGGGCACCGGTCTTGCGAATGATCGCCTTGCGGGCGATCTCGCGGAGAGCGTCCTCGTGGAAGGTGAGTTCCACGTCTTCCATCTCGAACAGGCGCTGGTACTGCTTGATCAGTGCGTTCTTCGGCTCCGACAGGATCTGGATCAGTGCATCCTCATCGAGATCCTCGAGCGTCGCCAGGACAGGCAGACGGCCGATGAATTCCGGGATGAGGCCGAACTTGACCAGATCTTCCGGCTCCAGTTCGCGCAGGACTTCGCCGACACGACGGTCGTCCGGGGCCTTAACCGTTGCACCGAAGCCGATCGAGGTCTTCTCGCCGCGAGCCGAGATGATCTTGTCGAGACCGGCGAATGCGCCACCGCAGATGAACAGGATGTTCGTGGTGTCGACCTGCAGGAATTCCTGCTGCGGATGCTTGCGGCCGCCCTGCGGGGGCACCGAGGCAACCGTGCCTTCCATGATCTTCAGAAGCGCCTGCTGCACGCCCTCGCCCGATACGTCGCGGGTGATCGACGGGTTGTCGGACTTGCGGGAGATCTTGTCGACTTCGTCGATGTAGACGATGCCGCGCTGGGCGCGCTCGACATTGTAGTCGGCAGCCTGCAGCAGCTTCAGGATGATGTTTTCGACGTCTTCACCGACATAACCGGCTTCCGTCAGCGTCGTCGCATCGGCCATCGTGAACGGAACGTCGATGATGCGGGCGAGCGTCTGGGCAAGATAGGTCTTGCCGCAACCGGTCGGTCCGACCAGCATGATGTTCGACTTCGCCAACTCGACTTCGCCGTTCTTGGAGGCGTGTGCGAGGCGCTTGTAGTGGTTGTGAACGGCAACCGACAGGATCTTCTTCGCCTGGCGCTGGCCGATGACATATTCATCGAGGACCTTGATGATGTCCTGAGGCGTGGGAACGCCGTCACGGGACTTGACCATCGAGGATTTGTTTTCCTCGCGGATGATGTCCATGCACAATTCGACGCATTCATCGCAGATGAAAACGGTCGGTCCGGCGATAAGCTTCCGGACTTCGTGCTGGCTCTTTCCGCAGAACGAACAATAGAGGGTGTTTTTGGAGTCGCCGCCGTTGCTGCCGCTGACCTTGCTCATATCACTTTCCTTCCAGCACGCCGCATTTCAAGGTGAAATAACGGTCCACTCATTGGCCTGCTCCACGCTTGGAGCCCCAGCCGGCCAAGGCCGTTTAAGGGGTACGAACCGGTCCAAACTAAGCTGTCCTGGCGCCGGCGGCAACGAACTCCCCTTCGACTGCCGATGCTATGTCATAAAAATTCAACATAGCATTAATACTTGAGATTGCCGCACCCGCCACCGGGTTTCTTCCCTTGTTCGATCACAAATGAGATAGAACTGTGGCGGATACAACACCATTCCTACTTCTCACTAGGCGGCATCACCTTCCATCTCGACGCGAGATGTCAGGACCTTGTCGATGACACCCCAGGTCTGAGCCTCGTCCGCATCCATGAAGTGGTCGCGGTCAAGGGTCTTTTCAACTTCCTCGTAGGTGCGGCCTGTATGCTTGACGTAAACTTCGTTCAGGCGGCGCTTCATCTTGAGAATATCGCGGGCGTGACGCTCGATGTCAGATGCCTGACCCTGGAAGCCGCCTGATGGCTGATGCACCATGATGCGGGAATTCGGGGTGGCAAAGCGCATGTCCTTGTGGCCGGCAGCAAGCAGCAGCGAGCCCATGGACGCAGCCTGGCCGATGCAGAGCGTCGAGACGGCTGGCTTGATGAACTGCATCGTGTCGTAGATCGCCATGCCGGCAGTCACAACGCCGCCTGGAGAATTGATGTAGAGCGCAATTTCCTTCTTCGGGTTTTCGGCCTCGAGGAAGAGGAGCTGGGCGCAGACGAGCGTCGCCATGTGATCCTCGACAGGCCCGGTCAGGAAGATGATGCGTTCCTTGAGCAGGCGCGAATAGATGTCGTAGGAGCGTTCACCGCGATTGGTCTGTTCCACGACCATCGGCACGAGGGCCATAGCGGTATCGACTGGGTTTCTCATGTGCGTCCTTTGTCAACGTCTGCCGGCTATGGCCGGGAATCAAAGAAAATGCCTATCCCTACATAGAGCTTCCCTGCCCTCCTCTTCAAGACGCGCCGATGGATAACGTGAAGAGGGACCGGAGCAAGGCGAACAACTTTTCGCCCGATGTACGCTGATTCCGACGAAATAGATTCGAGGAACGGGCGACGATCGCGCTGTCGCACAGCTTTTGTCGGCATCAGGATAAACGAATTCTGAATCCGCCCGCAACTGCCCTTCATTCACAGAAAGGAAAGCCTAAAGACAACTCCGCACAAAAATGCAGTGGCGCGCAAGCACAATTAATGAAGTTGCCAGTTTTTTCCGAAAGGATACGCGCAATACAAGGGGTACTGCCGTGTTCAATGTTACGACTGGATTAGCCATTTGGTGCTCCGAAGCCATGACGCTCGCGCTGGTAGCGTTCATGGCCTGGCGCCACAATGTCCGAAACAAGGCCTATTTCTATTGGGGAACGGGCTTTCTCCTTAGCGGCGTGGGTTTCGCAATGGCGGCCCTGCGCGGGCAGATACCCGCCATCCTTTCCATCGAGATCGCCAACACGATCGCACTATCTGGGCAGAGCGCGTGGGTTGCCGGGTACCTCGCGCTTGATCGTCGCAAGCTCGAATGGTGGGCATTGCTGCCACCGCTCGTCTGGCTGGGCGGCGTCTTCCTGCCGTGGGTCAACGACGACTACACCAATCGCGTCATTCTCTACAATCTAGCCTCAGCCACCGGCGCGACGGCACTCGCGATGGCAGTCTGCATGGCAGGCAAGCGCAACGAGGGCTCGAGAGGCAAACTCGGCGCCATCTTCGTGGTCCAGGGCGTCCTGTGCTTCGGTACTGCGCTGGCAATGGCAATCCTCGGCCCCACTGATACGGAAGCTGTCAACTTCGCGGGCAGCGCCGCGATGGCAACGGGCTTCCTGCTCATCCTGGCGTGCGCTCTCACCTGCCTCGTCATCATGGAGCGCTCGGAGAAGCATCTTCGCATGCTCAGCCTCACCGATTCTCTGACTGGCGTCTTGAACCGACGCGGCCTCTTCGGACGCTTCGATGCCATCCGGGAACGTGCATTCAACAGTAACCGTCAGGTCGCCGTGTTGCTTTTCGACCTCGACCACTTCAAGCGCGTCAACGACCGGTTCGGCCATCAGGCCGGCGACGTCGTGCTGACAGTGTTTGCCCGATTGGCCAATCAATTCGTGCCGGATGGAGCTTTCGGCCGCATGGGGGGCGAGGAGTTTGCAGCCTTCACGACCGTCGCCGACCAGACAGAAGCTGAAGCGCTGGCAGAGACGATCCGGGCGGAGTTTTGCCGTGTGCCCGTGAGCACCGGCGACGCGATCGTCCCGGCAACATTCAGCACCGGCGTTGCCCTTGCCTCAGCCATCGAGGCAAACATGGACAAGCTCGTATCGGCAGCCGATCGGGCGCTCTATGCCGCAAAGGCAGCCGGCCGCAACTGCACCGTCATCTTCGGTGAAGCCGAAGCCGCGGCACCACTGCCTCCGCAGCCGGATCAAACAAGTGGCGAACTGGTTCCAACACTCGACGACCAAATCCACGCGCTCCGCCGCGTTGGATCGCTGTCGAGAGGCTGACCCTATCTTTTCGAGGCTTGGCAAATCCGCTAAGCCTCGAAGCATGATGATCCCACCATTTCTTTCCATCGATCCCGCCACACGCCACGTCTCGCTGGACGCAAGCAATCCTGCCTTTTACAGCGATCCGAACAGCGTCTACGCGGCTCTGCACGCGCATTGCCCCACATTCTATTGGGAGCAGCAGAAGCAGTGGTTCTTCACAGGCTATGACCATGTGAACGGCCTGCTGCGCGATCGCCGCTTCGGCCGCCAGATCCAGCACATCGCAAGCCGTGAAGAACTCGGCCTTCCCGAACCGGAACAGCACGTGGCGAATTTCGATCTCGCGGAACGATACTCGCTGCTTGAACTGGAGCCGCCTGAGCACACGCGTCTGCGAACGCTCGTCAACCGCGCCTTCGTGTCTCGTCACGTTGAGAAGATGAAGTCGGAAATCGCCGAGCTTGCCAACAAGCTCATCGACGGCTTCGGGAAAAACAACGAAGTCGAGCTGCTTTCGGCGTTTGCCGACATCATTCCGGTGACGATGATTGCCCGCATGATCGGCATTCCGGAGGAAATGGGACCGCAACTCCTGGAGTGGTCGCATGCCTACATCCGCATGTATCTCTTCGGCCGAACCCGCGAGGACGAGGATGGCGCCGAACGGGCCGCGAAGGCGTTCTCGGACTATGTAAAGACGGTCATTGCCGAGCGTCGCGCCAACCCGCGGGACGACCTTCTGACGCACATGATCCACACCGAACACAAGGGCCAGTATCTCACAGAGGACGAGCTCGTTTCGACGACGATCGTATTGCTCAATGCCGGTCACGAGGCGACGGTGCACCAGATCGGCAACTCGGTGCGCATCATTCTGGACAGCGGACGCGATCCGGCCGACCTTTTTAAGGACGAAGCCACCACCGAGCGAACCGTCGAAGAGTCCCTGCGTATTTGCGCACCGGTCCACATCTTCCAGCGCTGGGCGCTGGAGCCCGTCGAGATCGACGGCATTTCGTTCAAGCGCGGCGACAAGGTGAGCCTCATTCTGGCGGCAGCCAATCTCGACCCGACAAGATTCAGTGATCCGCTGACGTTCAAGCCTGACCGCAATGAGGCCGCCAACGTGTCCTTTGGCGCGGGTATCCACTTCTGCATCGGGGCGCCGTTGGCTCGGCTCGAACTGAACGTCGTCCTGCCAATTCTCTTCGAGAGACTACCTGGGCTCAGGCTTGCCCGTACACCTGTTGTGAAGGACGTCTATCACTTCCACGGATTGGATCGGCTGGATCTCGCCTGGTAGGCACCAATGGAAAGGGTCCGCGTTCCGGAGAACGCGGACCTCTCTGTCATGCTTCCAACACCTTACGGTTTGGCGTTATTCCGCGGCCTGCAGAGCCGGCACACCGTCGACCGGTTCCGGAGGCAACCTGCCGGCCATGGCCGCAGCAAACCTCGTCTGATCAAGTTCATTTTCCCAGCGGGCGACGACGACCGTCGCGACCGCGTTGCCGACAAAGTTGGTCAGCGCGCGGCATTCCGACATGAAGCGGTCGATACCGAGGATTAGCGCCATACCTGCCACTGGAACCGAGGGCACTACCGAGAGCGTTGCGGCAAGCGTAATGAAGCCGGCACCGGTGATGCCGGCAGCGCCCTTGGAGCTCAGCATCGCGACCAGCAGAAGCAGGATCTGGTCTGCCAGCGTCAGCGGGGTATCCGTCGCCTGAGCGATGAAGAGGGCTGCGAGCGTCATATAGATGTTCGTGCCGTCGAGGTTGAAGGAATAGCCGGTCGGAATGACGAGACCGACGACAGAGCGCTTGCAGCCTGCCTGTTCCATCTTGGCCATGAGGCCCGGAAGCGCGGCTTCCGAAGAAGACGTACCGAGCACCAGCAGCAGCTCCTCCTTGATGTAACGGATCAGCGCAAGGATCGAAAACCCGTTGTAGCGGGCAACCGCACCGAGAACGACCAGAACGAAGAGCAGCGATGTCAGATAGAAGGTACCGATCAGCATTGCCAGGTTTGCAATGGAGCCGATGCCGTATTTGCCGATGGTGAACGCCATGGCGCCGAAAGCGCCGATCGGAGCTGCCTTCATCAGGACCGCCACCAGCTTGAAGACCGGCACCGTCAGTGACTGCAGGAAGTCAGCGACCGGCCGACCGCGATCGCCGACCATGGCAAGCGCGATACCGAACAGGACGGAGAAGAACAGCACCTGAAGAATGTCGCCGTCGGCAAAAGCACCAACGATCGTGTTCGGGATAATGTTCATCAGGAAGCCCGTGACGGTCGAGTCATGAGCCTTTTCCGCGTAGCTTGCGACGGCCTTGGTATCCAGCGTCGCCGGATCGATATGCATGCCGGCGCCCGGCTGTATCACGTTGGCCACCAGCAGGCCGACAGCCAATGCCAGCGTCGAAAAGACGAGGAAGTACAGCATCGCCTTGCCGGCAACGCGTCCAACCTTCTGCAGGTCCGACATGCCGGCGATGCCGGTTGCAACGGTCAAGAAGATGACGGGGGCGATGATCATTTTGACGAGCTTGATGAAAGCGTCGCCGAGCGGCTTCAGAGCCGTGCCGATATCGGGATAGAAATGACCGAGCAGGATGCCAGCACAGATGGCGGCAAGAACCTGCACGTAGAGAAGCCGATAGAAGGGAACCTTGCCGCGCGGCTGCGCGACTGGAAGTGCTGCACCCATGATGTCCTCCATGTGCCCCAAAACCAACGGTGGCCTCCCGGGGCGATTGCGTTACCAATTCAACAGCCACGCGGCTGTTTGCGGAGGTTTTGCAACATGCGTGCCAAGTTGCGACGCCGCTATTAAGATATTGATTTCGCAACAGTCTATTGTTCGTCCGCGCCGTAAAGCAAAAGAGATGAGCGCATTTTCGCACAAATTGATTTGACGTGAGTGCGGAATTACGCACAGAGTGAACAATGCTTCAATCCTCTTCGAGATCGGATTTCGGTTCCTTCCACCGTGCCAGCCGGCGGGTACGGCGAACGTGGATCCTCTTTGCTTCGGTTTCGGCAGCGCTGATCCTTGCCACGCTGTTCGGCGCGACCGTCTATGGGCGTCGCGCCGCCATCGATACGATTGTGAGCCAGAGCCGGACCGATGCGAGCCTGAAGGTGGCGCTGCTCAACGCCGTTCTGGAGAGGCCACGCGCCCTGCCCCTGCTTCTTGCCGAGGACCAGCAGGTTCTCGATGGCCTCTCGTCCAAAAGCAGCGATGCAATCGACATCTTGAACCGGAAGCTGGAGCGACTTGTCACGGGAACGCAGGCCGCGGTGCTCTACGTCATTGGTCCCAACGGTATCGCTGTCTCCTCGAGCAACTGGCGGGAGCCCATCAGCTTCGTCGGCAACGACTACGCCTTCCGCGATTACTTCCGAAAGGCGATGGATGAAGGAACCGCCGAGCATTTTGCCCTAGGCAGTGTCAGCAAGCGCCCTGGCCTCTACATTTCGCGCCGCGTCGGCAGTGCGGCGGCGCCCCTTGGCGTCGTGGTCGTCAAGCTCGAGTTCGACCAGCTTGAGAGCGATTGGCGCGATACGCATCGTCCTGTTTATGTCACCGACAATCGCGGCGTTGTTCTGATCACCAGTATCCCCTCCTGGCGTTTTATGATCAACGGTCCGGTGCCTGAGGCTGAGCTTGCCGCCATCCGCAACAGCCAACAGTTCGGCGATGCGCCGTTAGCGAAATTGCCTATCATGCGGCCCCGGCCAATCGATGCCGAGGCCTCGCTTGTTTCCGCCGTTCTTCCCGGCAGTGGCGAAGGCGAATATTTGCGCCTAGCAACGCCAGTTCCCACCACCCCATGGCATCTCGAGTATCTGGTACCGACCGATGCCCCGGTCGCCGCGTCCGTTCGAGAAATGCGCCTACTGTCGCTTGCCGTCCTTCTGCCCATTCTCGCCATCGCAGCGTTTCTCCTATGGAGGCGCCAGGCGGCCGCGACCAAGATCGCGGAAGAACAAGCCATGCGCGAGGAGCTGGAGCGAAGGGTCGTCGAGCGAACCGACGATCTCAGCAGGGCGCGCGACCGTCTGCAGGCCGAAATCTCCGATCACAGGGAAACCGAAGCAAGGCTGCAGGTCGTGCAGCAGGAACTGGTGCAGGCGAACCGGCTCGCGATCCTCGGCCAGGTGGCGGCGGGCGTGGCCCACGAGATCAACCAGCCGGTCGCGACCATACGCGCCTATGCAGACAACGCCCGCGTCTTTCTGGAACGCCGGCAGACGAATCAGGTGGACGAAAACCTGGAGGCGATTGCCGGGCTCACCGAACGGATCGGAGCGATTACCGACGAGTTGAAGGCATTTGCGCGCAAGGGCCGCGTGGCGCCGGAGCCCGTGGAATTGCTGAGTGTTATTGATGGAGCGGTTGTTCTGCTGAAAAGCCGCTTTGCCGGACAACTGGAAGCACTCGATATTCGGCCGCCTCCAGCGAGGCTATGCGTACTCGGCAACCGGATCCGGCTTGAACAGATCCTGATCAACCTGTTCCAGAATGCTTTGGAGGCCCTTGACGGGCGAGCCGACGCGAAGGTCGACGTCTCGGTGACAGAGACAGGCGACGAAGTTGCAATCAAGGTCGCCGACAACGGCCCGGGGATTTCGCCTGACATCCTGAAGTCGCTCTTCACGCCGTTCAATACGTCCAAGGAAAGAGGTTTGGGTCTCGGCCTCGTCATTTCCAAGGACATCGTGGCCGACTATGGCGGCCGCATCGACGTGACGAGCGATGCGAACGGAACCTGCTTTACGGTGCACCTGCGGAAGGCCATGGCATGACCGATGTAACGCCGATTTTTCTCATCGATGACGACAAGGACCTGCTGCGGGCAACGAAGCAGACGCTTGAGCTCGCCGGCTTTTCCGTTTCGGCTTTTTCCGACGCGGGGGAAGCACTGGCGGCATTGAGCCCGGAATTCGCAGGCGTCGTAGTTTCCGATATCCGGATGCCTGGGATCGATGGCCTGCAGCTCTTCGGTCGCGTGCGACAACGGGACGAGGATCTGCCGGTCATCCTGGTTACAGGACATGGCGATATTCCGATGGCGGTGAAAGCCATGCAGGACGGAGTCTATGATTTCATCACCAAGCCGTTCGCGACAGACCGGCTCATCCAGAGCGTGCGGCGCGCCGCCGAAAAGCGTCGTCTCGTGATGGAAAACAGGTCTCTGCGCAAGGCGACCGAAGAGGCACGCGACGACCTTCCGCTGATCGGCCAGACGCCGGCGATGGAGCGGCTGCGCCACACCCTGCGACAGATTGCCGACACCGATGTCGACGTTCTCCTGATGGGAGAAACCGGCAGCGGCAAGGAGGTCGTGGCAAGCCTGCTCCACCGCTGGAGTCGACGCGCATCCGGCAATTTCGTCGCACTCAACTGCGGTGCGCTGCCGGAAAGCGTGGTTGAAAGCGAGCTGTTCGGTCATGAGCCCGGCGCCTTCACCGGCGCGCAGAAAAAGCGCATCGGTCGCATCGAGCATGCGAGCGGCGGAACGCTTTTTCTCGACGAGATCGAGAGCATGCCGCCGGCAACCCAGGTGCAGATGCTGCGTGTGCTCGAGATGCGCGAGGTTACGCCGCTTGGCACCAACGAGGTCCGACCGGTCGACCTGCGTGTTGTCGCCGCCTCCAAGATCGATCTCAGTGATCCCCGCCAGCGTGGCGACTTTCGTGAGGATCTTTATTATCGGCTCAATGTCGTGACGATCTCGATCCCGCCACTCAAGGAGCGAGGGGATGACGTTCCGCTGCTTTTCGGCTACTTCGCCGAGCGCGCCGCGAGCCGCTTCAAGCGAGACGTGCCCACGATCCCCTCGTCGATCCATCGCCACCTGCGGGAATACGACTGGCCGGGCAACGTGCGCGAACTGTCACATTTTGCCGAACGGTTCGTGCTCGGCGTCGGGCAGGTCTCGGATCGTGCTCCGGCAGCAGAACCGGAGACGGATGGAGCCTTGTCGCTTCCGGACCGGCTCGAACGCTACGAGGCCCACATCATTCGCGAAGCTCTGAACGCCAATGACGGCGACGTCCGCCGCACGATCGCGGACCTCGGCATTCCCAGGAAGACATTCTACGACAAGCTCCAGCGCCACGGCATCGTCCGCAGCGATTTCGCCTCTTCCGACAGAAGCTAGCCCCTGTGACCGCCGTGCCGATCGGTGACCAGACCTTCGCCTTCCGCCACGCAGTCAAAGGCGGACGACATAATCCTTGCGAGTCGTTTCAACCACTTCCCAGGTTCCCCTAAAGCCGGGCCTGAGGATCATCCGATCGCCTGCGCGAAGATGCACAGCGTCACCACCGTCCTCCGTGACAACAGAGTGGCCCGAAAGCACGTTGAAATATTCCCACTCGTCATAGGCGATCCGCCACTTGCCGGGCGTCGCCTCCCATATGCCGGAATAGAGGCCGCCATCGGCCTCCTCCAAGTTCCAGGTTTTGAACTGCGGGTCGCCGGCCAGTATGCGGTCGGCATCCGGGGCGCCGAACTCCGGTTCGACGCCGTTGATGTCAAAAGTCAGGTAGTTTGCCATTGCCTCAAATCTTCGCCAGCGATTGCTCGAGATCGGCGATGATATCCTTCACGTCCTCGATGCCAACCGAAAGGCGAACGACGTCGGGCCCGGCGCCGGCGGCGATCCTTTGCTCGTCCGTCAATTGCCGGTGCGTGGTCGATGCCGGATGGATCACGAGCGAGCGTGTGTCGCCAATGTTGGCGAGATGCGAGAACAGTTCCAACCCCTCGACCAGCGTCTTGCCGGCCTCGTAGCCGCCCTTGACACCAAAGGTGAAGACGGAGCCGGCGCCCTTCGGCGAATAGCGCTGCTGCAGCGTGTGGTTCGGGTCGTCCTCGAGGCCGGCATAATTCACCCAGGCGACCTTGCTGTGCGCCTTCAACCACCTTGCGACGGCTATCGCGTTATCGCTGTGGCGCTGCATGCGCAGCGGCAACGTCTCGATGCCGGTCAGGATCAGGAATGCATTGAAGGGAGAAATCGCCGGACCGAGATCGCGCAGGCCAAGCACGCGGCAGGCGATGGCAAATGCGAAATTGCCGAATGTCGAATGCAGGACCACGCCGTTATATTCCGGCCGCGGGCTAGACAGCATCGGATAGTTGCCGGACTTCGACCAATCGAAGGTCCCGCCATCGACGATCATGCCGCCCATGGAGTTGCCGTGACCGCCCAGGAACTTCGTCAGTGAATGCACGACGATATCGGCACCGTGTTCGATCGGCCGGATGAGATAGGGGCTCGCCATGGTGTTGTCGACAATCAGAGGCAGGCCATGCTTGTGCGCCACTGCCGCGATCGCAGCGATGTCGACGAAGGTACCGCCGGGGTTTGCGAGGCTCTCGATGAAGATTGCCCGCGTCTTGCCATCGATCTGGCTTTCGAAGCTCGCGGGATCCGCGGGATCCGCCCAGCGAACCTGCCAGCCGTAATTATCGAAGGCATGACCGAACTGGTTGATAGAGCCTCCGTACAGGCGCTTCGCGGCCACGAAATTCTCGCCGGGGCGCATCAGCGTGTGAAAGACAATCACTTGGGCCGCATGGCCGGACGCAACGGCAAGCGCGGCGGTGCCACCTTCGAGTGCCGCGACGCGCTCTTCGAGCACGGCCTGGGTCGGGTTCATGATCCGGGTGTAGATGTTGCCGAACTGCTGCAGACCGAAGAGGGCCGCCGCGTGATCCGAATCGTTAAAGACAAAAGCCGTCGTCTGGTAGATCGGTGTCGCGCGTGCGCCGGTCGTGGGGTCGGGCTGTGCCCCCGCATGAACTGCCAACGTATTGAAACCCGGACCGCTCTTGGCCATGAAATCCTCCCATTCAGCTTGATCGAATGGCGGCGAGCATAGCGAACAACCGCGAAAAGTTAATCGCGTTCTTTTTCAACCCAGGCACGTTATTTGGAAAATCCAACCACTCAGCCGATGAGGCGGGGATACTCAATTGCCGGGCAGCGATCCATGGCGACCTTGATGCCGGCAGCCTCGGCTCTTGCCGCTGCCGCATCGTCACGTACACCAAGCTGAGACCATATCACCTTCGGCCGCGGGCTCATTGCCAATGCCTCGTCGACAACACCCGACAGAAATTCCGAAGCCCGGAAGACCTCGACCATATCGACCAATACCGGGACATCGGCAAGCCGAGCGTAGACCGTCTGGCCATGGATCTGCTTACCTGCCTGACCGGGATTCACGGGGATAACGTTGTACCCCCGAGACAGCAGATAGCCCATCACGCCATTGCTCGGTCGCGCGGGGTTCGGTGACGCGCCCGTCAGGGCAATCGTCTTCACGGAACGCAGAATACCGAGGATGTAGTCATCCTCATACCTATCGTGATTCAAGGACTTCGCCTCCAATAACAATCGCGTTTACTTCGGGGTTGGTTGAAACCAGGCTGATCGTTTCAGCGTATATAGGAATTAGGACGCAGCAGGAGGATTTTCCCATGAAAAAATTGGTTGTCGCGATCGCCTTCGTCATGGCCGCCTCCCCGGCACTGGCCATTTCGAGATACAATGCGCTCAACATGAGCTGCCAGGCAGCGCGCGCGGCGATCCATAACGAGGGCGCCGTGATCCTTCGGTATCCGTCGAAACGAGTGAGCGGCATGACATTGTTCGACCGCTACATTCGCAACAGCAACTATTGCGACCCCAATCAATATGCTGAATGGACGACCATTCCTACGAAGGACAATCCGAGGTGTCGCGTGCTGAACTGCCAGAATATAGACAACTTAGACGGGATGTTTATCATTCCCGATTATTCGCTGTAAAAGCTTGTTTCTGCTGTCCCAAATCGCGACGCTATAGCCTCGCGGGCTCAAGCGCGCGCGTCACAAAATTTCGGCTAAGCGATGGATTCCGTGATGGCTTTTGTCACAGTTTTGTGAGAATCTGGGGTGGCAAATCCGTAGCCTCCGTCACCGTTCTATGTATATCCTGTATATGTTCACATATGTTCTTGCATATGTTAGCAACGCCTCATGGTTGAACAGGCGACCATCGAGCAAATACCTCTGGTGTACGTTCCTCTTTTATCGATTTGAGGGCCAGCATCCTCAGGTTGCTTGACGGGCGACCGGGAGCCAGTGTGGTCCGTCCTGTCATCGAACGGGATTGATTTTTACCAAGAGCGGCGTAACAACAATTCCACAATCGCTGTTTTCACACCGCCCGGTGGTCTTTTTGCCAATCCACGTCATTTTGCTCGTTCTATTTGGTGCCCTGTTGCACGCGACATGGAACGCCATGATCAAGGCGGGCACGGACAAATCGCTCGATGCCAGCCTCATTTCGGCAGGCGGTGCCGTGTGCGCTCTTCCCTTCCTGATGTTCCTGCCATTGCCGAACTCGGCCGCATGGCCATTCATCGGCGCTTCCGCTGTTCTCCAGTTCGCGTATTTTCAGCTCGTCGCAGGCGCATATCGCGCAGGCGACATCGGCCTTGTCTATCCGCTGATGCGCGGGTGCGCTCCGCTGCTGATTGCAGCCACCAGCGGTTTCATCCTGAACGAGACACTGTCGACCGGCTCGCTCCTCGGCACGATGACGATCTGCGCCGGTACCCTGACGCTGGCCTTCGAGGCGCGAAAAGGCAGCGGCCACGCGATCAGGCTGGCCCTCGCCAATGCCTGCGTGATTGCGACCTACACCTATGTCGACGGTGTCGGCGCCCGCGTCTCGGGCAATGCCGTCTCCTATACGCTATGGATGTCGCTGCTGCCGCCGGTATTGCTATTCACCTGGGCGATCTCTAAGCGCGGCGCCGTCGCAGTCGCCATGCATGTCCGCTACAACTGGTGGCGCGGCCTGATCGGTGGCGGCGGATCGATCGCGTCCTACGGCCTCGCCCTTTGGGCGATGACCAAGGCCCCGGTGGCAACTGTTGCGGCGCTGCGCGAGACGTCGATCCTCTTCGCCCTGCTGATCTCAGTCATCGTTTTGAAGGAAAAGGCCAGTCCCTGGCGCTATCTCGCCGGCGCAATCATCGCCGCAGGCGGGCTGATCCTGAAACTCGGCTAGCTATTCGCCGGTCCACTGCGGCATGCGCTTGGACAGGAAGGCCCCAATCCCCTCCTCGGCATCGGCGGTCAGCATATTGTCGACCATGACCTGAGCAGCATAGCCGTAGGCTTCCTCGACGGGCATTTCGAGCTGGCGGTAGAATGCCTCCTTGCCGATCTTCAGCGTCAACGGCGATTTGCTTGCAATGACGGACGCGTATTTGGTGACGACCTGCGTCAGATATTGCTTCGGCACGATGCGGTTCACCAGGCCGAAATGCTTCGCGGTCGAGGCGTCGATCGTCTCACCGGTGAGCAACATCTCCATCGCCTGCTTGCGATGCGCCGCGCGGGACACGGCCACCATGGGGGTCGAGCAGAACAGGCCGATATTGACGCCGGGCGTACAGAAGGTTGCCGTATCGGTGCAGATCGCAAGATCGCAGGAGGCGACAAGCTGGCAACCGGCAGCCGTTGCGAGGCCGTCGATCTCGGCGATGACAGGCTTTGGCAAGCGGGTGATTTCGAGCATGAGATCAGCGGCCAGCGCAAAGGTTTCTTCGAAGAATGCCTCGCCGCCGTCCTCATCGGCCCGATGCGCGGTCAATTCCTTGAGGTCGTGGCCGGCAGAGAAGACATTGCCGGTCGATGCGATGATGACCACGCGAACGGCAGCGTCCTCGGCGGCGCTCTGGAGCTCACCGATCAGGGTCTCCATGACGGCGATCGAGAGCGCATTTGCAGGCGGATTGCTGAGCGTCAGCCGCAGGATGCCATCGCTCAATTGCGGGATGACGAGCGCGCCCTCGCCCGCTTTGCTCGGGTCCTTCCGAAAGGATACGACTTCGGCCATGGTCTAACTCCCTGCATTGCTATTTCGTGCTAATTGTTCTGCCACAGGCGACAAGCAATTTCGAGGCAAACTCATGCAGCCGGTCATGACGATCGACGAGCTCCACCGTTTTCTGGATACGGACTTTCCGCAGATCCACACGGGTGGGCGCGTATTTGCGATCACCGAGATCACACCCGGCAGCGTCTCGATGCGGCTGGACCCGAGCGAGAGGCACTTGCGCCCCGGCGGCACCGTCTCCGGACCAGCCCTTTTCACCTTGGCGGATGTGACGGCCTATGCAGCAGTATTGGCGCATATCGGGCCGGTGGCGCTGGCGGTTACCGCCAATCTCAACATCAATTTCCTGCGCCTGCCGAAGCCTAGACCGACGACTTGCACCTGTCGGATTCTCAAGCTTGGCAAGCGGCTCGCCGTCATCGAGGCCTCGATTTTCCAGGAAAGTGCGGACGAGTTGATCGCTCATGCGACGGCGACTTACTCCATTCCGCCGCGCGAAATATGAGGTAACACAATACCACATATATAACATATTGATTTTACTGATACATTTTTGCTGCACGCCAATTCGTAAATATTGACCCCAGGCTGCTTTGCCTCTATAAACACCACCAGAAATGCAGCCTTTCCGGGCTGCTTTCTTTTTGGTGCGTCTTCGGACAGCCAAACCAAGCAACAAGAAACGCCCTCTCGCCTTCGGGCCGAGGGATCCAAAAGAGAGTAACAACTATGGCAACCTTCTCCCAGAAGCCTGCAGAGGTGGAGAAGAAGTGGGTCATCATCGACGCCGAAGGGCTCGTCGTTGGTCGTCTCGCTTCCATCATCGCTATGCGTCTGCGCGGCAAGCACAAGGCAACTTTCACGCCTCACGTTGACGACGGCGACAACGTTATCGTCATCAACGCCGACAAGGTCGTTTTCACCGGCAAGAAGTACTCCGACAAGGTTTACTACTGGCACACCGGTTATGCCGGCGGCATCAAGGAGCGTACCGCTCGCCAGCTCATCGAAGGCCGCTTCCCGGAGCGCGTTCTCGAGAAGGCTGTTGAGCGCATGGTTCCGCGCGGCCCGCTCGGCCGTCGTCAGATGAAGAACCTCCGCGTTTACGCTGGTTCCAATCATCCTCATGAAGCACAGCAGCCTGTCGTTCTCGACGTCGCCAAGCTGAACAAGAAGAACGTAAGGAGCGCCTAAGAATGGCTGACCTCTCCTCCCTGAAGGATCTCGGCACGTCCGAAGCAGCTGCTGCTCCGGCTCACGTCCGTAAGGTCGACTCGCTTGGCCGTTCCTACGCGACCGGCAAGCGCAAGAACGCTGTTGCCCGCGTTTGGGTCAAGCCGGGTTCCGGCAAGATCATCGTCAACGGCAAGGAATTCGCGGAATACTTCGCACGCCCGGTTCTGCAGATGATTCTGCGTCAGCCGATCGTCGCTGCTGCCCGTGACGGCCAGTTCGACATCGTTGCAACGGTTGCAGGCGGCGGTCTTTCCGGCCAGGCCGGCGCCGTTCGTCACGGTCTTTCCAAGGCCCTCACCTACTTCGAGCCGGGCCTGCGCTCGGTCCTGAAGAAGGGCGGCTTCCTGACCCGCGACAGCCGCGTTGTTGAACGTAAGAAGTACGGTAAGGCCAAGGCCCGCCGTTCGTTCCAGTTCTCCAAGCGTTAATCGCTGCGGAATATCGACTACGAAAGGCCGGGCGCTTCGCCCGGCCTTTTTGTTTGGTGGCTGCTTGAAGCGGCCCGTTCCCTTGCCAGTTCTACTGCATTCCAGGCGCTTCACGCGCATCCCAAGGGAGGCAGGAATGACCAAGCAAGCAATCTATGTCGAACTGAAAGCAAAATCCGGCAAGGAAGAAGAAGTGGCGACGTTCTTGAAGAGCGCGCAGGCGCTTGTCGAACAGGAGCCCGGTACCGTGACGTGGTTTGCCATTCGCTACGACCAGAGCACATTCGCCATCTTCGATACCTTTGACGATGAGGCAGGCCGGCAGGCGCATTTGAACGGCAAGGTGGCCGCGACGCTGATGGCACGAGCAGCTGAACTGCTTGCCGAAGCGCCGCAACTGAAGACACCCGAGGTGTTGGCCGACAAGCTGCCGGGGTAAAACCAGTTTGGCCGAGCGACCAGAACCGTTTTGGCCTTTCGGTTTGAGATTCGTTTCTGGTAGGCATAGCGACCAACACCCTCGAGGAGCATCTCTTGGCCAACAAGTCGATCGACCACGCATTCACGGCAACGAGCCTCACATCGGCCGCCAGCGACCCCACCTTCGCCGGGGCGCTGTCGTTCATGCGTCGCCGCTTCACCAAGGAACTGGCCGACGCGGATGCGGTCGTCTGGGGCATCCCTTTCGATGCCGCGACATCCAATCGGCCGGGCACGCGGTTCGGACCGCAAGCGATACGGCGTGCGTCGGCGATCTTCGACAACGACCCGCAATATCCATTCAACCGCGATCTCTTTGCCGAGATGGCCGTGATCGACTATGGCGACTGCTTGCTCGACTACGGCAACCACCACGAGACGCCCGCAGCAATCGAACGGCAGTCGAAGGCGATTGTCGACAGCGGTGCATTCATGCTGACCCTTGGCGGCGATCATTTTGTCACCTGGCCGATCCTCAAGGCGCATGCCGCCAAGCACGGACCGCTAGCACTCGTCCAATTCGATGCGCATCAGGACACCTGGTTCGACGACAACAGGCGGATCGATCATGGCTCGTTCGTGGCGCGGGCCGCGCGGGACGGCATCATCGATCCCGATCGGTCGATCCAGATCGGCATCCGCACCCACGCACCCGAGGATTTCGGCATTCATATTCTCTACGGCCATCAGCTTGAGGAGATGACTCCGAGCGATATCGCCTCGACGATCATCTCGCATACCCGCGGCGCGCCGGCCTACCTGACCTTCGATATCGATTGCCTCGATCCCGCCTATGCGCCCGGCACCGGTACGCCTGTGGCAGGTGGTCCCTCGAGCGCCAAGATTCTCTCGGTGCTGCAGCGTCTGCACCAGCTGGATATCCGCGGCGCCGACGTCGTCGAGGTCTCGCCGCCCTACGATCATGCGGACATCACCGCCATTGCGGGGGCGACGGTCGCGATGTATATGCTTGGCCTACATGCCGAGCGCCGCGCAAGCGCGTCACACGGCTGACTCATCCCTCTTACAAAATGATTCCGGACTTCTTTCTAACCTGTTGAAAGTGTGAGCGAGACAATGGCACCGAAGATCTTCATCGATGGCGAACATGGCACGACGGGCTTGCAGATCCGCACGCGCATGGCCGGCCGCCGCGATGTCGAGCTTCTGTCGATCCCGGAAGCGGAGCGTCGCAACGCCGCGATGCGCGAGGACATGCTGAACAGCGCCGATATCGCGATCCTCTGCCTGCCCGACGACGCTTCGAAGGAAGCGGTGCAGATGGTCTCGGGCAACAACAACGTGCGTGTCATCGACACCTCCACGGCGTTCCGTGTCAATCCTTCCTGGGCCTATGGCTTCGCGGAGATGGACAAGGAGCAGGCAGAGACGATCAAGGCGGCGCGTTTCGTCGCCAATCCGGGCTGCTACCCCACCGGCGCGATCGGCCTCATCCGGCCGATGCGCGCTGCCGGCATTCTGCCCGACGGCTATCCGGTCACGGTCAATGCGGTCTCCGGCTACACCGGCGGCGGCAAGCAGATGATCGCGCAGATCGAGGATCAGAGCCGGGAGGATGCGATCACCGCGCCGCACTTCCTCTACGGGTTGACGCTGGCACACAAGCACGTGCCCGAGATGAAGATCCACGGCCTGCTGGATCGCGCACCGATCTTCTCGCCGTCTGTCGGCAAGTTCCCGCAGGGCATGATCGTTCAGGTACCGCTGCATCTCGACGATCTTGCCGAGGGCACGACGCTCGAAAGCATCCACGCTGCTCTTGTCGCTCACTATGCGGGCCAGGACATCGTGACGGTGGTGCCGCTGGACGAGAGCCGCAAGCTCCCCCGTATCGATGCCGTCGAGCTTGCCGGCAAGGACACGATGAAGCTCTTCGTGTTCGGCACGCCGGGTGCGTCTCAGGTCAACCTCGTTGCGCTGCTCGACAACCTTGGCAAGGGTGCCTCGGGCGCCGCGGTTCAGAACATGGACCTGATGCTCGCCTCCTAATCCCGGAACCGATCATGTCGCTTGAGACGCTGCTGGCGAACACGAGCGCGTGGTTTGTTGCCGCCCTACCAGACCGCGGCATTTCATCGCTCGTCGCCATAGCCTTGATTGCGGGACTGGCACGCGGCTTCTCCGGATTCGGCGCGGCGCTGATCTTCGTTCCGCTTGGCGGCGCAATCATAGGTCCGAAGCTGATATCGCCCGTCCTGCTCGTCATCGATGGCCTGGCGACGCTTGGTATGATTCCCCCGGCTTGGCGCAGCGCAAACCGGCGTGAAGTCTTCACCATGGCAGCGGGCGCGGTGCTTGGCGTGCCTGCCGGGACGGCAGCGCTGGCGCTGGTGGATCCGCTGACGTTGCGCTGGGCGATCACCGCGATCGCCATTTGCCTGCTTGCGTTGCTGGTTTCCGGGTGGCGATACCATGGCGAGCCACTGGTATCGCTGACCTCCACGACAGGTCTCGTTGCCGGCCTCTTCAGCGGCGCTGCCCAGCTCGGTGGACCGCCGGTCGTTGCCTATTGGCTCGGCGGCAAGACCGATTTTGCCCGGGTGCGGGCAAACGTCATTCTCTATTTCGCGATCTCCACCTGCTTCAGCGTCGTCAGCTACTATTTTGGCGGGCTGTTCGTTGAGGCCGTGTTTGCCCTGACGATCGTTATCCTGCCGAGTTACACCATCGGTCTCTATGCCGGCTCGAAACTGTTCGGGCTCGCCAAGGAGAGCACGTTCCGAATGATCTGTTATCTGCTGATCGCAGCCTCCGCCATCATGGGAATGCCGCTGCTCGATGGGGTCCTCCGGTAGGGTCCAACACACCGCCGAATGGCGGAGCGCGAAGCCGCGCAACCGTCGTTGATCAATGGTCCACTGCCGCATAAAGTCGTGCCCGACCTTGGGGGAGCGCGCATGAGTGCAGTCGTCCTGTTCGGTGTTGCCTTTATCGGCGGTACGGTTCTCGTAACGCTGGTCTTCTATTTTGTGATGCGTCTGATCATGGGCGGCGATCCGACTGGCAAGGACAGAGAGCTAGCCGGCGCCATCGTCATGCGAATATCGTCGCTGCATGCGCTGATCCTGGCGCTCGTCTTCGCCCAGGAGATGATCGAGTACCAGCAACTGAAGTTCGAAAGCGTTACGGAAGCGAACGCAATCGCAGACGTGTATTTCGACGCTGATCGCTACGGCGTCAACGAGAAGGCGCCCATCCAGCAAGCGCTCTTCGAGTATGTGCAGATCGTCGTCGACGAGGAGTGGCGCATGCTTGGAGACACTGGGCAGCTATCGCCCACGGCGTGGAACAAGTGGGACAGCGTCTATCAGCGGGTGCTCGACCTGACGCCGACCAATGTGCGCCAGCAAAGCATTCGCGAACATATGCTTGGTGATGTGCACCGTATCGCGGAGGCGCGGGACAAGCGTGAAAACAGCGGCACCGATTCCATCAGCATCATCTTCTGGTTCGCGGCGATTTCGGGGCTCGTGTTCATGGCGCTCGGCTACTATCCCTACCCGCCGGATGCGCGAAACCTGCTGCTGCTTTCGGTGCTCGGCGCGTTCACCGGCATCATTCTTTTCTTCATCTACGCGTTCTCAGACCCCTACAACCCGCCGGCTACAATGAAGCCGACGGCGTTCGAGCGCCTGCTCGATGAATTGGCAAACCCTCCGCCCTCCGGATAGCTGACCTATCGAGCCATCAGCGGCGAGCGCGTCTTCAGGACCAACGCGTCCCCCGGTCCATGCACCGCCGCGTAGAGCAGGCCTGCGAGGAAGGTGAAGTGATCCACGAAGAAACCGAACTCCGCCTGATTCGCGCTCCAATGGCTTGGGCCATGGAAGGCGAAGGCCAGGAATATCACGTAGATGCCGGCCAGAACCGAGGCTTCCGAGAAGAAGGCTCCCGTCAGGAATGCCAGCGTCAGGGCAAGTTCGAAGAACGCCGCTATCCACGCCAGGAAGAGCGGGAAAGGAAAGCCCGCCGCGGCGATATAGCTCGCGGTGGCTTGTATATCCATGAACTTGAAACTCATGGCCATCGCGAAAATGGCGCCGAAGATCAGTCGCGCCAGCAGAATTGCGAACGTTTTGCTCATGCTATCTCTCCCTCGGCCCGAAGCCGTTCGTTGTCCAAATTTCCGGCTTTCTGCGTCCCGCGATTGCGGTTCCACTAACCTTCCCCCATAGGACGCAGCGGGACCTTCTCTCCCGACATCCAGCCGCCATTATTTTCGACAGCGCAATTCCGAGAGCGTCATGCCCACGCCAGGTAATCGGCCAGCACGTCTTCGATGACCTGCCAAGATCTCCTGACGTCTACGGGATTTGCGCCGGCCATGCCGGCGGCGACGATCAGGGCCTTCCATAGCGTCCATCCGCGGCCGCGTGCCCACGTCCCCGCGTCGAGCGGACGTGCCTTTCGAAACACCTGGCGGCTCTGTCCCTCGAACAGGTGCCAGGTGATTGCGAGATCACAGGCGGGGTCGCCGACGCCCGACGTCCCGAAATCGATCACGGCATCGAGGCGACCGTTCCTGACTAGAAGGTTGCCATAGGCGACGTCGCCATGAAACCACACAGGCGCGCCTTGCCACGAAGTCGAAAGCGCGGCTTCCCAGACGTCCGTCGCCAGTTGCGTGTCGATCCGACCATCCAAACGCACAAGCGCCTCGCGCGTTTGCGCGTCGTAGACATACAGCGATCCGCCGCGAAAAAAGTTGTGCGAGCCGGGCGGAGGTCCCCCTCTGGCGTCCACCGCCTGCAACGCATCGAGGAAACCGGCCAGGGCGGTGGCGAACTCACTGAGGTCGTCGATGCGTTCCGTCAGCGCCGTCTCACCGTCACGCCACTCATAAACCGACCACGGCCAGGGATAGCTCTCGTCCGCCCTCCCCATCGCCAGAGGCACGGGTATCGGCAGAGGCAGCTGCGGCGCAAGAACCGGCAGCCACTGCTGCTCCTTGGCGACCTGTTCGGCATAGTGAGCAGCGCTCGGCAACCGAACCGTCATCGCCGCGCCAAGGTGGAATGTCCTGTTGTCCCATCCGCCGAACTCGACGGGCCGGATCGCCAGATCAGCCCACTCCGGAAACTGCGTGGCAATCAGCCGACGCACGAGCGCGGTATCGATTACTGGGCCATCCATTGTTCTGGCAGTCCTCCCTGAAGGTGCCGGCATAATGTCGGCCTTTCCCAGCAGAGATCAATCCTAAGGTTGTCTTCGACCTTTCGACTTTGAATCAAGACCCTGAGAAGATGAATCCAGGCTCGCCGCTAATCGCCTGAAATTCATGGTATTTCTCCGGCGCCGCCGCCTTCGTCGGATCCGCGTCTTTATGCGATTTCTATATCACGCTGCTTGTACTCGAATGGAATTCCTACCGTGAATGGCGTTAGCCTTCCCATGAAATGCGAAGGTTGAAAGCCATGCGAGATTTCATGCTACCCAATGCCCCGATCCCCCGCTCGCGCCGCCCGGCACCGAAACGGCAGATGCGCGAGCGACGCACGGCCCAGGCGCTCATCCTGTTCGGCGTCGTGCTTGCCGCTGTTGAACTCTACGTCATTCTGGGCGGCCTTTGAGCGCAGCATGCCAGCTGACAGACCGTTGCGCCTCGGCGCCACCACGACCGCGCTCATCACGCCGTTTCGCGACGGAGCACTCGACCTTCCCGCACTGGAACGACTGGCGGAGCGACAGATCCGCGGCGGTGTCGACGGGCTTGCCGTCTGTACACTGACCGGAGAAGGACCGACCCTCACCAGAAGCGAGCGCGCCGCAGTCATCCGGACCTGTGTCCGCGTTGCCGGCGATCTTGTTCCCGTCATTGCCGCAACCGGCACGAACGTTACGGCAACGACGATCGCCTTTACGCTAGACGCCGAGGAGCTTGGCGCCAGTGCTGCCCTAGTGACGCTTCCGTACTATTCCAAGCCTGGACATAAGGGCATTGTCGGTCACTTCGCTCAGCTCGCGACCGCAACGAGCCTTCCCTTGATCGTCGAAAACAACCCGATGCGCACGGCAATCGATATGACCTTGCCGACACTCGCCGCGCTCGCCGATATCCCGTCAATCGTCGGCTTGGCCCTTGCGGAGGGCAACGCCGTCGCTAGGTGCCCGGTGCCCTTCTGGCGTCAACGCTTCCTGCTTCTTTCCGATCGCGACGCAACGGCCCTCTCCTTCCTCGGCAGCGGCGGCAACAGCATCATCTCGGCTGGCGCGAACGTGTACCCGCGTCTGTATGCCTCGCTGCAGCAGGCGGCGCGCGGCGGCAATCTCCCAGCTGCGCGCTTGCTCGATGACAGGCTGGCCCCACTGACAGGAGCGCTAGGCCCCGAGGCCGACCCCGCTGCAATCAAGAACGCGTTGCGGACAATGTTGCCGATCGATCCGGAAGTCCGAATGCCGCTTCTGGCCCTGGATGCCGATGGAGAACAGCTTATTTCGCAGGCGCTCTCGCGCGTTTCCGAGATTCAAGATGCCGCTTTATATATATGATATTTTTATATTTTCCTGATCACCGGCCAATGGAAGGCGAATGCGAGTACCACTACCTTCCTGAGCGTGGCACAGCGCTGCAATCCAGCGCAGAAGACAATTCGAAAGGAAATTCGATGCCCTCTCTTCAATCTGCGTCCGCAATCGAACCCCTCCAACGCCAGGGTTCTGCACGCTTCACCATCGGCCAAGACCGAAATGGCCGCTGGGTCGTGCAGGACCGCAAAGGGCTCGTTGGAGGCGTCTTCATCAGCGAACACGCAGCACGCCATTTCGCAGCCGATGAATGCGATCACAAGCCCGAGCAGATTTGCCGCGCCGCGGATGGCATCGTCCTGCAGTTCGGCGCGCTAGAGCGCGGCGAAAAGGAAATCCACTGATACATCGTGATTGGTGGCGGGCCAGCTGGCCCGTCGCCAATGGCAAACGCTTCCTTAACTGGAAGGGCCTATGGTGCTGGCGTAGAGAAGATGCCACGAGACCATGCCGAAACCAAACTTTCGCTTTACCCACTACGATCTGAAGGAACAGCGCGCCGGGACGATTATCGAGGTGACGTTGAACGCGGTGGCGAATGTGCGCCTGATGACTGCGCCGAACTATCAGCGCTTCACCGAAGTCCTCGACTTCAAATATGTCGGCGGCGTCGCGCGGAAGTCTCCCATCCGTCTGTCCATTCCCGACAGCGGACATTGGCATCTGGTGGTGGACATGGAAGGCCATCATGGCCTTGCGGAATCAGCGGTGAAGCTCGCCGCTCCCGCAGGGCAGATGCGAGCCTCCTGATCAGCGCTGATTGCGCTCCTTCCTGAGCTTTGCCCACCATTCAAGGCGTTTGCGGATATCCCGCTCGAAGCCGCGTTCTGGTGGATCATAAAAGGTCTGTCGACCCATTTTCTCCGGGAAGTAATCCTGGCCCGAAAAGGCGTCCGGCTCGTCGTGATCGTAACGATAGCCCTCGCCGTAACCCTCGCCCTTCATCAGCTTCGTCGGCGCATTCAGGATGTGCTTCGGCGGCAGAAGCGAACCATTCTGCTTGGCGGCCATGGTCGCGGCCTTGAAAGCCGTATAGACGGCGTTCGACTTCGGTGCGGTCGCGAGATAGACGCAGGCCTGCGCCAATGCCAGTTCGCCTTCGGGTGAGCCCAGGTAGTCGTAGGCGTCCTTCGCCGCGTTGCAGATCACCAGCGCCTGCGGGTCGGCAAGGCCGATGTCCTCGACAGCCATGCGAACGAGGCGCCTGCCTAGATAAAGGGGATCTTCGCCGGCGTCGAACATGCGCGCGAGATAGTAGAGCGCTGCATCGGGGTCGGAGCCACGGACGGACTTGTGAAGCGCGGAGATGAGGTTGTAGTGCCCATCCTGGGCCTTGTCGTAGACTGGGGCGCGGCGCTGCACGATGCGCGTGAGGCCCTCCGTATCAAAAGTCTCCTTCTCGCGCGCAGCACGCCATACTTCCTCGGCAAGCGTCAGAACGGCGCGTCCGTCACCGTCCGCCATTCTAAGCAGACTGACACGGGCGTCTTCCGTCAGCGGCAGCGCCTTGCCTTCGGCCGCCTCGGCACGCTTCATCAATTCTTCGAGGCTTTCATCGTCATGCGACTTGAAGGTCAGCACCCGTGCGCGGGACAGCAAAGCCGCATTGAGCTCGAATGAGGGATTCTCGGTGGTGGCGCCCACGAGGATGACGGTGCCGTCCTCCATCACCGGAAGGAAACTATCCTGCTGCGCCCTGTTGAAACGATGAATCTCATCGACGAAGAGCAGCGTCTGCCGGCCATCCATTCGACGCAGCCGTGCCGCCTCGAATGCCTTCTTGAGATCGGCCACGCCTGCAAAGATCGCGGAGATCTGTTCGAAGGCGAGACCCGCCTCGCCCGACAACAATCGGGCGACAGTCGTCTTGCCGGTGCCGGGCGGCCCCCAGAAAATCATCGAGCCGAGCGAACCGCTCTCGATCATGCGCCGCAACACGCCGTCTTCGCCGGTCAGATGCTCCTGGCCAGTGACTTCCGAAAGCGTGCGGGGCCGCAGGCGATCGGCAAGAGGCCGCCGGTTGGCGACCTCCTCGGGAATGCGCGGTGCAAAGAGATCGTCACTCATCGGAAAAACTGTCGGATTCGCTGGCCATCGCGCTCGATCTCGACGCGCCAGAAGCTGGGATCCTCGTCGGCGATCGCTGCGAGTTCCTTGGTATTCTTCACTTCCGTGCCATTGATCGAGATTATGATGTCTTTTGGCTCAAAGCCGAGGCGAGCGGCAAGGGAGTCTTCCTTCACCTCGGAAACAACGACGCCGGTCGATTCCGAAGGCATGCGCAGCTCGTCGGCAACACGCGGTGAGAGATTTTCGACAACAGCGCCCGTGAAGGGCGTGCGGCCACCGATCGTACGCTGGTCGCGTGGCGCCGTCTCGGGCGCTCTGTCGAGCGCTAGTGCGATCTGCTGCTCGCGGCCGTTCTCGACCACGGTCAATTTAACCGACTTGCCAAGCCCTACCGTGGTCAGGCGATAGAGCAGCGCATCCGGATGCTCGACCGGAATGCCATCGACGGCGGAGACGATCTGCCCGGCTTTCAATCCGGCCTTGGCCGCCGGGCCACCCTCGGTAACCTTGACGACAAGCGCACCGCGCGCCTTGTTGAGGCCGAGCGCTTCGGCAACCTCGGATGTCACCGCATCGAACGTGGCGCCAACATAGGGCCGCTCGAAGGACTTCACGCCGGCATCCGCAGACGCAAGGAACACCTTCACGAGATTGGCCGGGATCGCAAAGCCGATGCCGTTCGAACCGCCGCCGCGCGAGAAGATCGCCGTGTTGATCCCGATCAGCTCGCCATTCATGTTCATCAGCGCGCCGCCGGAGTTGCCGGGGTTGATCGACGCATCCGTCTGAATGAAGAAGCCAAACTCGTTCTTGACCACCTGATTACGTGCCAGCGCCGAAACGATACCGCTGGTGACCGTCTGGCCGACACCGAAGGGATTGCCGATCGCCAGGACGAGATCACCGACCTCGACGGCATCGGAATTGCCTAGCGCGAGGGTCGGGAAGGTCTCTTTGGTGTCGACCTTGAGGACGGCAAGGTCGACACGGTCATCTCGCAGGACAACCTTGCACGGAAACTCCCGCCCGTCCGAAAGCGCGACCTTGATGTCATCCGCGCCTTCCACGACGTGGTTGTTCGTTACGATCGTTCCGTTCGCCTCGACGATGACGCCCGATCCCAGCGACGACTGCTTCTCGCTTCGGTTCGGCATCTGCTGACCGAAGAACTCTTCAAAGAAGGGGTCGCCCCCGAAAGGCGACTGCCTGCGGACGGTCTTTTCGGCATAGACGTTCACAACGGCGCCTGCCGTCTGCTTGACGAGCGGCGCGAAGGAGAGCTGCATCTCCAGCTGGCTCTGCGGTACGGTCTTGGCGGTTTGAGCATTGGCGGAAACCGGCAGCGCAAGCACCAGAGCCACGAGAGGCAGGGCCGTGCGCTTCAACAGGTCATGCATGGGGGTTCCTTCTGAAATTCGCTCTTGAACACGTTGTAGCGCCGGACGCTAGAAAGGAAAGAGGGCGGAAGCATGGAAGAACAAGGCAGCTCACGGACTGCTGATCAAGCTTCGCAAACTGATTCAAAAACGAACTCTATGCGACTGATATCTAATGCCAAAGGCAAGCCGAAGTCACCCGAAGGAGACATCGCGCTCGAAGCATGTTGCACCTCTGCCCCATTCCTGGTGCCCAAGCTGTTGAAGCGCCGTTCGCCCACCGATTCCTTTAAGCCAAAGCAGGACCCGTCCTTGCCGCGTCGGCCAACTGCATCATGTTTGTCGCTGGACCCAATGAAACAGGAACTGATGCATGAGAGCTTTTCACCCCACGCTTTTTCCCGTCGCAGCATTCACCCTTTCAGCGCTCATGGCAGGCGCGTCCCATGCCGCGAGCTTTGATTGCGACGCAAAGGAACTGAAGCCGGATGAAACAGTGATCTGCGAAAACCGCGCGCTGAACGATGCCGATGTGAAGATGGTAACGACGTTCAACCTGCTGTCTGGGCTTATGGCGATGGGCTCGCGCGGCACCTTGCAGGACGAGCAAACGGCCTGGCTCAAGAAACGCCAGGAATGCGCCGCAGACGCGGCATGCATCAAGGCTGCCTATGACGCGCGCCTGAAACAGCTCGATGAAACCTACAAAAAAATAAACCGGCCGCTTTAGCGACCGGTCCATTTCACATTCTCTTGACAAGAAGCTCAGCGGCTGCCGAGATCGCGAACGGCTCCCCGATCGGCGCTGGTTGCGAAGGCGGCATAAGCCTTCAGCGCCGTCGTGACGTTGCGCTTGCGCTGCTCGGCCGGATGCCAGCCCCTCTCCTCCTGCTCGGCACGACGGTTCGCCAGCTCCTTGTCGTCGACGCGCAGGCTGATGATGCGGTTCGGGATGTCGATGTCGATCATGTCACCTTCGCGAACCAGACCGATCGTACCGCCGTTTGCCGCTTCCGGCGAGACGTGGCCGATGGAAAGCCCGGAGGTACCGCCGGAGAAGCGGCCGTCGGTGATCAGCGCACAAGCCTTCCCGAGGCCCTTCGATTTCAGGTAGCTCGTCGGATAGAGCATTTCCTGCATGCCGGGGCCACCCTTCGGGCCCTCGTAGCGGATGACGACGACATCGCCGGCAACGACCTGGTTCGACAGGATGGCCTTCACGGCCGCGTCCTGGCTTTCGTAGACCTTGGCCGGGCCGGAGAACTTCAGGATGGATTCGTCAACGCCTGCCGTCTTCACAATGCAGCCGTCAAGCGCCAGGTTGCCCTTCAGAACAGCAAGACCGCCGTCCTTCGAGAACGGATGCTCCACGGAGCGGATAACGCCCTTTTCGCGGTCCGTGTCGAGATCGTCCCAACGCGCTTCCTGACTAAAGGCGACTTGGGTGGGGATGCCGCCGGGCGCGGCGCGGTAGAAGTTACGGACCGTCTCGCTGTTGGTGCGGGTAATGTCCCAGCGGTCGATCGCGTCGCCGAGCGTTTCGGCATGGACCGTCGAGCATTCGCGGTTCAGCAGGCCGCCCTTGTCCAGCTCGCCGAGGATCGACATGATGCCGCCGGCGCGGTGAACATCTTCCATATGGACATCACTCTTTGCCGGTGCGACCTTGGAGAGGCAGGGAACGCGGCGCGACAAGGCGTCGATGTCGGCCATCGTGAAATCGATCTCGCCTTCGTGAGCAGCCGCGAGGATGTGCAGGACGGTATTCGTCGAACCACCCATGGCGATATCGAGGGCCATAGCGTTCTCGAACGCCTTCTTGGACGCGATCGTGCGCGGCAGAGCCTTGACGTCGTCCTGCTCGTAGTAACGGCGCGCGAGATCGACGATCAGGTGACCAGCTTCGACGAACAGGCGCTTGCGATCGGCATGCGTTGCGAGCGTCGAGCCGTTGCCGGGCAGCGACAGGCCGAGCGCTTCGGTCAGGCAGTTCATGGAGTTGGCGGTAAACATGCCCGAGCACGAACCGCAGGTCGGACAGGCAGACCGTTCGATGACCTTGACGTCCTCATCACTGATCTTGTCGTCGGCGGCGGCAACCATGGCGTCGACGAGGTCGAGCGCGTGGGTCTTGCCATGCAGGACGACCTTGCCGGCTTCCATTGGGCCACCGGAGACGAAGACGGTCGGGATGTTGAGGCGGAGTGAGGCCATCAGCATGCCGGGCGTGATCTTGTCACAGTTGGAGATGCAGACCATCGCGTCGGCGCAGTGGGCGTTGACCATGTATTCGACGCTGTCGGCAATCAGTTCGCGCGACGGCAGCGAATAGAGCATGCCGTCATGGCCCATCGCGATGCCGTCGTCGACGGCGATCGTGTTGAATTCCTTGGCGACGCCACCAGCAGCTTCGATTTCGCGGGCCACGAGTTGACCAAGGTCCTTGAGATGGACGTGGCCAGGCACGAACTGGGTGAAGGAGTTCACCACCGCAATAATCGGCTTGCCGAAATCCGAATCCTTCATGCCCGTGGCGCGCCAAAGGCCGCGCGCACCCGCCATGTTGCGGCCGTGGGTCGTGGTTCTGGAACGGTAGGCTGGCATTTGGCGTATTCCTTACGTGTCGGAAATCGTCGGCGATTGCGGGTCGCAGGCTTCAAGCGGCCGGGTTGTCGCCGTTTTTTGGAATTGTCCTAATCCAAACGGTGTGGGCTGTCACTACCGGGAAGGCCGAAACCGGTACGCTTCGGCTCCTGGGCACATCGAGCTTATACGGTCACGGCAGTCGTTTCGTTACAGACTATTGCATCAAGCAGCGAACACAAAAAGTTGGCTTTTCGCAGCCGTGCCTGTGGGCATAAACAATGATCTAAAGATGTGTTTAATGCGTTGAAGGTTTATACCGAGCTTACTTGCTCAGGAGGTTTCCGATGCCAGCCTATCGCCCCCCCAAGATCGCATCCTCGGAGATTACGCCGCAACAACTCTATCTGCGCCGCCGCGAATTCCTCGGCGCTGCGACGCTGGGCGCCATGGCGCTGTACGGAGCCGGCAAGGCCAGTGCAGCGGCACTGTCGGTCGTCGAAAGCAAATATACGGTCGATGAGAAGACGACACCCCTGAAGGACGTCACGACCTACAACAATTTCTACGAATTCGGCCTGGATAAGGGCGATCCCGCTGCGCTCTCCGGCGACTTTAAACCGCTGCCTTGGGCCATTAAGGTTGACGGCATGGTCAACAAGCCCGGCACGTTCGATGTCGAAGCGCTGATCAAGGAATTCCCGATCGAGAGCCGCACCTACCGCATGCGTTGTGTCGAGGCGTGGTCGATGGTCATTCCGTGGGACGGCTTTCCGCTTGCTTCCCTGCTCAACAAAGTCGAGCCGCTCGGAAGCGCAAAGTACGTCGCCTTCGAAACGGTCGTGCGGCCAGAAGAGATGCCGGGACAGAAAGGCATCTTCCAATCGCTCGACTGGCCCTATGTCGAAGGCCTGCGGCTCGACGAAGCGCGTCACCCACTCGCCCTGCTCGCCGTCGGTCTTTATGGTCAGACCTTGCCGAACCAGAACGGCGCGCCGATCCGGCTGGTCGTGCCGTGGAAGTATGGCTTCAAGGGCATCAAGTCGATCGTCCGGATCACCCTGACGGATAAGGAGCCGAAGAACACCTGGCAGGTGACCAATCCCCAGGAGTATGGCTTTTTTGCCAACGTCAATCCGGAGGTCGATCACCCACGCTGGAGCCAGGCGACGGAACGGCGCATCGGCGAAAGCGGCTTTTTTGGCGCCAGCCGCCACCCCACCCTGCCGTTCAACGGCTATGCCGACGAGGTCGCCAGCCTCTATAGCGGCATGGATCTTCGGAAGAACTTCTGATGCCGGGATTTTCGCTCAGCCTTGCGAAGCGGTGGCAATCGTCCTCTGTCTGGGCGCTCTATGCCATCGGCCTGTTGCCCGCCGCATGGACCTTCTATCTCGGCGCGACCGATCAGCTCGGCGCCGATCCGGTAAAGACCTTCGAACTGTTCCTCGGCCTTTGGGCGATCCGCTTCCTTATCCTGACGCTCGCCGTCAGCCCTGCCCGCGATCTGTTCGGTTGGAACTATCTGCGCTATCGCCGCGCGCTTGGGCTCCTCTGTTTCTATTACGTGGCGATGCATTTGACTGTTTACATGGTGCTGGACCAGGCACTTGATCTCTCAGCTGTGCTCAACGACGTGCTGAAGCGGCCCTTCATCATGTTCGGCATGGCCGGGTTCGTCATGCTCGTTCCGCTTGCCGTGACGTCGAACAATCTTTCGATCCGCCGCCTCGGACCGAACTGGGTCCGGCTGCATCGCCTCGTCTACATCATCGCCGCTGCCGGCGCCGTACACTTTGCGCTATCGACGAAGGTCATCGACCTCGAGCAATACGTCTATGTCACGGTGATCATCCTGCTGATCCTCTACCGCTCATGGCGGCCGATCGCGCGGAGCAGGAAACGCGGCCAGGGCCGCCAGCGCACACGGGCTGCAGCGACCGCCTCATGATTTGCGCACGCTCCTTCGACTATCGGCTAGCGACCAATCACGATTCTGTCGCTGGCTGATTGATCATGGCTTCGATGTTGTAGCCATCGGGATCGAGAACGAAGGAGGCGTAATAGCCTGATGCATATTGTGGGCGTGGGCCGGGGGCGCCATTGTCCTTCGCGCCAGCATCAAGCGCGGCGTGATAAAACGCATCAACTTCGGCCTTGCCTCGAGTGCGAAAGGCGACGTGCACACTCGTCAAAGGGGGCTGGCTGTCGACCTGCTGGATCTCGAAAAGGCACCCATTGCCGATATCGAAGGCCCAGAACACGCTCTCCTTTCCGAAGGAAAGTTTGTATCCTAGCGGTGCAAGCGCCTTCTCATAGAAGAGCTTGCTCTTTGCCAAGTCACTCACAGCAACGGTTATATGGTCTATCAAGCGCCCACTCCTTGAGACGTTGGCGGGAACACCAAGCTAGCTCCGATCTCAAGACTGCTCAACATGCCAAGCGGCAGCACGATACAGCATTGGCCTGCGGCTGCATCCAAGGGCAGCGATCCGCTCCTGAATACGCCTTGTCTTGGTGGAAACACGACGACCCCGTCCACGACCGCCGTCTCCCGTGCCCAGCAAGGGCTACAAACGAAAACAGCCGGGCTTTGCAGCCCGGCTGTTTTGCTTCCGGCAAACCGGAAAGGATTAAGCGGCTTCAGCTGCAGCAGCTTCGGCTTCAACGCGAGCCTTGTCGGCTGCGCCCTTGGCGTAGGTGTCGCGGTCAACGAACTCGATGACGGCGAGAGCGGCGTTGTCGCCCTGGCGGAAGCCAGCCTTCATGATACGCAGGTAACCGCCGTTGCGGGTTGCGTAGCGCGAAGCGATCGTGTCGAAGAGCTTCGAAACAACAGCGGCGTCGCGGATCTGCGAGATCGCCTGACGACGAGCATGCAGGTCGCCCCGCTTGCCGAGGGTGACGAGCTTTTCAACGATCGGACGGATTTCCTTTGCCTTCGGCAGGGTCGTCACGATCTGCTCATGGGTGATGAGCGAAGCCGCCATGTTGGCAAACATTGCCTTGCGGTGGCTAGCGGTTCTGTTCAGCTTGCGGCCGGATTTACCGTGGCGCATTGCTATTCTCCTTCACATGCAGGCATCTCGCCCGCCGTTTGATGGTTAGTATTGGTCTTCGTAGCGCTTGGCGAGATCTTCGATGTTCTCAGGCGGCCATGCCGGCACTTCCATGCCGAGGTGCAGGCCCATGGAAGCGAGAACTTCCTTGATTTCGTTCAGCGACTTGCGACCAAAATTCGGCGTGCGGAGCATTTCTGCTTCGGTCTTCTGAATGAGGTCGCCGATGTAGACGATGTTGTCGTTCTTCAGGCAGTTTGCCGAGCGAACGGACAGTTCGAGTTCGTCCACCTTCTTGAGGAGCGCCGGGTTGAAAGCGAGTTCGGTGACGGCTTCTTCTTCGGCTTCCTTCTGCGGCTCGTCGAAGTTGACGAACACGCCAAGCTGATCCTGGAGGATGCGAGCCGCGAAAGCGACGGCATCTTCGCCGGAGATCGAACCATCGGTTTCGATCGTCATGTTCAGCTTGTCGTAGTCGAGAACCTGTCCTTCGCGGGTGTTTTCAACCTTGTAGGACACCTTCTTGACCGGCGAATAAAGGCTGTCGACCGGGATGAGACCGATCGGAGCATCTTCCGCACGATTGCGGTCGGCCGGAACGTAGCCCTTGCCGTTGTTGACGGTGAATTCCATGCGGATTTCGGCGCCCTCGTCGAGCGTGCAGATGACATGCTCGGGGTTGAGGATTTCGATATCGCCGACCGTCTGGATGTCGCCAGCCGTTACAACGCCCGGGCCCTGCTTACGCACGACCATGCGCTTTGCGTCATCACCATCCATCTTGATGGCGATTTCCTTGATGTTGAGGACGATGTCCGTGACGTCTTCGCGGACGCCCGGGATCGACGAGAACTCATGCAGCACGCCATCGATCTGCACAGCCGTCACTGCGGCACCGCGCAGCGAAGACAGCAGAACGCGGCGAAGCGCGTTGCCGAGGGTGAGGCCGAAACCGCGCTCCAGCGGCTCTGCTACGAGCGTCGCCTTGGTGCGCGAGCTCGAAGAGAACTCGACCTTGTTCGGCTTGATCAATTCCTGCCAGTTTTTCTGAATCATATTTTTGCCTTCCGTTCGTTACCACCATCCAATCGTGGCAACCGAGCTTGAGAAGCACCGGGAGCGAAAACCCGCTCACCGGTGTTGTGAATGGCGATGATCAGACGCGGCGCTTCTTGCGCGGGCGGCAACCATTGTGCGGGATCGGCGTCACGTCACGGATGGACGTGATCATGAAACCAGCAGCCTGGAGCGCGCGCAGAGCGGATTCACGACCCGAACCCGGGCCGCAAACTTCGACTTCCAGCGACTTCATGCCATGTTCCTGAGCCTTCTTGGCGCAGTCTTCAGCAGCGATCTGAGCAGCGAACGGGGTCGACTTGCGCGAGCCCTTGAAGCCCTTGGCGCCAGCAGACGACCAGGCAATGGCGTTGCCCTGAGCGTCGGTGATGGTGATCATCGTGTTGTTGAAGGTCGAGTTGACGTGGGCAACACCCGACGAAATGTTTTTACGTTCGCGACGACGAACGCGTACGGCTTCCTTGGCCATTTAAATCCCTTTCTTGGATCTCTGCACCGCCGTAATACCAGCGGCTACACCGGAACGAGACCTTACGGCCCTGCCCCAAACTCAAAAGAGGCCGGCGCAGACCGCCAGCCCCCTCACCTCCGGTTTCCCGGAAATTACTTCTTCTTACCAGCGATGGCCTTTGCCGGACCCTTGCGGGTGCGGGCATTGGTGTGCGTGCGCTGGCCGCGGACCGGAAGGCCGCGACGATGACGCAGGCCACGGTAGCAGCCGAGGTCCATCAGACGCTTGATGTTCATCGAGGTTTCGCGACGCAGATCGCCTTCGACCTGATAGTCACGGTCGATGGTTTCACGGATCTGCAGAACCTCGGAGTCCGTCAGCTGATGGACGCGCTTGTCAGCCGACAGGCCAACCTTCTCCATGATTTCCTGCGCGAATTTTGGACCGATCCCGTGAATGTAGGTCAGCGCGATAACGACGCGCTTCGCAGTCGGGATGTTGACGCCAGCGATACGTGCCACGCCTATTCTCCTTGCGTTCCCGTTGCCATCCGGCAAGAGGCTTTTCGTTATGCAGCCGAACCGGCCGCTCGTTCAGATTTGGGTTCGTACATGTCAAAACGACCGAACCCGGACTTCTCTGGAAATCCGCGCCGATCGCATAAATGTCGCGAGTTGGCGCGGTGTTTAGCGGAATCAGTGCTGAAAAGCAACCGCTTCCGCCAAGTTTATTTTCAAAGACTAAAGCTTCGAAAGTATCTTATCGATCTCGCTGGTGACCTGATCGATATCCGCCATGCCATCAACCGACTTCAGCTTGCCCTTGGCATAGAAGTAGCCGATCAATGGAGATGTTTCCTTGTAGTAGGCCTGCAGGCGCGTGACGACCGTTTCGCGGTTGTCATCCGGGCGCCGCTTGAAGTGAGTCGAACCGCAGCGGTCGCAAACGCCTTCAATCTTCGGCTTGACGTTGGTGTCGTGATAGCCTGCACCGCAGTTGGCGCAGGTATAGCGTCCCGAGACACGGTCAGCGAGGACGTTGTCGTCAACCTGGATCTCGATCACGGTCGAGAGCTCAAGACCTTTGCTTTTCAGAATGGCTTCCGTTGCGTCGGCCTGAACCAGCGTGCGCGGGTAACCGTCGAGAATGAAACCCTTGGTGCAGTCCGGTGCATCCAGACGCTCGGAGACGATGGCATTGACAATCTCATCGGAAACAAGCTTGCCAGCATCCATGACGGCCTTTGCACGCTTGCCCACCTCCGTGCCAGCCGCAACGGCAGCACGCAGCATGTCACCCGTGGAAAGTTGCGGAATTCCGTACTTCTCCACGATCCGCTGAGCCTGGGTCCCCTTACCCGCGCCCGGCGGCCCTAACAGTATGAGTCTCATCGCCCCCTCTTTCCTCCGCGCAACTTCGATTTCTTGATCAGGCCTTCATACTGCTGTGCGATCAGATGACCCTGAATCTGCGCCACCGTATCGAGAGTTACGCTAACCACGATCAAGAGCGAAGTGCCACCCAAGGACAAAGGAATGCCCGTCTGAGACACAAGAATTTCAGGCAGAATGCACACGAAGACGAGGTAGATCGCGCCAATCACCGTAATGCGGGTCAGCACGTAGTCGATATACTCAGCAGTCCGCTCGCCCGGGCGAATACCCGGGATGAAGCCGCCATGCTTCTTCAGATTGTCGGCGGTGTCCTTCGGATTGAAGACGATAGCGGTATAGAAGAAGGCGAAGAAAGCGATCAGCAGGCCGTAGAGCAGCATATAGAGCGGCTGGCCGTGGCCGAGCGCGGCGACGATCGAGGTCGCCCAGGCCGGCAGTGCGGTCGTGTTGGCAAAGCCTGCAACGGTCGCCGGCAGCAGCAGCAGCGAAGACGCGAAGATCGCCGGGATAACGCCCGAGGTGTTGAGCTTCAGCGGCAGGTGGGACGTGTCGCCCTGGAACATGCGGTTGCCGACCTGGCGCTTCGGATACTGGATCAGCAGGCGGCGCTGCGCACGCTCGACGAAAACGATGATCGCGATAACGGCGATCGCAATGACGATGACGGCGAGAATCAGCGTCGTCGACAGGGCGCCGGTGCGGCCAAGTTCGAGGGTGCCGGCAAGAGCCTGCGGAAGGCCTGCGGCGATACCGGCGAAGATGATCAGCGAGATGCCGTTGCCGATGCCGCGCGAGGTGATCTGCTCGCCGAGCCACATCAGGAACATCGTGCCGCCGAGCAGGGTCACGACCGTCGAAATGCGGAAGAAGATGCCAGGATCGACAACAAGGCCGTTGCCGCTCTCAAGACCGACGGAAATGCCGTAAGCCTGAAGCGCACCGAGGAGTACCGTGCCGTAGCGCGTATACTGGTTGATGATCTTGCGACCCTGTTCGCCTTCCTTCTTCAGGTTTTCGAGCGCCGGAACGACCGAAGTCATCAGCTGCACGATGATCGAAGCGGAAATGTAAGGCATGATGCCGAGCGCAAAGATTGCCATGCGCTGCACGGCGCCGCCCGAGAACATGTTGAAGAGGCCGAGAATGCCGCCTGCCTGGCCACGGAAGGCCTGGGCATAAGCTTCTGGATTGAGGCCGGGGAGCGGAATGTGGGTACCGAGCCGGTACACGAGGAGAGCTGCCAGTGTGAACCACAGGCGCTTCTTGAGATCCTCGGCTTTGGCGAAGGTCGAGAAATTGAGGTTAGAAGCCAACTGTTCCGCTGCAGACGCCATGCGATTCTCCGCGCTACCAATTCCGGGCTCTAGCCAAGCGAGGTGCAGGACCCGGTATCAGCATTCTGAATTATTCAAAAGCGGGTTTCGGACGGATTGCGAACGCAACCTATGCCTCACCCTTGTGTTCGTTCCTACCGTCCATGACGCACGTGCGTCCAGCCGGTTTTTGTGAGGCTCACATATGGGAGCAAAACCGCCCGGTGTGAAGCACCCCGGGCGACTTATCATAAGATTAATTATTCTGCAGCTGCGGCAGAAAGAAGCGTGACGGAACCGCCAGCTTTTTCGATCTTTTCGACAGCCGGCTTGGAAGCGCCAGCAACTTCGAACTTGACCTTTGCCTTCAGCTCGCCGTCGGCGAGAACGCGAACGCCGTCCTTGACGCGACGGATAACGCCGGCAGCCTTGAGAGCTGCTGCATCAACCGTGGACTTGGCGTCGAGCTTGCCAGCGTCGATCGCAGCCTGAACACGCTCAAGCGACACGACGACGAAGTCGGCCTTGAAAATGTTGTTGAAGCCGCGCTTCGGCAGGCGACGGTAGATTGGCATCTGACCGCCTTCGAAACCGTTGATAGCGACGCCGGAACGGGACTTCTGACCCTTCACACCGCGACCACCGGTCTTGCCCGAGCCCGAACCAATACCGCGGCCGAGGCGCTTGCGGCTGTGGGTCGAACCTTCGTTGTCTTTAATTTCATTGAGTTTCATAGCGAATCTCCCGGCTTACTTCTCGTCGACGACGCGAACGAGATGCTGGACAGCACGGATCATGCCACGAACGGAAGGAGTATCTTCCAGCGTGCGGCGACGGTGCATCTTGTTGAGTCCGAGGCCGATCAGCGTGCGCTGCTGGACGTCCGGACGACGAATCGGGCTGCCGATCTGTTCGACAATAACCGTCTTCGCTTCAGTCTTCTTGGTAGCCTTAGCCATCTGTCAGACTCCTCTTATTCTTCAGAGGCATTGCCAGAAGCGGCACGGCGAGCCTGGAGCGTTGCATACTTGATGCCGCGCTGAGCTGCGATGTCCTTCGGGTGAACCTGGTGCTTCAGAGCGTCGAAGGTAGCGCGAACCATGTTGTATGGGTTCGAGGAACCGGTCGACTTGGCGACAACGTCGTGAACGCCGAGCGTTTCGAAAACAGCGCGCATCGGACCACCGGCGATGATACCGGTACCGACCTTGGCCGAACGAAGCAGAACCTTGCCGGCGCCATGGCGGCCATGAACGTCGTGATGCAGCGTACGGCCGTCACGCAGCGGTACGAAGATCAGTTCGCGCTTGGCAGCTTCAGTCGCCTTGCGGATTGCTTCCGGCACTTCGCGTGCCTTGCCGTGACCGAAGCCAACGCGGCCCTTCTGGTCACCAACGACGACGAGAGCGGCGAAACCGAAACGGCGGCCACCCTTAACAACCTTGGCAACGCGGTTAATCGCGACCAGCTTGTCGACGAATTCGCTATCGCGCTCTTCACGGGCCTGGCGGTCTTCCCGCTGCGGCCTTCTTTCCTGTGCCATTGTCCTCTTCCTTTTTCTTTTCCGGGTGCAATCGGCAAACAAAACGAGGACCGCATCGGCCTCCCCTTTTCGGGACGCCTGCGGTCCGGTGATATCCGGCCGGTACCCTAAGGCTGCCGGCCGGAAACTTTATTAGAAGGACAGACCGCCTTCGCGGGCTGCTTCTGCCAGGGCCTTGATGCGGCCGTGGTAGATGAAGGCGCCACGGTCGAATACGACGTCCTTGACGCCTGCCTTCGAGGCGCGCTCAGCAACGAGCTTGCCTACGAGGGCAGCTGCTGCCGTGTCAGCACCGGTCTTCAGAGAACCGCGCAGGTCCTTGTCGAGGGTCGAGGCAGACGCAAGCGTCTTACCAGCGACATCGTCAATGACTTGAGCATAGATGTTCTTCGACGAGCGATGAACCGACAGGCGCGGACGGCCGTTGGCCACCGACTTGAGGTGACGACGCACGCGGTTGGCACGACGTGCAAGTGCTTCTTTCCTGCTAGCCATTTCGCGTGATCCTTACTTCTTCTTGCCTTCTTTGCGGACGATCCGCTCTTCGGCATACTTGACGCCCTTGCCCTTGTAAGGCTCAGGACCGCGGTATTCGCGGATTTCAGCGGCAACCTGGCCGACCTGCTGCTTGTTGATGCCGGTGACGACGATTTCCGTCGGCTTCGGCACAGTGATCGTGATGCCCTGCGGCGGCTCATACACAACGTCATGGCTGAAGCCGAGTGCCAGCTGCAGGTTCTTGCCCTGAAGCGACGCGCGGTAACCGACGCCGTTGATTTCGAGCTTGCGCTCAAAGCCGTCCTTAACGCCCTTGAAGATGTTCTCGATCATCGTGCGGGACATGCCCCACTTTGCACGAGCATTCTTCGTCTGGCTGAGCGGCGTCACGACGACCGCATTATTTTCGAGCTTCACGCCGACTTCGTCGTTTGCGACGAAGAACAGCTCGCCCTTCGGGCCCTTAGCGGTAACCTTCTGGCCATCGACCGTAGCCGTGATCCCAGCAGGCACCTGAACGGGCTTTTTACCGATACGAGACATTTTTATATCCTGTCTGTTCGCTATGGAGATCCCTGCTCAGCCTTAGAAGACCGAGCAAAGAACCTCGCCACCAACGTTCTGTTCGCGAGCCTGGTGATCGGCCATCACGCCCTTCGGGGTCGAAAGGATAGTGATGCCGAGGCCGTTCGCGACCTGCGGAATGGACTTGACCGAGACATAAACCCGGCGGCCCGGCTTGGACACACGGCCGATCTCACGGATCACCGATGCGCCTTCATAGTACTTGAGTTCGATGTTGAGCTCAGACTTGCCATTGCCGAAATCGACAACGGAGTAGCCACGGATGTAGCCTTCAGACTGCAGAACATCGAGAACACGTGCACGGAGCTTCGAAGCAGGCGTCGAGACCGACGACTTGCGGCGAGAAGCGCCGTTACGGATGCGAGTGAGCATATCGCCCAACGGATCAGTCATTGTCATCTAACCTGCTCCTTACCAGCTCGACTTGACGATGCCCGGCACCTTGCCGAGATTGCCGAGTTCACGCAGCGCGATACGCGACATGCGCAGTTTGCGGTAGTATGCGCGCGGACGGCCCGATACTTCGCAACGGTTGCGAATGCGGGTCTTGGATCCATCGCGCGGCAGGGATGCCAGCTTGATCGAGGCCTTGAACCGCTCTTCGATCGGAAGAGCCTGGTTCATGATGATCGCCTTCAGAGCTGCGCGCTTGGCAGCCTGGTTAGCGACCGTAGTACGGCGGCGCTTGTTCTTTTCAACTGCGCTTGTCTTCGCCATGTGCGGTTCCTTTTCTACGCTCGTCGTTACGGTTACTGACGGAACGGGAAGTTGAACTCTGTCAGGAGAGCCCGCGCTTCGTCGTCCTTCGTTGCCGTCGTGCAAACGATGATGTCCATGCCCCACATCTGATCAACCTTGTCGTAGTTGATCTCAGGGAACACAATGTGCTCCTTGATGCCCATGGCGAAGTTGCCACGGCCGTCAAAGCTTTTCGGGTTCAGGCCGCGGAAGTCGCGAACGCGCGGAAGCGCGATGTTCACGAGACGGTCCAGGAACTCGTACATGCGAGCGCCGCGCAGGGTGACCTTTGCGCCGATCGGCATCTGCTCGCGGACCTTGAAGCCAGCGATGGAGTTGCGTGCACGGGTGATGACCGGCTTCTGGCCGGCAATAGCGGCCAGGTCGGCTGCAGCAACAGTCGGCTTCTTCGAATCAGCCGTTGCTTCACCAACACCCATGTTGATTACGATCTTGTCGAGCTTCGGAATCATCATCTCGTTGGCGTAGGAGAACTTCTCCTGCATCGCCGCACGAATGCGCTCGACATATTCCTTCTTGAGCCGTGGCTCGTACTTTGCGTCAGCCATCAGATCACCTCACCGGAACGCTTGGCCACACGGACCTTCTTGCCGTCAACAACCTTGAAGCCAACGCGGGTCGGCTTGCCGTCCTTGTCGACGATTGCGACGTTGGACAGGTGAACCGAAGCTTCCTTGCTGATGATGCCGGCTTCCTGGCTCTGCGTCTGGCGCTGGTGGCGCTTTACGACGTTGACGCCACGAACAACGGCGCGATCTTCCTTGGGCAGAACCTGAAGGACTTCGCCGGTACGGCCCTTGTCCTTGCCTGCGAGCATGACGACCTTGTCGCCCTTACGAATCTTTTGCATCCTTCGCGCTCCTTACAGTACTTCGGGAGCCAGCGAGATGATCTTCATGTGGTTCTTAGCGCGAAGTTCGCGCGGAACCGGTCCGAAGATACGGGTGCCGATCGGCTCTTTCTTGTTGTCGATGAGGACTGCTGCATTCGTGTCGAAGCGGATGATGCTGCCATCAACGCGACGGATTTCCTTGGCGGTACGAACAACCACCGCCTTCATCACGTCACCCTTCTTCACGCGGCCGCGCGGGATCGCTTCCTTGATCGAAACGACAATAATGTCGCCGATCCCGGCATACTTGCGCTTCGAGCCGCCCAGCACCTTGATGCACATGACACGACGTGCGCCGGAATTATCCGCCACGTCGAGGTTTGTTTGCATCTGAATCATATCAGGTCGCCTTTTTGGTTTACCGGAATGGTTGGGCTTTCGCCCCCTACCCCGGCTTATGAAAATTGTCAGCCGGCCGCTTGCCACAAGGACAGGCGAAAACACGGCAATAGCTTGAATAGCGCGGGATCGATCGTGCCAGGGTGGTTTCCCGTCGGGACCTTCCGTGCGCTCAAAGCAAAAGAACGCTCGACGAACGAGCGTTCTGACGCTGCTTCATACAGATATTTCCGCGAGACGCAAGGCCTCGCGCAAAAATCTTACTTGGCCTGGGCGGAAACGACCGTCCAGCGCTTGTCCTTGGAAATCGGCGCGCATTCCTCGATGGATACGGTATCGCCGATCTTGTACTGGTTGTTTTCGTCGTGGGCCTTGTACTTCTTGGAACGACGAACGGTCTTCTGGAGCAGCGGGTGAGCGAAACGACGCTCAACGCGAACTACGACAGTCTTCTCGTTCTTGTCGCCAACGACAACGCCCTGCAGAATGCGCTTCGGCATGATGTTTTCCTTTACGCCTTTGCTTCTGCCGCCTTCTGGCGGGCAATGGTTTTCACGCGGGCGATGTCCTTACGGACTTCGTTGATGCGCGAGGACTTTTCCAGCTGACCGGTTGCCTTCTGGAAGCGCAGGTTGAACTGCTCCTTCTTCAGGTCGGCGAGCTTGTCCTTGAGCTGATCGGCCGTGAGGCCGCGTACTTCTTCGGCTTTCATGTGCCTTGCTCCTTACTCTGCAATACGCTGAACGAAGCGCGTCTTGACCGAGAGCTTGGCAGAGCCGAGGCGAAGCGCTTCACGAGCGATTTCTTCGCTGACGCCGTCGATTTCGAACATCATACGGCCTGGCTTGACCTTGCATGCCCAGTATTCGACAGAGCCCTTGCCCTTACCCATACGGACTTCGGTCGGCTTTGCGGTTACCGGAACATCCGGGAACACGCGGATCCATACACGGCCGGCGCGCTTCATGTAACGCGTGATCGCGCGGCGGGCCGCTTCGATCTCGCGTGCATTCACGCGGTTCGGCTCTTGAGCCTTAAGGCCGAATTCGCCGAAGGCCAGGTCAGAACCACCCTTGGCGACGCCCTTGATGCGGCCCTTGAATTGCTTGCGGTACTTGGTACGCTTTGGCTGCAACATTTTCTTATTCTCCGAACTTATCCACCAACGCTATTAAGCGTTGTCGCGGCGACGATCGCGATCACGGCTTGCCGGACCCTGAGCGTCACCCTCGAGTGCGCGGCGCTCGGAGGCCATCGGATCGTGCTCAAGGATTTCGCCCTTGAAGATCCAAACCTTGATGCCGCAGATGCCAAAAGCGGTTTCCGCTTCAGCTGTGCCGTAGTCGATGTCAGCGCGCAGCGTGTGCAGCGGAACGCGACCTTCGCGGTACCATTCCGTACGAGCGATTTCAGCACCGCCGAGGCGGCCTGCGCAGGTGATCTTGATGCCTTCGGCGCCAAGACGCATTGCAGACTGAACGGCACGCTTCATGGCGCGACGGAAAGCAACACGACGCTCGAGCTGCTGAGCGATCGACTGTGCGACGAGCGTAGCGTCGACTTCCGGCTTGCGAACTTCAACGATGTTGAGGTGCGTTTCGGAATTCGTCATGTCCGACAGCTTCTTGCGGAGCTTGTCGATGTCTGCGCCCTTCTTGCCGATGATCAGGCCCGGACGAGCCGAGTGGATCGTGACACGGCACTTCTTGTGCGGACGCTCGATGACCACCTTGGCGATACCAGCCTGCTTCAGTTCGCTCATCACGAACTTGCGCATCTTCAGGTCTTCGTGCAGCAGCTGACCGTACTCGGCATTGTCCGCAAACCAGCGGCTATCCCAGGTACGGTTGATGCCAAGACGGAAACCGATTGGATTAATTTTCTGACCCATTATGCGGCCTCCTCTTGTGCCTGCACTTCGCGGACAACGATCGTCAGGTGCGCAAACGGCCTCTCGATGCGAGAAGCGCGGCCGCGGCCACGAGCGTGGAAACGCTTCATGACGATCGACTTGCCGACATAGGCTTCGGCGACGACCAGGGAGTCGACGTCGAGGTCGTGGTTGTTCTCGGCGTTGGCGATCGCAGACTCGAGCGTCTTCTTGACGGCGCCTGCGATACGCTTGCGGGAGAATTCCAGCTCAGCGAGTGCACGATCGACCTTCTTGCCGCGGATAACCGCAGCAACGAGGTTGAGCTTCTGTGGGCTGACGCGGAGCGTGCGGGCGACTGCTTGCGCCTCGTTGTCCTTCAGCCGGCGTTCGGCTTTTGCCTTGCCCATTGTTACTTCCTCTTTGCCTTCTTGTCCGCACCGTGACCGTAGTAGGTCCGGGTCGGAGAGAATTCACCGAATTTGTGACCGACCATGTCTTCATTGACGCTGACCGGAACATGCTTGCTGCCGTTGTAGACGCCGAAGGTGAGACCGACGAACTGCGGCAGGATCGTGGAGCGACGGCTCCAGATCTTGATTACTTCTGCACGTCCGCCTTCACGAACCTTCTCAGCCTTCTTGAGAAGATAGCCGTCAACGAACGGACCTTTCCATACTGAACGAGCCATTGGAGACTTCCTCTCTTACTTCTTACGCTGATGACGCGAGCGCATGATCATCTTGTCGGTCGACTTGTTCGACCGGGTGCGCTTGCCCTTGGTCGGCTTGCCCCACGGAGTAACCGGGTGACGACCACCAGAGGTGCGGCCTTCACCACCGCCGTGCGGGTGGTCGACAGGGTTCATGACGACACCGCGGTTATGCGGACGCTTGCCGCGCCAAACAGTACGACCGGCCTTGCCGTCGTTGATGTTGGCGTGATCCGGATTCGAAACCGCACCGATCGAAGCAAGGCAGGTGCCGTGCACGAGGCGCTGTTCGCCAGAGTTCAGGCGAAGGATCGCCATGCCCTGGTCGCGACCGACGAGCTGTGCGTAGGAACCGGCGGAGCGAGCGATCTGACCACCCTTGCCCGGCTTCATTTCCACGTTGTGGATGATGGAGCCGACCGGGATGAACTGCAGCGGCATCGTGTTGCCGGGCTTTACGTCGACAGCCTTCTCGGAAGCGATGACCTTGTCGCCGGCAGCGAGGCGCTGCGGAGCGAGGATGTAGGCCTTTTCGCCGTCAGCATAGGTCACCAGCGCAATGAAAGCCGTGCGGTTCGGATCGTATTCGATACGATCGACGGTGCCTTCAACGTCGAACTTGCGACGCTTGAAGTCGACCAGACGGTAGGTGCGCTTGTGACCGCCGCCGATGAAGCGGGCGGTGATGCGGCCGAGGTTGTTACGACCGCCGCTCTTGGTCAGACCTTCCGTCAGCGCCTTGACCGGCTTGCCCTTGTAGAGCGAGGAGCGGTCGACGATGACCAGCTGACGCTGGCTCGGGGTCGTAGGATTGAATGTTTTCAATGCCATTTTATTATTCCTCAGAGACCGGTGGAGACGTCGATCGTCTGGCCTTCAGCCAGCGTCACAACTGCCTTCTTCACGTCCTGCTGCTTGCCGACAAAACCTTTGAAACGCTTGGTCTTGCCCTTGCGGAGCAGAGTGTTGACGGCCGTGACCTTGACGCCGAACAGCGCCTCGACTGCAGCCTTGATTTCAGGCTTCGACGCCTTCTTGGCGACGTTGAAAACAACCTGGTTGTTTTCCGATACCAGCGTGGACTTTTCGGTGATCGCCGGCGAGACGATCACATCATAGTGGCGAAGGTCGGTCACTTGAAACGCTCCTCTAGAGCTTCGACGGCAGCCTTGGAAAGCACGAGCTTGCCGCGGCGCACGATGTCGTAAACGTTGATGCCCTGGATCGGCAGAACATCGATGTTCGGGATGTTCTGAGCTGCGAGCTTGAAGTTGCCATCAAGTTCAGCGCCGCCGATGAAGAGCGCGTTGGTCAGGCCGAGCGTCTCGAAAGCCGATGCCAGCGCCTTGGTCTTTGCTTCTGCAGCAACCAGGCTGTCGATGATGATGACATCGTCGGACTTCAGCTTGGCCGAGAGGGCGTGACGCAGACCGAGAGCGCGAACCTTCTTCGGAAGGTCGTGTTCGTGGCTGCGAGCGACCGGGCCGTGGGCCTTACCACCGCCGCGAAACTGCGGAGCGCGAGCCGAATGGTGACGAGCGCGGCCCGTACCCTTCTGCTTGTACATCTTGGCGCCGGTGCGCGAGACGTCCGCGCGGCCCTTTGCCTGGTGCGTGCCCTGCTGCTTCTTGGCAAGCTGCCAGCGGATGACGCGGGCGAGAATGTCTTCGCGGGGCTCGAGACCGAAAATCGCGTCAGAAAGAGAAACCTTCCCTGCGTCTTTTCCCTCGAGGGTCTTGACGTTGAATTCCATTGGTCCGGCTCCCTTACTTCGCTGCCGATTTGACGGCATCGCGCACGATGATCCAGGCACCCTTGGAACCGGGTACTGCACCCTTGATCAGGATCAGACCACGATCTTCGTCGGTCGAAACCACTTCCAGGTTCTGAGTCGTTACGCGCGTCTGGCCCATGTGACCAGCCATCTTCTTGTTCTTGAATACCTTACCGGGATCCTGGCGCTGACCGGTCGAACCGTGCGAGCGGTGCGAAACCGAGTTACCATGCGTAGCACGGCCACCACTAAAATTGTGGCGCTTCATGACGCCGGCAAAGCCCTTACCGATCGTCGTGCCCGTCACATCGACGAGCTGACCAGCTGCGAAGTGACCAGCCTTGAGCTCGGTGCCAACCTCGAGGAGATTGTCTTCCGTGACGCGGAATTCCGTAAGCTTGGCCTTCGGCTCGACGTTGGCAACAGCAAAGTTACCGCGCATCGCCTTCGACGTATTCTTGACCTTCGCCGTGCCAGCACCGAGCTGGACTGCGGCATAGCCGTTCTTGTCAACAGTGCGCTGGGCCACAACCTGGCAGCCATCCAGACGCAGTACTGTTACCGGGACATGTTCACCAGCGTCGTTGTAGACGCGGGTCATACCCACCTTCTGTGCAATCACACCTGAACGCATCGGTTCAATCCTTCCAAATCCGCTCGAGCAAGGCTCAGAGCTTGATCTCAACATCGACACCGGCGGCGAGATCGAGCTTCATCAGCGCGTCTACCGTCTGCGGGGTCGGATCTACGATGTCGAGGAGGCGCTTATGCGTGCGCATCTCGAACTGCTCGCGGCTCTTCTTGTCGATGTGTGGGGACCGGTTGACCGTAAACTTCTCGATGCGAGTCGGAAGCGGAACGGGGCCCCGGACGCTTGCGCCGGTGCGCTTCGCCGTCGACACGATCTCGCGCGTCGAAGCGTCGAGAATGCGGTGATCGAACGCCTTCAGGCGAATGCGGATATTTTGGCCGTTCATTCGACGTTATCCTTGTGTTTGTTTCCCACGTGCCTGTTAGGCAGACACGGGTTGTTCTTTTTTCCTAAGGCGGACCACCGGTTTCAAAGATCGAGAGGGGCACCGGAATGCGGCATCCCTATCCAGTCTTCAGGCCTTACGACCACCTTATTGCTTGTTGTAGTCACCCGCTCCAATGAACGAAGCAGGGCGCAAATCGCGCTCGCGCGCCATTTGCAACATTTCTCTGTAATAAGCAAGCGGCTAGCGCCGCTTGCATCATAATAATGTCATCGATTCGGCCGCTTCAGGCGAAACGGCCGGTCTTTCGATTACTCGACGATCGAGGCGACGATGCCGGCGCCGACGGTACGGCCGCCTTCGCGGATAGCGAAGCGCAGCTTTTCTTCCATCGCGATCGGAACGATCAGCTCGACGTCTACAGTGACGTTGTCGCCAGGCATAACCATTTCCGTGCCTT